>CANGOE010000058.1 GCA_947455455.1 Hyphomicrobiales bacterium
CAAGGCAAGCCCCAAGAGAGCCAGAGCCAGATGCCGCCAGTTGCTGTTTCGATCTGTCATGACCGTCCCCTTTTGCTGCTGTGATCCACGCTCAGACCGCAACTGTTTCACGATAAGCCACTTTCCAGCCCCATGCGCCCGAGCCATAGCCGCGCTTGAGAACCCGCTCTTTGTAGATGGTGGCAATCATCTCGCTGTCACCGGCCAGCAAAGCCTTGGTGGAGCACATTTCCGCACAGATCGGCAATTTACCCTGTGCCAGACGGTTGGCCCCGTATTTGGCATATTCTTCCGGTGAATTGTCCGCTTCCGGTCCACCCGCGCAATAGGTGCACTTGTCCATTTTGCCACGAGAACCGAAATTGCCGGTCTTGGGATATTGGGGTGCGCCGAACGGGCAGGCATAGAAGCAGTAGCCGCAACCGATGCACAGATCCTTGTTATGCAGGACCACGCCGTCGGCGGTGGTCAGAAAACAATCGACCGGACACACCGCCTGACACGGCGCATCGGTGCAATGCATGCACGCCATCGACACCGAACGCTCGCCGGGCTTGCCATCATTGATGGTCACCACGCGGCGGCGGTTGATGCCCCACGGCACATCATGTTCGCTTTTGCAGGCGGTGACGCAGGCATTGCATTCGATGCAGCGGTCGGCGTCACATAAGAATTTCATTCTGGCCATGTTCGCCTCCCTTACGCCGCTTCAATCTGGCAGAGCGTGACTTTTGTTTCCTGCATGCCTGTCACCGGATCGTAACCATAGGTGGTGACACCGTTGACAGGTTCGCCGAGCACGATCGGATCGGTGCCTTTGGGATATTTCGCCCGCTGGTCGACCCCCTGGAACCATCCCCCGAAGTGGAACGGCATGAAGGCCACGCCGCGCCCGACGCGATCGGTCACAAGGGCTTTGACCTTGGCCTTGGAGTCCGATTCAGGACCCTTGACCCAGACCCATTGTCCCTCGCGGATGCCGCGCTCGGCGGCATCATTGGTGTTGATCTCGACAAACATATCCTGCTGCAATTCGGCCAGCCATTTGTTGGAGCGGGTTTCTTCGCCGCCGCCTTCATATTCGACCAGTCGACCGGAGGTGAGAACGATCGGGAACTTCTTGGCCACGCCCGTATCCACCGCGGCCTTCTGCACCGAAGCGCCACGGTTTGGCATGCGCAATTCGCGCGCATCCGGGCGGGTCGGATATTTGGCGACCAGATCGGGCTTGGGTGAATAGATCGGTTCGCGGTGCACAGGCACCGGATCTGGCAGGTTCCAGGCAATGGCGCGGGCCTTGCCGTTGCCGAACGGGCTGACACCGTGCTTGAGGCAGACACGCTGGATACCGCCCGACAGATCGGTGGCCCAGCTGACGGCATCAACCGCATTGCCGCCGATTTTGGTAATCGTCGCCAATTCGCTTTCGGTCAGATCGGCATCCCAGCCCAGGCGCTTGAAAATCCCGAAGGTGAATTCCGGATAACCGTCTGTCAGCTCCGAGCCTAGCGAATATGACCCTTCGGCCAGCAGGGTTTTGCCCTGATATTCGACCCCGAAGCGCGGACGGAATGCCCCGCCGCCATCGCGGACATTGAGATTGGTGTTGTACAGAATATGCGTGCCCGGATGGTTGACCTCCGGCTTGCCCCAGCACGGCCATGGCAGGCCGTAATAATCGCCTTTGGCAGGGCCGTCTTTGGCGCGCAAGGTCACCAGATCGAAATCCTTCTGGTTGGCCATATGTGCCTTCAGGCGTTCCGGAGACTGGCCGGTATAGCCGGTCGACCAACCGCCACGGTTGATTTCGCGCAAAATATCTTCGGGCACCGGATGGTTGTTTTCGACCTTGATGTTTTTGAACATCTTGTCGGCAAAACCGAGCTTTTGGGCAAAGCGGTAGATGACCTCGAAATCGTCCTTCGATTCAAAGATCGGCTCGACGACTTTTTCGCCCCACTGGATCGAGCGGTTGGAGGCCGTGCGCGAACCAGAGGTTTCGAATTGCGTGCAGATCGGCAGAAGATAGGTGCCGTTCTTGCGTTCGCCGTGAATGGCAAATGTGGTCGGATGCGGATCGCAGACCACCAGCAATTCAAGCCGCTCGATGCCCTTCGACATTTCCGGCATACGGGTGACGGTGTTGCCGCCATGGCCCATGATGAACATGGCTTTGACATTGTCGCGCTGGTCGACATCGTCGGATGGCATGGTCACGGCATCGAACCAGCGGGTTGAAGGAATACCGGAGGTTTCCATGTTCTGTTTGCGGGTGCGTGCAGGCCGTCCGGCCTTGGCAGGCACTTCGTCGAAACGCGATTGCAGATAGTCGTATTCGACTTCCCACACCCGCGACCAATGCTTCCAAGCCCCTTCGACCAGCCCGTAATAGAGCGGCAGATTGGCGACATCGAGGCCCATATCGGTGGCCCCTTGCACATTGCAGTGGCCACGGAAAATATTCGCGCCGGTGCCTTGCGAGCCGACATTGCCGGTCGCCAGCAACAAGGTGCAGAAGGCGCGCACATTGGCGGTGCCGACGGTCTTCTGGGTTGCGCCCATGCACCAGATCAATGTCGAGGGCTTTTGCGTGGCAAAGGTCTGGGCCACGCGCTTGAGCTGTTCGCCGGGCACGCCGGTGACGCGCTCGACTTCCTCGGGAGTCCATTTGGCGACTTCCTTGCGGACCTCGTCCATGCCGTAAACACGCTTGGCGATAAACTCTTTGTCTTCCCAGCCATTGGCGAAGATATGGTGCAACATGCCCCAGATGATCGGAATATCGGTGCCCGGACGGATGCGGACATATTCGGTCGCATGGGCGGCGGTGCGGGTAAAGCGCGGATCGATCACGAACAGATTGGCGCGGTTGATTTCCTTGCCCGATAGCACATGCTGTAACGAGACCGGATGCGCTTCCGCAGGATTGCCGCCCATGATGATGATGGTTTTGGAATTGCGGATGTCGTTATAGGAATTGGTCTGTGCGCCATATCCCCATGTGTTGGCCACACCCGCCACGGTGGTGGAATGGCAGATGCGGGCCTGATGGTCGATCGAATTGGTGCCCCAGAACGCGCCGAATTTGCGGAACAGATAGGCCCCTTCGTTCGACATTTTGGCCGAGCCGAGCATGAACACCGAATCCGCGCCGGATTTGTCGCGGATTTCCACCATCTTGGAGGAAATCTCGCTGATCGCGGTTTCCCATGACAGGCGTTGCCATTCGCCGTTGACCAGTTTCATCGGATATTTGATGCGGCGGTCGCCATGGACCAGTTCACGCACCGATGCACCCTTGGCGCAATGGGTGCCGCGATTGATCGGGCTGTCCCACGACGGTTCCTGACCGACCCAAACGCCGTTTTGCACTTCGGCGGTGACGGTGCAACCGACCGAACAATGGGTGCAGACATTCTTGCGGATTTCCACCGGTGCGGCCCGATTGACCGGACCTGCCTCTGCCTGACGCACCGCGCCGAGCTGGATTGAGCCGATGGCGGCGACACCGCCGAGCGCAAGGCCGGATTGGGTCAGAAAGGAGCGTCTGTCGAGCACGCCTGACGACAGTTCGTTATGGGTAGCCTGCAGTCGGGTGCGGGCGGCCTCACCGCTTTTGCGTTTGATCAGCATGGTCGCCTCCCTCAGTACCGGTTGGTGCTATAGAATTTTTTGACATGATCGGTTTCCCGATAGCGGGCTTTGCGCGCTTCGTCCTTGCTTTCGCCGGCATGGGCCTCATCGCTCATGATCGGTGCGGCAAGCGCCACGGTGGATGCCCCGCCAAGCACTTTGAAAAACCGGCGACGGCTGACATCCTTTCCGTCGGATGCCTCCGTAGCAGTTGTCGTTTTGCTTTCGCTCATCACGTCCTCCAAATCCGGCGTTCAGGCCGGTCCAGTTCTTGTCCCGCGCCCGCCTCAGGCCAGCGCAAATGCTTCTTCTTCTATGTCCATCCACAGCAGTCCGAGTGCACCGACTCTTTTGTAAAAATCGGTCTTGGCGCTGTGTTCGAGATCGGCAAAAAACCGACTGCCCCACGGCTTGATGTGGCGGTCGAACAGATGGGCCTGCTCCAGCAAATTGCCTGCGATCTCGGAACGGATCAGCGTGGCCATCACCTCGCACAGGATCGCCATATGGTCTTCCGGCTCGCTCATGGTGCCGGAGCGTTCAAGGCCGAGCCGTCTGAGATCATCGCGCAGGCTGGCCAGAGGCCGCTCGTGCAGAAAGCCCGTCAGGTAGAAACTGGCATAGGGCAACAATTCACCGCGTCCCAGGCCGATGAACAGGTTGAAATAATCGCGCTCCAATGCCTGCACGGCTTCGGGGCGGCTGGCCGCCGCCAACTGTTGCAAGGCCAGACCGAGGGGCGAGGCATCGCCCGTCATCTTGTGAACCATTGCCAGAAGCGGGGCATCGGGGGCTTTGGCCAGCGTCAGCGCCAGCAATGTATAGAGATCCGCCCGCATAGCCTCGATCGGTTCGAGGGCGATGGGGCTTTCCGGGGAGGTGCCGAACAGATCGGGCCGCAAAACGGTGCGCGACAGGCCCGTGATGGTTTCAATGGACACGACACGATCTGCGGGGATGCGTTGCCAGGCGGAAACCGACGGCTGTGCGAGGCCCAAAGCACGGGCCAAGGCACTGATACCCCCAACAGTTTCGATTGCTGATTGCAATCCCGGATCGCGCATTCCTCTGGCCTATGCTGGTCGATTGTTTATTTTCGATTTTTATTACGCAGCATTCTCAATTCCGGATCATAGGGTTACCCTATACCCTTTGAATGTCAACCGCGCATCCACCAATAAAATCATTCGGGCAAGGCACTGCCGTGGCGGGATTTAAGCGGCGGGCCCGATGGCGCGGGCGCGGGAAGGTGTTCAGTGTGAACGGGGGCAGGGAGTGGGTCTGGGGCTTCGCTCACCATTGCAATGGCGGTTGGTTCTGCAGGGGAGAGAGGTGTTTCTTCGGCAAGCTCTGGCGGCATTTGGGCAATGGATTGAGGGGCTTGCGGTGTTTTGTCTTTGGGGTCGCGGCTGAACAGGTTTTGCATCAGGCTGGTCAGGTCGTGATCGCCGATCAGCGGACCAAAACCCGGTGCCGCCCCCGGAGTGTTATAGTCATGGGCATAATCGAGAGCGGGAGAGACAAAGCCGGCAATGGCGGGATCGGTGACCCATAACTTGCGCAAGGCCGCATTTTTGAGGCTTTCGGGCACGCCTTTTTGTAAGAAAGGACGCATATCGAAGCCCGCCACAATCTCTTCGAGATCGGGAATCGGCAATTCGAACGCCTGCGGATCGAACGGCCCCTCGGCAGAAGCCTCTGAAACAGGCGCAGGTGCCAGCGGCGCTGTCGTCTCGGCAGTCTTCTGATTTTTGGTGTCGATCTTGCGCTTGGACCAGCGCGCCAGAAACGGCTCGCGCTCCAAGCCTTGGTCGTCGTCCTGATCCTTGCCGGTCATTCGCTGTCCCCGTCGATGCCTTGGCGTGACCGGCCGCCTTTGTCACGCTGGCGCTTGTAGAAGGCGCGATTGGGCGGATATTGGATAATAAAATCAGCGAGCCATGCCCGCACGGCTTGCGGCATCGGCAGGGCTTCGACCGTGTCACTTTCAACATCGGCCATGGCTTCGCCCTCGTAAGGATCGAGCGACAAAGCGGCAATCGTGCCGATCGTGTCGGCATCGGGCCGGATGGCGACCCAGACCCGTGGCGGGTCCAAGGCAAGATTGTCCTCGTAATGGGCGGCTTCGCCCGGATAGAGCACGAGATGGCTTTCACCGGCATAAAACACCTCGACCCCGCCGTCACGGCGCAACAGCGTCCAATCCGGCAAGGGCGGCATATCTGTCACCACAGCCAGCGGCCGCAAGCGTTCGGACTCGGCGTGTTCGGTTCGCGGATGGCGCGAGACGAGAACACCGACGGGCATGGACTGGCTGTACATGGTGGGGCTGTCCCTTGCTGTGGCGGTCAGTTGTTGCGCTTGAGCGGCAAACCGGCAATCAGATTTTGCGGCTTGATCATGATCTGGCCTTCGGCGCTCATGCCCAGAATGAGATAGAGCGGATGGCCCGAGACCTCCGGCAACAGCGGAAACCGGCTGTCGATATCGGCTTTGAAGAAGGCCACCGCGCGTTGTTTCAGCTCGTCGGGCATCCATTCGCTGTTCCACAGGGCATTGCCGATCCGTGTGCCGGTGCTGTCGAGCCCGATAAACCAGCGCCAGTCATCGTCGCTCATCGTCTCGATCGGCTCGATGGCCAAAGCCACCCCTGTGAGATGGCTGACCCAGATCTGCATCACGCGGGCCAGCGCTTCGCGGGAATGGCGTTGTGACATGTCGAACACCATCGAAAAGGCATCCGAGCGGCTCCAATAGTCATAGGCATTGTCGGGGCCCAGAATATCGAGTTCGCGGATGCGCTGTTCGCCCATCATCGACAAAAGAGGGGATTGGTGCGGATCTGCCGACAGGCTCTCGACCAGATCGAGATCGACCAGCAACAAATGCCCGTCATGCATCGAGGCTTTCTGACTGCGGAAGAACAATTCACCCGCCCGCAACATCAAGGTATCCTCGCAACCATCCAGCGCATTGCGCAGGATCAGATGCACCAGTTGTGCCATGAAGATCGGCGGAACCGTGATCGTATCCTGCTTGATCAGGGCCAGATAGCTGGCCTCGATGGTGCCATGGGCTAGCAACAGATCACGGAAGCCGATCAGGAAGTGCCAGTTCTCGCGTGCGTCGGCATCCTCCATCCGGTCGATTTCCCCGCCCGCGACCTTGCGTTGCGGGTCGGCCAGCAGGGCGTGGTGCAGGGCTTTTTCATGTGCGCACGCTTCGTCCGGCGGCAGGACTTCGGGGCGGGCCAGCAGGCCGAGCAACAATTCATCGGTCACATCCAGCGTGCCCTGCTCGTTGCGACGGGTCAGGTGGTGGCCGCTTGAAACCCAGAATTCTTTCACGTCTGGCGACCTTTCATAGGGGCTGGCTCTTGTCCTTCAGGAGCGTCACAAGATCGATACGCTCGTCGACGGCATTTGTATCATCCACTTCGATGATGGAAAAGGCGCGGGCATCGCTGTGCCAGTCATCTTCGGCTTGGCGCGCTTGCCGTCTCGACAGCGAGCGGAATTGTTCCTTGATCACCCCGTCCTCATGACTGCGGGTCAGGGCGATCACGGTGCCTTCGGGATAGGGCTCGGTGCCATTGAGGCACAGGCTGGCGGAAAAGCGGATTTCCTCGCGGGCGGCCTCCAGGGCGGTCTGCAGATCGGGCGCACCCAATTGCTCGATCAGGCTTTGGGCCAGATCCTGCGTGGCCTGTTCGATCTCGTCGGCTTGGGCGGGGGTCACAACCGCCAGTGTCGAAAATCCGAGCGAGCGCACTCCGGCAAAGCCCTGTCGGAAGGCGGCGCGGCGTTTGCCGGTCAGGCTGGCCAGATCGTCCTGCATGAACAGGAACGAACCGGTCACCGCCCATTCGCCCGGCATGGCGGCAGGTTCGAACACCAGCGTGTCGGACACATCAAGCTGGATGGTGCGGAGCAATCTCACAGGCGCGGCATCCCTGTCACCGTGTCGAACCATTCGGGCTGGAGGACATCGGGCAACAAGGGCGTGGTCTGGCCGCGCGTATTGGGCTGGAAGCGCGTCAGCAGATTGCCGAACGGGTCGATCTGGCGTTCGCATTTGCGCGGATCGCGTTGCAGGCGCATCAGATAGGCCTCGGCAACCGGACGGAAGCCTTTGTGCTGCATCAGATCGATATGGGTCATCAAATGGCGGGTGAAGCTCTCGACATAGGGAATGGCCGTCAGGTTCTCGAAGCCTTCGTTTTCCAATGTGGTGGAATAAGGATGCAGGCCCGCATCGAACGTGTCCTCGTGGCGGATGGTGATCTGGGCGGAAAAGACCAGCCAGTCGGGCCGTTCATTGTCATCGGTGCCTGCGGGGGTGGCCAGACGGCCGCCACCGATCATCGCACCATCGCACAGCAAAGTGGCAGGCCAGCCGAAAATCAGCGGTTTTTCGGGCGGGGCATGGGCGGCTACCGCATCGCCCAACGCCGCCATACAGGCGAAAAACACCCGCCGCGCCGTCCGCAACACATCATCGGGTTCCAGTACCACGGCCATGTCGATCAGGCCGGGATGGGCGCGCACCACCAGCGTTCCCGCCCCGCGTTTGGGCGCAAGCTCGCAGGCCATCTGGTGGGTGTTGTCGTCAAGGCCCGCAATAAACAGGCGATAGACGGGCGGCAGTGACATGTCTTTCAGGGATTGGGTCAGACTGTCGGGCATATCATCTTCGCTTTTTCTGGTGAGACACGATATGTTCCCATCCGTGTCTGTGTATAGTGATGGTTCTTTGGGGTGAATGAGTGAACTGAAAAATCATTTCTGGCAATACATGACATGCCAAAGAGCCAAGATCAGTCCTGCTTGCGACGAGGAAACACCACCCGATGAGCGAACCCGTCACCTTTGTGTGTTCGTGCGATGACACGATGCCGCTGGACCTGAGCGTATTGGAACGGCTCGACCTGCCTGTGCGTGCAGGCACCCAATTGTGCCGCAAGCAGGCGGAGCTGGTCAAACAGCAGTTGGCCAATGGCCAGCCTCTCCTGATCGGTTGCACGCAGGAGGAACCGGTTTTCCGCGAGATGGCCGACGAATTCCCCCATCATGGCGCCCTGCAATTCGCCAATCTGCGCGACATGGCCGGTTGGTCGGACGAGGCCGCTCAGGCCGGACCGAAAATGGCGGCCCTGCTGGCCGCCGCCCGCGAGCCGATGCCGCCGACCCCGTTTATCGCGCTGGAAAGCAAGGGCGTGGTGCTGATCCTCGGCTCCGACCAAACCGCCATCGAGGCGGGCTTGAGACTGGCCGACCAGCTTGATGTGACGGTGATGCTGACCCCGGGTGCCGCCGTGATGCCGCCCCGCCAGACACCGTTTCCGGTGGTGCAGGGCAAGGTGCGGCTGGCCAGCGGACATCTGGGCGCGTTTGCCCTCGCTATCGATGATTTTGCCGTGTCCCTGCCTTCCTCGCGCCAGACCTACCACTTCGGTCCGGTCCGGCAGGGGGCAACCTCGACCTGTGATCTGGTGGTCGATCTGACCGGCGGCTTGCCGCTGTTTGCGGCCCATGATCTGCGCGATGGCTATTGCCGCGCCATGCCCAACGATGCCTTGGCTGTCGAAAAAGTGATCCATCAGGCCAGCCAGTTGGTCGGGGTGTTCGATCGCCCCCATTATATCGACATGACCGCTTCGCTCTGCGCCCATTCGCGCTCCGGCAAGACCGGTTGCACGCGCTGTCTCGATCTGTGCCCGACAGGGGCGATCAGTCCGCAAGGCTCGTCTGTGGCGATCGATCCGGCCATCTGCGCCGGTTGTGGTGCTTGCGCGGCGGCCTGTCCGACGGGCGCGGCCGCCTATCGCCTGCCGCCAGTCGATGCGCTGATGCGCCGCTTGCGGACCCTGCTGTCCACCTATCATGCGGCAGGCGGGACGGATGCCATGGTGCTGTTGCATGAAAGCGGTCACGGACAGGATCTCATCACCATGCTGGCGCGGTGCGGTCGCGGATTGCCCGCGCGGGTTCTGCCTTTGCAGGTCAACGAGATCTCGCAGATCGGGCCGGAACTGTTGGCCTCGGCCTATGCCTATGGGGCGGTCAATGTCGGCATCATGGCGCGGGGCAAGCCCAAACATGATCTGTCCGGGCTGGACAGCACAGTCGCCTTGATGCGCTCCATTCTGGAGCCGCTTGGTTACGGCGGCACCAGCCTCGCTGTGCTGTCGACCGATGATCCCGACCAGTTGCGCGAATTGATCGATGCTTTGCCCAAAGGGCAGGGACCACGCGAGCGTGCTTCTTTCATGCCGCAGGGCCGCAAGCGCGGTCTGATGGAACTGGCCTTGCGCGAATTGCACCATGCCGCCCCTGTGATGGTGGATGTGGTGCCGCTCGACAAAGGCGCGCCTTTCGGCAAGGTGCAGGTGGAGGTGGCAGGCTGTACGCTGTGTCTGGCCTGCGTGACGGCCTGTCCGGTCAGCGCGCTGTCGGACAATCCCGACCGTCCGGCCCTGTCATTCAGCGAGAGCCTGTGCGTGCAATGCGGGCTGTGCGCGGCAACCTGTCCCGAAAAGGTCATCACGCTGGTGCCGCAGATCGATTTTACGGCATGGGGCGCACCCAAAAAGGTCATCAAGACCGAGGAGCCGGCCTTGTGCACGGTGTGCGCCAAGCCGTTCGGGGTCAAAAGCACCATCGAGAAAATCCGCACCCAACTGGCGGGCAAACACTGGATGTATGACAGCGACAAGCGGCTTTCGGTGATCGGCATGTGCGATGATTGCCGCATTGAAACCGTCATCAATGACGGGCTTGATCCGCATCAGGCGGGGGGAGGTGTCCAGACCCCGCAACGCCCGCGTGTGCGCACCACCGAGGATTATCTGGCCGAGCGTGCCGCAGGCAAAGACGGGCTCGATCCGGATTGAGATCGGCTTTTATCCCGATAAGCCTCTTAAAGCCCGTCTTGTGACGGGCTTTTTCGTGGATGGTAACGAAGAATTAAGCCTGATGCGTTTCTTAATGCAAGCAGTGGGTTTGCGCCCGTGATTCGCTTGTGATGCCCTGCTTTCGCCTGAATTGACTGGCACATCACGGTGATATCGGGGGGCGCGGTGTCCTGGCTTGGGATGCGAGTCAGGTTGGTGTTTGAAGAGGATGTCACGATGAACGGCACAGAGGTTGTAGCAGGTGCCCTGCAGACGGCCAGCAGCGAGATTTCGATCTGGACGATGTTCTGGAACGCGCATTTTGTCGTCAAAGTCGTGATGCTTGGCCTGTTGGCCTCTTCGGTCTGGTGCTGGTCGATCATCATCGACAAGGAATTGCTGTTCCGCCGTGAACGCCGCTCGATGGACCGGTTCGAGGAAGTGTTCTGGTCCGGCCAATCTCTCGAAGAGCTGTATCGTGCGTTGTCGGAACGGCCCAACAAT
Organism: Hyphomicrobiales bacterium; assembly: GCA_947455455.1. Taxonomy (GTDB): domain Bacteria; phylum Pseudomonadota; class Alphaproteobacteria; order Rhizobiales; family Beijerinckiaceae; genus CAIYZJ01. The sequence goes on from CANGOE010000058.1 coordinate 11,030, forward strand.
GCCATGGCGGCAGTGTTTGTGGCGGCCATGAACGAGTGGAAACGCTCGGTGGAAAATTCGGGCCGTGCGGTCACCAATCTGACCCAGCGTCTCGATAAAGTGCTGGATGTCACCATCCAGCGCGAGGTCGAGCGGCTTGAATCCAAATTGCTGGTGCTGGCCACCATCGGTTCGGCCTCGCCCTTTATCGGCCTGTTCGGCACGGTCTGGGGGATCATGAATTCGTTCCGCTCGATTGCCGCGTCCAAAAACACCTCGCTGGCGGTTGTCGCCCCCGGGATTGCCGAAGCGCTGTTTGCCACCGCCATCGGCCTGTTTGCCGCGATCCCTGCGGTGATTGCCTATAACAAGCTCCAGGCCGAAGCCGCCAAGCAACAGGCACGTGTTGAAGGATTTGCCGACGAGTTTTCTGCCATTCTCTCGCGGCAGATCGACGAACGCATTGCAGCCGAATAAGGAGCGCGTCTGATGGCCATGGCAGCAGCAGGCGGGGGTGGTGGTTCGGGCGGTCGCAGACGGCGCGGCGGGCGCAAGCATCGCCCGATGTCCGACATCAATATGACACCTTTTATCGATGTGATGCTGGTCTTGCTGATCATCTTCATGGTGGCCGCGCCCTTGATGGTCACAGGCGTGCCGCTTGACCTGCCCCAAACCAAGGCCTCGCCCCTCAATATCGACAAACAGCCTTTGACCATTTCTTTGAAAACCGATGGCAAGATCTATCTGATGGACAGTGCTGTGGCCTCCGAGGATGTGGTGGCGCGGCTGGCGGCCATTGCCAAGACCGGTGTTGAAGAACGGATTTTTGTGCGGGCCGACAAGGCCGTCCCCTATGGCCGCGTGGCCGAGTTGACGGGGATGATCACGGCGGCCGGTTACAAGAAAATCGCCCTTGTGAATGAACCGGAACAGAAGAAATAGGGAAGCGGATCGGACGTGGCGATCAATTGGTCAGAACCCGGTCTACCTGTTTCCGGCGCGATACATGTCCTGTGTATCGTGGCGACGCTGGTTGCGTTTTCGACCCCGCCCAAATTCGAGGATATGAGCGAGTCGGTGCCGGTTGAGATCATCAATGCCGAAGAGCCGAACCAGATTGCCAAAGGCGAAAAATCCGCCAAAGAGGCCAAGCCCGATCCCAAGCCGCGTGCCGACAAAGTGGCGGCTGTGACCGAGACCAAGCCGGATTCGGCAATGGACAAGCGCGATGTGGTGACCCCGCCGTCACGCCCGCCTTCCACGGAACCAGAAACCAAGCCGACCCCGCCACAGCCTCCCAAAGTGGCCGAGCCCGTCAAGCCGGAACCGCCCAAGCCCCAACCCAAGGAAGAGGTGAAGGACGAGGCCTTGCTGAAGGCCGAGAAGAAGCCGGAGCCGCCCAAACCGGAGCCTCCCAAACCCGAGCGCAAGCCGGAGCCGCCCAAACCCGAACAGCCCAAGCTCGACCCGACCCAACTGGCCAAGCTGATCGAACAAAGCAAGCCGGCCCAGCCCAAAGCCGACCCCAACACCAAGCCCTTCAACCCCAATGACATCAAGAAGATGCTGGAGTCGAAGGAAAAGCCCGCCATGGCCGCGTCTACGGGGGCCGAGGTCAACAAGACGGCCTCGCTGGGGGCGCCCAATGCCACAGGCCCCAAGCTCAATCCGAGCCAGAAGGGCCAGTTCGGCGATGCGATCAAGGACCAGCTCTCGCAATGCTGGAGCCCGCCGGCGGGCGTGATGGACGGGCATACGCTCAAGCCGATGATCAAGTTCAATCTGCAACCTGACGGGTCTGTGATCGGTCAGCCCGTGGTGATGAATGACCAGTCATCGCCGGCCTTCAGGGCGATGGCCGACAGTGCCATGCGGGCGATCCGCAAATGCTCGCCGTTCAAAATTCCTGCCCAATTCGCGCCTTTCCACAATGACTGGAAAGACACGACCGTGATTTTCGATCCCAAGGATATCCTCGGATGACCCAACTTCGGATGACACCCATGATCCCACATCATTTGACCTCATTGGTTTTGCGCCTTCAGCGGATTTGGCTGGTTATGCTGGCCTGTCTTGTGATGGGTGCGTCGGCCCGGGCTGAAATCACCATCACCCTCGACAAGGGCAATTTCCAGCCTTTGCCGATTGCGGTCAGCGATTTCATCGGGACCGATCTCGGTCCGCAGATTTCGGCGGTGATCACCAATGATCTCAAACGGTCGGGCATTTTCGCTCCGATCGACAAGGCGGCGTTTATCGAGAAAAATTCCAGCCCCGATGTCACGCCGAAATTCGACTCATGGAAAGTGATCAACGCGCAGGCTCTGGTGACAGGGCGGGTGACGCGGGATCCGTCGGGGCGGTTGAAAACCGAATTCCGGCTCTGGGATACATTTTCGGGCCAGCAATTGACCGGCCAGCAATATTTCACCGATCCCAACAATTGGCGGCGGGTGGCCCATATGATCGCCGATGCGATCTATTCGCGCCTGACCGGTGAAAAAGGGTTCTTCGATACCCGTGTGGTGTTTGTCGACGAGCAGGGCAGTAAAGACAAGCGCATCAAGCGTCTGGCCATCATGGATCAGGACGGGGCCAATTTGCGCTATATCAGCAAGGGTGACGAGCTGGTGGTCACCCCGCGCTTCTCGCCGGTGTCGCAGGACATTGCCTATATGGCCTTCGGCGGCAATGACCCCAAAGTGACCTTGATGAATATCGAAACCGGACAGCGCGAAGTTGTCGGCAATTTCCCCGGCATGACCTTTGCGCCGCGTTTTGCGCCCGACGGACAAAAAGTGGTGATGTCGCTGGCACAAGGGGCGATTTCCAACCTCTATTCGATGGATCTGCGCTCGCGGGCCACCATGAAGCTGACCGATGCCAGTGCGATCGACACCTCGCCGTCCTATTCGCCGGACGGACAGCGGATCGTGTTTGAAAGCGACCGTGGCGGCACCCAGCAGATTTATGTCATTCCGGCCACTGGCGGGCCTGCCAAGCGCATTTCCTTCGGGGAAGGGCGCTATTCCACACCGGTCTGGTCGCCGCGCGGGGATTATATCGCCTTCACCAAACAGAAGGGCGGCAGTTTCTCCATCGGTATCATGAAGCCCGATGGATCGGGCGAGCGGATTTTGACCGAAGGCTTCCACAATGAAGGCCCGACCTGGGCCCCCAATGGTCGCTATCTGATGTTCTTCCGCGATGCGGGTGGCAGCTCGGGTCCGCGCCTGTTCATGGTCGATATTACCGGACGGGTCGAAGTGCCGGTGCCGACCCCCGGTTTCGCCTCCGATCCGGCCTGGTCGCCTTTGCTGAATTAAGCCCTTGCGCTGGGCCGCTTTAGGCGTGTGGCCACAAAAAACCATCCTTGGATTGCTCCAAGGATGGGGGTGTCAAAGCTGGTGTGTTGACGTGGAGCGCAGATTGATCTGCCGCTCCATTTGCTCCGGGGTCAGTGGACCGTCGGCGGGACCCCGTTCTGGTGTCGAAGCCGCTCCATCTCTTGTTTGAGGGCCAGTTTTTTGCGCTTTAATTCGGTGATTTTCAGATCACTGCTGCCGGGCTGTGCCATGGCGATTTCAATGTCACGTTCGAGTGCTTCGTGACGCTTCTGCAACGTAGCAAGATGGGCTTGTATCGTCATTCCGATCCTCCGCTTGCATCATCAACCCCTTCAGTGTGACAGATTCAAGACGGCTGTCGAGAGGCTTTTTCAGGTCATTTCTGAAAAAATGACCGACTTTGTGTGGGCGATCGGACAGGGCTTGGGAGAGGGGAGACGGGCCTGCTTGCGATCGGGCGGCAACTCGTTGATAATGCTGGTCTTGGAACCTGCACTCCTGTGATATGGCCCGCATGGACTATGACAACGACAGCGACGAGACGCGCAAGCTGGAGACGGAATTGACCCGTCTGCGGGTCGAGCATGGCGATCTCAATGATGCGATTTCCGCACTGGAAAAAGTCGGCGGCACCGACCAGTTGCAAATCCAGCGGTTCAAGCGGCGCAAGCTGTTGTTGAAGGACCAGATCTCCAAATTGGAAGACCGTTTGACCCCCGATATCATCGCCTGAAGACCGGTCAACCTTTGCTGTGTGACGGGGATCGGGTGAAAATGGGTGAAAATAAAGCATTTTCACCCGAAAAAGGCTTAAAAACACTGCTGATAGAGCTTGCAGGCCCCGCCGTCTTGCCTATACTCCCGCGCTTCCTCGCCCAAGCCGAAGGAATGGGCTTCGTAGTTACAGTCTTCAGGGATCGATGCGGCCATGACCGGAGCCAATAAGCCTGTTGCCATTATCATGGGAAGCCAGTCCGACTGGGCCACCATGCAGCATGCCGCCCAGACGCTTGAGGCGCTGCGTGTGCCCTATGAAGCGCGCATCATCTCTGCCCATCGCACGCCCGAACGGCTCTACAGCTTTGCCAGTGGTGCCGCCGCCGAGGGCTTTCAGGTGGTGATTGCCGGGGCGGGCGGGGCCGCCCATCTGCCTGGCATGGCCGCGGCCATGACCCATTTGCCGGTATTCGGCGTGCCCGTCGAATCCAAAGCCCTGTCGGGACAGGACAGCCTGTTGTCGATTGTGCAGATGCCTGCGGGAATTCCGGTCGGCACGCTGGCGATCGGCAAGGCAGGGGCGATCAATGCCGCTTTGCTGGCTGTGGCCGTGCTGGCGCTCAATGATCCAGCTTTGAGCGCACGATTGCAGGCCTGGCGGGCGGCGCAAACCGCCTCGGTTGCCCTGCATCCGGTCTCGGACGGCGCGCACTGATGCTGAAGCCCGGGCAGACCATCGGGATATTGGGCGGCGGACAGCTCGCCCGCATGCTGGCTCTTGCCGCGGCTCCTTTCGGCTTGCGCTGTCATATTTTTGCGCCCGAGCAGGACAGTCCCGCTTTCGATGTGGCCTATGCCCATACCATTGCCGGTTATGACGACGAAGAGGCTCTGGCCCGCTTTGCCGGAGCGGTCGATGTCATCACCTATGAATTCGAGAATGTTCCGGCCCATACCGCCTCCTTTCTGGCGGCCCGCCGTCCCGTGCGCCCCGATCCGCAGGCTTTGGCCATTACACAGGACCGCTTGTCCGAAAAACAGTTTCTGACCGCGCTCGGCCTGCCACTGGCTCCCTTTTGGGAGATCAACGGACTGGCTGATCTGGAGGCGGCGCTTGCCGTGTCGGGCCGGCCTGCCGTGCTGAAAACCCGCCGTTTCGGGTATGACGGCAAAGGTCAGGTCATGATCCGCGACGGTGATGATGCGGCCGCCGCTTTGGCCCAGCTCGGCACTGCGCCGGCGGTGCTGGAAGGTTTTGTGCCGTTTGACCGTGAGGTCTCGGTGGTGGTGGCCCGTGCGCTCGACGGACGAGTGACCGCGTTTGATCTGTGCGAGAACAGCCACAAGAATCACATCCTCTCGCAAACCCTCGTTCCGGCCCGTGTGGGAGCCAAAGCCACCGATCTGGCTCTGCATTACGCACAGGCTGTTGCCACGGCCCTGAACTATGTCGGAGTGCTGGCAGTCGAGATGTTTGTGGTGGGCGAGGGTGCGGATGAGCATATCCTGATCAACGAGATCGCGCCGCGCGTGCACAATTCCGGTCACTGGACCATCGAAGGGGCTGAGACCTCGCAATTTACCCAGCATATCAGGGCTGTAGCGGGCTGGCCGCTCGGCTCTGCCGCCCGTTTGGGACGGGTGCGGATGGACAATCTGGTCGGTGACGAGGTCGAGGACTGGCTGGTTCTGCTGTCCGATCCGCATGCCCATTTGCATCTCTATGGCAAAGCAGAGGCCCGTAAAGGCCGCAAAATGGGCCATGTGACCTTCGTCACGCCAGAATAAATCACCTGATTCATCGGCAAAAGTTAAATAATGCTGATGAATTGTTGCCGGACTGGTGGACAGCCCCGCATTGATCTGCTAGTTGAGCGCTTCGCTTCTCTCGGATCGGCAACGGTTCGAAGGCTTTCCTTTTGTTAACAACGAATTTGGGACAACGACGTGCAGGTTCTCGTCCGTGATAACAACGTCGATCAGGCGTTGAAGGCTTTGAAGA
>CANGOE010000059.1 GCA_947455455.1 Hyphomicrobiales bacterium
CGAATGCAACAGGATCGCTTCCATGATCTGGTTGCCGATGGTGTAGTAATGGCTGAACGAGGCCATCGGTTCCTGAAACACCAGCGCGATTTCCTTGCCGCGAATGGCCCGCATCTCCGGCCCTTCATGCGGCAGTTGCAACAGGTCGATCGCCTCATCGCTCCCGTCGTCCTGCTTCAACCAGATTTCGCCGCCCTCGATCCTGCCGGGGCGGTCGACAATGCCGAGAATGGAGCGCGCGGAAATGCTCTTGCCGCAACCGCTCTCGCCGACAATGCCGAGGGTCCTGCCCGCAAACAGATCGAAGCTCACGCCGTCGACGGCCCGCACGGTGCCTTCGTCGAGTTTGAAATAGGTTTTCAGCCCGCGCACGGACAGCAGGGGAGTGGCGGCAGAGGGGGAACCGCCGGCCTCGTGATCGGGGTGATCAACCATAGGGGTCTGCGGCATCGCGTAATCCGTCTCCAAGGAAGTTAAAGGCCAGAATGACCAAAATCACCGGCACGGCGGCGGTCAGCAACCACGGGGCCAAAGCCAGCGTCTCGATATTCTGGGCATCCTGCAACAAAATCCCCCAACTGATCGCAGGAGGCCGCAAACCAAGCCCGAGAAAGCTGAGCGAGGTTTCGCTGATGATCATCGCTGGCAGGGCAAGGCTGGTGGCGGCGATGATATGGCTGAGGAACGAGGGCAACATATGGGTGAAGATGATGCGGTATTGGCTGGCCCCGGCCAGTTCGGCCGCCGTCACAAAGTCTTCCGAGCGCAAGGCCAGAAATTTGCCGCGCACCACACGCGCCAGATCGGTCCAGCCGAGAAAGGAGATGATGATGGTAATGGCGAAATAGACCTGGATCACGCTCCAGCTGTTGGGCAAAGCCGCCGCCAATCCCATCCACAGCGGAATGGTCGGCATCGATCGTAAAATCTCGATCACGCGTTGGATCACCGTATCGACAACGCCGCCATAAACGGCCGACATCCCGCCCAGCAAAATCCCCAGAAACAGGCTGACCGTGACCCCCGCCAGCCCGATGGTCAGCGAAATGCGTGTGGCCACCATGATGCGCGACCACAGATCGCGCCCGACCAGATCGGTCCCGAGCAGGAAAATCCCGTCTTCCGGCCTGGCATCGGCCAGTCCGATCAGATGTTTGTTGGTCGGAAACAGGCCGAGAAAATTATAGCTGTAACCCTCGGCAAACAGGGTGAGATAGACCTTGCGGTCAAGGCTCGGCTGGTAGCTGAGTTTGAAGGTCCGCAGATCGCGCTTTTGTGTCAGCCCGTAGACATAGGGCTTGAACGCGCCGTCATCGAAAAAATGGATCTCTTGCGGCGGAATGTGACTGCGCTTGGAATCGGTGGCATGGGGATCGGCATAGGCCAGAAAATCGGCCAGCACCACGATCACATAAAAGGCAATCACAATAATACCGGAGGCCACCGCCAGCTTGTGCTTGCGGAACCGCCACCATGTCAGTTGCCATTGGGTGGCAACGGCAAAGCGGTCCTCTGCGGTTTGGGTCGGGGTTGGTGTGGATACGGGTCCGCTGGACATGACAACCTCAATCCATCTGGAAGCGGATACGGGGATCAACCCACATCAAAACAAGATCGGAAATAAAGGTGCCGATCACGGTCATCACCCCCAGCAACAACACGATTGTGCCGGCCAGAAACATATCCTGTGCGATCAGGGCTTTGAGCAACAAAGGCCCGACAGTCGGCAGGCTCAACACCAGTGAAATGATGATACTGCCCGACACGAGATAGGGAAACAGATAGGCGATGGTGCTGGCAAAGGGATTGAGCGCCGCACGCACCGGATATTTCCAGATCACGCGTGCTTCCGGCATGCCCTTGGCACGCGCTGTCACCACATAGGGTTTGCGTAATTCATCCAGCAGGTTGGCGCGCATGATGCGGATCAGTTGCGCGGTGCCTGCCAGCGCCAGAATGACCGCAGGCAAAGGCAGATGCTTGATCAGATCCCACACCTTGGCGACGCTCCACGGGGCCAGATCGAATTCGCTGGAAAACAATCCGCCGACATTGGCCCCGAACAGCACAAAGGAAAAATACATGATCACCAGTGCCAGCAAAAAGTTGGGCACGGCCAGCCCGATAAAGCTGATCGAGGTAAACACATAATCGAGCACTGAATATTGGCGCACGGCCGAATAGATGCCGATCGGCAAGGCAATGCCCCAGGTCAGCATCAGGGCGGCCAGCGACAGCACGATGGTCAGCCACAGGCGGTCACCGATCACTTCGGCAACGGGGCGGTGCCATTCCATCGACTCGCCGAAATCACCGACCAGAACCCGCGACATCCACTTCATATATTGGACATAGATCGGCTGATCGAGCCCGTAGAGGGCGCGCAGGCTCTTGGCCTCCTCCATCGAGACGGAGGAGCCGGACGCTGACAGATTGGCAATATAGGCATCGACGAAATCGCCCGGCGGCAATTGGATGATGATGAATGCGAAAACGGAAATCGCAGCCATTGTCAGGATCGCCAACACCGCGCGCCTTGCAATATAGGCCAGCATCGGGACTGTTCTTTCTCTCGTAGGATGGCGGGATGCGATGTCACGTCACGACCGGACAAAGTTTGCGTCAAACCATGTCCGGTCATCATAAAGGGCTCAACCAACCAGACCTTTCAACTCCCGCTTGCCAGTCCCTTTGAAAGGGGGCCGGGGCAAGCGGAAGAAAGGGATCGGGCCGTCAGTGATCCGTTACTGTTTGAAATACCACGTCTCGGCATGCGAGCTTGATGGGGTCCGGCAATGCTGGGCGATACAGGCACGCGAGGGAATATTGCCCAGCTTCGTGCTGACAATGCGCACACCGAATTGGGCAGGGGATTCCCCGACCGTGCCGATGGCATATTGCTGGTCGACCAGAATTTTCCAGATCTCCTGCGCGGTCTTGTCACGGTCGCCCGCTTCGCGCTGGCCGGAGGCGGACTTGAACAGATCATAGATCTTGAGCATTTGCGGATCGGTCGGGGCGCGGCCCTGTGCGCCGTTCGAGGCATACCATGTGGCAAATTCGGGAGCCATATAGGCCTCGGTCGGATCAACCGGGATCGCATGGCGGGGGAACAGATAGAGCAATTCCGTGCCGCCATTGGTCCAGACCATGATCTGGTGCTCGTTGTTTCTGGTGCGGGTGGTAGCCAGTGTCCGCTCCATTTCGCGCACATCGGCCTGAATACCGATCTTGCGCCACTGTTCGCCGATCATTTCAGCCTGTTGCGGCCATGGCAGCAGGGCTTTCACAGCCTGCACCTGGATCCGCAAACGCTCGCCATTGTCGGTGCGCACGCGATAGCCTTCGGCATCTTTCTTGGTCAGACCGATTCCGTCGAGCAGTTGGTTGGCCTTGGCAATGTCGAGCTTGGAATATTTGTCACGATATTCCTTGCCAGGGCTTTGTGGCATCTGCACCGATGGTGCAACCGAACCGGGGGTGCCGATCCCCAGCCAGAAAGTATCGTTCAGCTGGTTGCGGTCGATCCCCATCGACAAAGCACGGCGGAAATCGGCATTGGTGAGCCACTTGGCCACTTCCGGATCGGCTTTGAACGACTGGTTGATGAACAAGGTGGTGTCGGAACCATGCAAGGCCAGATCGAGATGGACCTTGTAGCCGCCCTTTTGCTGGTTTTCGAGGATCACCGGCAATTTGGACAGGCTGATATGGCGTTCCTGCATGTCATAATTGCCGCCGATGGCGCGCAGATTGATGACTTCCGAATCTTCAGCCAGCGTCAGCACCACTTTGTCGATATAGGGCAACTGGTTGCCAGCCGAATCCACGGCCCAGTAATAGGGGTTGCGCTCGAGCACCCATGTCGGGGTGTTGATCGGGCGGGTGGTCTTCCATGGGCCGAGTGTCGGCAATTCGGTGTTGAAGGACCAATCCTTCTTGAAGTGAAGCATCTTCACCCAATTCTCGAACCCTTCGGCTTTGGCCTTTTCGTTGACCTGGGCTTCCGAGGAATATTTGGGCAGGAACTGCTTCAGATAATGCTTCGGCGCATAGGCACCATAGGTGGTGCCTTGCGACTGGCGGACCGACTGGCCGCCGCCGATCAGCGTATCACCGGCCAAAAAGTCGATGAACAGGAAGTGCGGGTTCTCGAACTGGAATTCGACGGTGGTTTCATCCACCTTCACCACCTTGCCGGGCTTGCCGCCGGGAGACATATCGGCAATCGGGGCCGACACGATGTCCTTGTTGGAATAGAGGTCTTCGAACCAGAACACGAAATCGTCAGCGGTAAACGGGGCGCCATCGGACCATTTCATGCCCTTGCGCAGATTGACGCGGATGACCTTGCCGTCAGCGCTCTGTTCCCATGATTTGGCAACGCTCGGCACGATTTTGGTGCCGGTCGGATCCCAGAACAGCAATTTGTCGGAGGCGTTCAGGCGGTTGCCGTTTTCCCAGTCACCCGGTCCCAAAAAGCCGCGCCGCCAGGTGCCGCCATATTTGCCCACTTCGGACAAAGGCTTCATCACCAGAGGTTCAGCCGGAATACGGTCCTTCACAGGCGGGAGTTTGCCGGCTTTGACCAGTTCGGCCAGATCGGGGGCTTCACCGAATGTTTTCGGCCATTTGGCCGGATCAAGGATCAGTTCGGGGCCTTCGAGCTTGCCGACAAGGCCCGAGGCCATCAGATTGGCGGAAGGTTGTTGGGCCTGTGTCGGCGTGAAGGCGGTCAAGCCGACCAGCAATGTCGCGCAAACGCCCAGTAAAACTGACTTCTTCATCATTTCCCCCTGTTTCGTCTCCTAAGCTCCTGTCCGCTATCGCGGATCACCGAGCGGGCTTGGATGACCATAATCATTAAAACTAAGTCGGGGTGGCCGATCAGGTCAACCGTTATTCTGTGACCCCTTGCGGGATTGGGGATAACAGACCTGCAATATAGTGGTTGTCAGAGGAGGCAGATGCGGCCTAATCTGCAAACGACGATATAATAAACGAATAAATTCAACGGCAAAGCCGGACAAGGGAGCTGTAAGCATGATCGAGGATCCTCCACTGATTACCATGCGGCGGCAGGTGCCGCGCCCGACTGCCGCGCAAATTGCCGCCCTTGAAGGCACGCCGACCGGATTTCTGGTCGATGCGATGCAGGGGCGCGGCGCGCTGGCTCCTGCGATCAAGCCGGTGATCGCCGAACAGGATGTGTTTTGCGGCGTGGCCCTGCCTGTCCATGTCGGTCCTGCCGACAATCTGGCGGTGATGGTGGCTCTCGGCATTGTGCAGGCCGGCGATGTGGTGGTTGCCGCCGCCGACGGCTATCTTGAAACCGCAGTCACCGGTGATCTGGTGTTGGGCATGTTGAAAAACAGCGGCGCGGTCGGTTTTGTGACCGACGGATGCGCGCGGGATGTGATCGGCATCCGCGATATGGGTCTGCCCTGCTTTGCGGCTGGCATTACGCCCAATTCGCCGGTGCGCAACGGTCCCGGCACGGTCAATCTGCCCGTGGTCTGCGGCGGTGTCGCGGTCGGCCCCGGTGATCTGGTGATTGCCGATTGCGACGGGGTGGTGATTGTGCCTTTCGCGCAGATCGATCAGGTCATCGAGAGCCTGAAAGGCGTGAAGGCCGCCGAAGCGGCTTTGCTGCCGCGCGTCAAAGCCGGCTTGCGCAAGCCCGACTGGCTGGATGGCATGATGGCCAGCAGTGCGATCAAGATCATCGACTAGAACAGGAAAAATCGCATCATGATGACGATTGGAAAAGCCAGCATCAAACGGCTGGTCGATATTGAAACCTTTGCTATGCCGATGGCGATCATTCTGCCGCAAGCCGATCTGGCCTCTCTGGAGCCGTATCGGGATTTGCTGGCCCCGACCCATATCGATTTCGATGCGCAGGCCGTGTTGCTAACGGTCCAAAGCCATATCGTGCAGGTGGACGGGTTGACCATTCTGGTCGATACCTGTGTGGGCGAGGACAAGCACCGCCCCTTGCGGCCTGTCTGGCACCAGCGCTCCGGCACTGGCTATCTCGAACGGCTGGCGGCTTTGGGCTTGAAGCCGGAAGATATCGATATGGTGATGTGCACCCATCTGCACCCCGACCATGTCGGCTGGAATACCCGTTTAAGCAATGGCCGCTGGGTGCCGACTTTCCCCAATGCCAAATATGTGATGGGTCAGGCAGAGTTCGACCACTGGAACACGCTGGCCCAGAGCCAGCCTGAACAGCCGGTCAATCAAGGCTCGTTTGCCGACAGTGTCCTGCCGATCCTCGAGAGCCAGCAGGAGCAATTTGTCCATGTCGGGGACGGGCTGGCGGCAGGATTGTCGATCATCGATCTCGAAGGCCACACCAAAGGCCAGATCGGGCTGGATATCGACGGCGGTACCGGCACGCGCGCCATCATTTGCGGGGATGCGGTGCATACGCCAGCACAGGTGCTGTTTCCGCAATGGTCGAGCGCGTTCTGTCTGGACGGGGCCGCGGCGGCGCAAACCCGCCAGCGTCTGTTTACCTGCGCGGCCAGCGAGGATGTCGTGCTGGTTCCCAACCATTTGCGCGGCGACGGCATGCGGATCGAGGCCAAGGGCAATGGCAATGGTTTCATGCCCCGCTTCTGCAACTGCTGAGGCGGTTTGGCACATCAACCCCGTTTGGGAGTGGAGAATGTCCGATCATGGGGATCGCATTGCTCCACTCCCGCACGGCGACGGGTGAACGGACGGTAAACCCCCTCCGTGATCTCTCTGGCTGTTGGGCCAGCCGTCAGTCTTTAATAACGGTCGTTGCGGCGATTGCTGTAGTGGCGGTGCATTGAAATTTATTCGGCAGGCGCGTGATGGTATAGGATGGTGTTTCCGGTCGGGGATACAAAGGCTGTCTCGGGCGGATTGTGAAGGCGGAGATCAATGATGGGCCAAATCGGCAAAACTGCATCTTTTATGGTGGCGGCAGGTTTGGGGCTGGCGGCGTGCCAATCGGCAAGCCCGCCGACATCCGTTGTCAAAGTCCTTGGCACCAACAGTTATTCGGTGACCAGTTCCAGCACATCGCCCGCGGCCGCCAATGCGCTGGCTCTGCAGAATGCCCAGCGGCTGTGCCAGACCCAGGGCAAGCAGAGCCAAACCCAGACGGGGCAGGCGCAATTTGTCAATTCTGTCCACCAATTCGTGCTTGAATTCACCTGCGTCTGATCCGGAGAGCGCCGATGTTGCCCGACAAAGACCATCTGACCCTGTGCTTTGCCCATGCCGCCTACCGGCTGGCCGACCGTTTCGCGTTGCGCGGCACCGGCATCCGCCATTTCGAGGTGCGCAGTTTTGACGCGTTGCAGGAGCGGCTGAACGAGGCCGATGTGCTGGTTGTGTCGGGGTTATGGAAAAACGAGCTTCTCGACCATGCGCCGAAATTGCGGTTCATCCAGTCGATCAGCGCGGGTACTGACCAGTTTTCAAAAGCACTGTTGAGCGAAAGGCGGGTCAGACTGGCCAGCGCCTCGGGGGTCAATGCGCGGGCGGTGGCCGAACATGCCATCGCTTTGATGCTGGCCCTGAGCCGTCGCCTGCTGGAAGCGCGGGATAACCAGCACAAGCATCATTGGCGCGGCATGATCGGTGATCTGTCGCGGCGCGAGGACGAACTCGGCGGCAAGACCGTGCTGGTGATCGGCATGGGGACGATCGGGCATCATTTCAGCACATTGGCACGGGCCTTCGGCATGCAGGTGATCGGCATCAGACGGAACCCCGATCAGGGAGCCAACGGGGCCGATAGCATCCATGGCATCGACCGGATGATGGCGCTGTTGCCGCAAGCCGATTATGTCGTGCTGACTTGCGCACTGACACCGGACACCGAAGGCCTGATTGGTCAGGCCGCACTGGCCGCCATGAAACCGCAAGCACGCCTGATCAATGTGGCGCGCGGGCGGGTGGTGGACGAGCCTGCCTTGATTGCGGCGATGCAGGCGGGACAGATCGATGCGGCGGGCCTTGATGTCTGTGTCGAAGAGCCTTTGCCTGCAACATCTTCTTTGTGGGATTTGCCCAATGTGCTGATTACCCCCCACAGTGCTGGCGAAACGCGCCGGTATGAAGACAATGTGCTGGATGTGCTGATGGATAATCTTGATCTACTTTGGAAAAGCGGCACGAATCAGTCGGTTCCGGCCCGGTTGCGCAACCAGATCGTGTAGATCTTTTCCATGGGATTATCGGATTGGCGTGGCAGGATTTTTGGCCTAAAAATATAAAAATAGCCAACCAAATCAAGGGATTAATCTATTTTTGATAGAAAAGGCAACCTGCCGGTTCTGCCGCTTTTGGTGTTCTTTTTTGGATGAATTTCTCAAAAAGCCAGACTTTGTGGCTTGATCTTGCTAATTGATAGGATTAAAGATGCACTTGTAAGTTGTTCGTTGTGCGTAGTGTTATGCTTTTTCCTGTTCGATCATTTATGGTGGATTTATTAATGAAAAAAACCCTTATTGCTGCGCTCGCACTGTCTTTGTTGCCCGTCCTTGCACAGGCTCAGGCCCCCGCACCCGCAGCTGACCCAAAGTCACAAAGCATCCAGACCGCCGATACGGGTTGGCAGACCATTTGCCGTCCAAGTGCGAAAGATCGCGCCAAGCAGGATTGCTCGGTGGTTCACGAGACCTTCACGACCAATGACCGTATGAGAATTGCGGCACTGGAATTCGTGAAAGGTGAAAAGGGCCGCGTGCTGGTTCTGTCCGCACCGATGGGCGTGTCCCTGAAAGACGGGATCGAAATCACCATTGACGGCGCCAACAAGCAACAGGCCAGCTTCACCGGTTGCCAGAACAACGGTTGCTTTGCCTCGCTTGATATTTCCGACAAGACCATCGACGTGATCAAGAAGGGCAAGTCGCTCTCGGTTGGTTTCTCCGATGCACAGGGCAGCAAAGTGAAGGCCGATATTGCTCTGGTCGGTTTCACCGCCGCCATCAATCGGGCTGATTGATCCGGAATTGTCCTTGAGGGGCTGGCCCATGCCTGCCCTGACAGGACTGGTTTGAGATATGAAATGGCGTGAGGGCTGACAGCTCCCACGCCATTCGCTTTTGCGGGCTCTCCGCCACGGGGCAGGGTTGGCAAGAGTGATCCGAATTTTTTGTTTCTCTGGCCCGCTGTTTCGGGATAGACAGGCGCGTGATCTTTGATTGCTGATCCGATCAACCCTGACAGGGCCCGGGTTCGCCGGCGGCGGGCCCGTTAATGGCTGAGAGCCGGCCCTGAGCTTCGAGCTGGATGACCACCGTGGATGCACCTTTGTCCGATCTGCCCCAGTCCCCGCACACTGAAACGGGACAGGCCCAATCCGGACCCTTCGATGTGGCGGCCTTTTACCATTTCGGCCCCTTGCCCGATTATGCGTCCTTGCAGGCACCGGTCACGGCTCTGTGCGAAAGCCGTGGCGTGATGGGGATTTGCCTGCTGGCCGAGGAAGGGATCAACGGCACATTGGCCGGATTGCCACAGGACATGCAGGCGGTTTTGGCTGAAATCCGGGCGCTGACCGGCTTTGCCGATCTCGAACACAAGCTGTCTTATGCCGAAACCATGCCGTTTTTGCGGCTCAAGGTGCGCCTCAAGAAGGAAATTGTCACTCTGGGCGTGCCGACGGTCGATCCCACCCGTCTGGTCGGCACCTATGTCGAACCCGAAGACTGGAACGCGCTGATTGCCGATCCCGATATTGTGCTGATCGATACCCGCAATGCCGACGAGGTGCGGATCGGTACTTTCGAGGGGGCGATCGACCCGCAAACCAAATCGTTCAGCCAGTTTCCCGATTATGTCAAAACCCATCTCGATCCGCACAAACACCCGAAAATCGCGATGTTCTGTACCGGCGGGATCCGGTGCGAGAAGGCCTCCAATTATATGTTGCAGGAGGGCTTTGCCGAGGTCTATCACCTCAAAGGCGGCATATTGAAATATCTTGAAATGATCCCCGAAGATCAAAGCAAATGGCAGGGGGACTGTTTCGTGTTCGACCGCCGCGTGGCTGTCGGCCATGGCTTGAAAGTGTCCAGCCACCTGCATCTATGCGCGGGGTGCCGCGCCCCGTTGACGCTGGAAGAGCGGCAATCCAACGCCTATGAGGAAGGGGTGTGCTGTCCCTATTGCGTGACGGTGCTGACCCCGCAGCAAAAGGCCTCGGCCCGCGAGCGGCACAAGCAGATGCTGTTGGCCGAGCGGCGTGGCACCAGCCATCTCGGCCCGCGCCATGCGGTCCATCAGCTTGGCGGATCCAAGGATGAGGAAGAGGCTTCGGACTGAGCGGAGTCTCTGAAAACAATCCCGCGCCTGTGGCCAATCAGGCCGAACAGTGCCACACTGGGGCTTGCGCAGTGCGAGATGTGAAACGTGTTATCCCTGATCCTGCTTCTGGTGCCGGTGTTTGCGGCCATTTTCTTTTTGATCGTCGGCAATGGCCTGCTGACGACGCTGGTGCCGTTGCGCGCCGCGGTCGAGGGCTTTTCGCATAGCGACATCGGCTGGATCGGGTCGGCCTATTTTGTCGGCATGATTGCCGGAACATGGATGACACCGGTCATTGTGCGCCGCATCGGCCATATCAGGGCGTTTTCGGCCTATGCGTCGGTGGTAGCCATTGCCGCTCTGGGCTTTCCTCTGGTCAACAATGTCTGGTTATGGATGGGCTTGCGCGGATTATGCGGCTTTGCCTTTGGCGGGCTTTACGGCATCGTTGAAAGCTGGATTACCTACAAGGCCGGACAGAACTATCGCGGGCGGATGCTCGGTCTCTATAACATCATCCATTTTGCCGGTTCTGCTTCCGGCCAGCAATTTTTGCGGATTTTCGATCCGCGCCAGTTCCAGTTGTTTAGTGTTTCGGCTGGTTTTCTGATGGCGGCCCTGTTGCCGATGGCGGTCAGCAAAGTCGAACCGCCGCCATTGCCGCCCAAGGGCAGGCTGATTTTTTCACGGATCCATCAACTCGCGCCGATCGGATTGGTGACGATCGGACTGGTTGGCGTGGCCAATGGCAGTTTCTGGTCGCTGGCTCCGGCCTATATCGAGCATCTGGGGCTTGGGGCCAGCACGGTAGCGACCTTTATGACGGTGGTGATCTTGGGCTGTGCGACCGGACCCTATCCGCTGGGGCGGATTTCCGATCTGATCGACCGGCGCGGGGTGATTGTCGTGGTGTCCGTGGTGGCGGTGCTGGTTGAATTGGCCTTGGCTGGCATCGGGGCGAAACGCGTTGAATTGCTTTATATTTTCGGCTTTTTGCTCGGCATCGTTATTCCGGTTATTTATCCGCTGACCGTGGCGCATGTGATGGACCGTTTCAGCGGCGAGGAGGCGGTGGTTGTCTCCAGCACCTTGCTGTTTTCCTACTGCATCGGGGCGGTGATCGGCCCGGTGATCGCCGCCGCTCTGATGCAATGGCTCGGTGACCGCGCCTTGTTCGTCCACAATGCCGTGGTGCATGCCGCTTTGGCGGGATTTGTGGTCTGGCGGATGCTGGATCGCCCGCCGCCTCCCCGACAGGTCGACCAACCCGATCCCCCGGAAGGCGAACCCACGGGCACTCCCAAATTGTAACGGGCGGAATCGGCCGATAACGGTTTGATTTTCTTGCTTCTCTCTCTTTCATCTTTGCTATATGAGAGATGATACACTTCGCGTGGACCGGAATATTATCATCATGGCGGGCCATCAGCCTCCTGTCGCCCAGCAGGTCACAAGCATCATCCTATTGACCGAGCCGGGTCATGCCGAAAGGCTTATTCCGCTGTTGCTCGCGCACAAGAATGATCTGATCGTGATCCAGATCAACCATCCCAATGAATTGCTGGATTTTCCTGAAAGCCTGTTGTCATCGGGCCGTTTGATCTCGTTCGGCAGCCGCCAATATGTGCCGGAAGATATCTTGCAACAATTCGGTCATGGCTGTTACGAGGTCAGGTTCGGTCCGGCAGATTATCCGGGTTGGGCTGCGCTGAATTTTGCGGTCTATAATCAGGTCAAGCAATTTGGTGTCGTGTTGCATGAAATGCTGAAGGTGATCGACAGCGGGCCGATCATTGCAACGCGGCATTTCTCTTGCACCGGACACGAGACCCTCAAAGAGCTGACCGATCTGACCGCAAACGAGGCCTTGGCCCTGTTTGCCGATCATGCTCTGGCCCTGGCCACCCAGACAGGACGGCTGGCCGCCACGGCGCAGGCTTGGGGTCAACATCTCTATACCAAATGGCAATTCACCTCGTTTTGCGTGATCCCGTCGGACATCGACAAACAGGAATTGCACCGCCGGATTGGCGCCTTCGGCGAGGGCGACGGCCAGACGCGGCCTTTTATGATTTCTGATAATCGGGTCTTTATCTATCAGGCCAAACCCTTGACCGAGCATCAGGATGGTCTGGTCCTGCATGATCTGCTGTTTGCCGCCCGCAAATAGGCGGATCAGGATCAGCGTGTTTCGCGCAGGGCTCTGACAGCGGCAAATTTGACGCTGGCCACATGGTCGCGCATCAGGGTTTCGGCTTTGGTTGCGGCGCGTGCCAGCAGGGCCTCGTAAATCAGATAATGCTCGTCGTGGCGCTGGCGCAATTCGTCAAGGCCAAAGGCGATGATGTTGCGGTTCGACACACGCGGAATTTGAAACGACATTTGCGCCATCTGGCTCAACAACCGGTTGAGTGACGCTTCCATGATCGTGTCATGAAAAGCCGCATTGGTTTCACCGATGATCCCCAGAACATGGTCGTCCATCGTGGTTGAACGGTTCAGAATGTTGCGGCCCGTGGCAAGCGACTCTTCGATCACTTCGCGTTGGCTGTTGTCCAATCCGCGTTCAGCCGTAAAACGGGCGGCCAGACCCTCAAGCGATCCACGGATTTCATAGGCATCGACCAGTTCGGAAATCGGAAATTCACGCACGACATAACCGCGATTGGGCGCGTAATCGAGCAGGCCGGCCGCGGACAGGGATTGCAGAGCCGCACGGATGGGGGTGCGGGATACGCCCAGCTCCTCGCTCAACCGCACTTCCTGAAGTTTGGTGCCAGCGGGCAAGCCGCCGGACAGGATCGACTCGCGCAGGTGATCGGTAACAGATAATGAGCGCGTCGCATTGCTGATCATTACAAGATAACCTTCATTCCATTGATCCCGTTGCCCAATATAGCCTGATCCTGATGCAGTCGATGCCTTAAAAACCGGCATGTGCCCAGACCCTGCAATCGGTCCAACATCGCCGCTAAAATATCGCAGGACAATTTTAAAATGTATACAAAATTAATTGACACATCTGTTTATGTATTCAATCATTCTCATATCATGTCGCACAGGCCTGACAAAAAGTGACCCGTCCAAGGGTCCGTACCAGGCAATTTGTGCGGGAATCAAACCTGTTGTCCGCAGCGGACAAGGGTGGGGCAAAGGGTTAGGGAGACACCTGATGATTGATATTGCCAGCGGCGATGCGGCCATTGAACAGATCACGGCCAACAAAAACGCGCATTATCAGCCCTATGGCTGGCATCACTGGCCGGAAAGCCCGTGGTTTGCCTACCAGTTCCGTCGTGGCTTGGGCGAGACGCAAGAGGGCGGCGGCTCGGTGTCGGAAGTGTTTCTGGCGGCCTCGCGCATTATCGCAGGCGACGAGGAAAGCTGGCACAAGGAATGGAAAGTGATCGGCGATACCAATCGCCAGCGCGCTATCGCGTCCGAGAAGGCCGGCCATATCCGCACCGCGATGAATTGCTATCTGCGTGCCGCCGATTATTACCGGCAGGCCGAGTTCTTTTTACAGCCCGACGATCCGCGCCGCTTGCCGACTTTCGAGTTGATGGAATCCTGCTCGCTCGGCTTCCTGTCGCACCTCAATCCGCCCGGCTATGCCGTCGATATTCCTTATGAGGACGGCAAGCCGATTTGCGGCTATTTCGTGCGTGCGCCTTATCCTGGCGACAAGATGCCTGTGCTGATCTGCATGGGGGGTCTGGATTCGATCAAGGACGAGATGTGGTTCATGCAGGCCCACGGGGCATTGCAACGCGGCATTTCGGTGCTGATGATCGATGGTCCCGGTCAGGGTGGCACCTTGCGTCGCCATAAGGTCTATAGCCGCCACGATACCGAAGTGCCGATCGGCAAGGTGATCGATTGGCTGGAAACACGTCCCGATGTCGATGCCTCGCGCATCGCGCTGTGCGGATCGAGTTTCGGCGGGTATTACGCGGCGCGCGCGGGGTGCTACGAGCCGCGTCTGGCCGCTGTCATCTCGCATGGGGCCATCTGGGATGTGCATGAATTGTGGGGCGATAAATCCGATGAGTTCGGTCTCGCCATGCATATCAAATTCGTGATGGGTTGCCAGACGATGGCACAGGCGCACGAGAAGATGAAACCCTTTACCCTTGAAGGCCATCTGCAACACATGAAATGCCCCTATTTCATCCTGCATGGCGGTTATGACGTGCTGACGATGTCGGCGGCGACCAAGACCTATGAATCTGCCAAGGCCAATGGTGTCGATGTGACCCTGCGCTTCCTCACGCCGGAGGAAACAGGGGCCGAACATTGCCAGCATGACAATCCGACCATCGGGCAGGAGGTCATGGCCGACTGGTTGGCGGACCGCTTCGGCATCGACCAGCGGGCTTTGCTGAAGACCGGTTGGAACACACTTCTGTGATGGTCTGAAACCCTGTTGATGCAAGGATGATCTGATGCAGGCTCTGGGAGTTGATGATCCGAAAGTGGCGGTGGTGGCCATTGATTGCCATCGCGGCCATCTTGATCCGCTGGTGGCGACCATGCCCGCCTCGCGTGAGGTGGCCGAGCGGTTGACCGAGGCCAACCGGCTGTTTTTTGACGCGTGCAGGGCTGTGTCGGTCCCGATCATCCATCTGGTGACCCGCTATCGCGAGGAAGCGGAAATCCGGATGAATCCGTTCTGGCGGATGCGGGCGGATGATCCCAACGCCACCCGCAAAAATGTGATGCGGCACAATCTTTACGGTTCGGCGGGGACCACCATCATGCCCGGTCTGTTGAAGGTGGGCGACAGCGTGGTCGATACCAAGAAGCGCTATGACAGCTTTATCGGAACCGATCTGGAATTCCGGCTGAAATCGTTGGGCATCAATACGATTTTCATGACAGGGATCAATACCAATTCCTGCGTGCTGGCCACAGCGATTGCCGCCAATGTGCGCGATTACAGCGTGGTGGTGATCGAGGATTGTGTCGATACGATGGACACACGCGACCATCATGACGCGGCATTGATGTGTCTGCGTACGGCGTTCGCTGTCACCATGACCGCCAGAGAAGCCGTCGAGGCGGCTCGCCAATGGCAACAGGGCCGCCCGTCTGTTGCGCAAAGCGGAAATGCGGCATGACCCCTTGCAAAGCAAAACTGGCCGCCGGCGGCGCGCTGTTGTCGGTCAATCCCGGCGGGGCCAATCTGACGGCGGTGGACATGATCGCCCGCTATGGTGCGGATGTTATTTTCATCGATGCCGAACGCTCGGTGATGGGGATCGAGAGCGTGCATGCGATGGCGCGCGCGGCACAGGCGCATGGTCTGGCGGCTGTCGTGCGCACACCCTCCCGTGAACCGAGCGAATGGGTGCGCTATTTCGATTGCGGCATCAACGGTCTTGTTCTTCCGCAGGTCGAGCAGGCCAGCGACTGCGCGCGGCTGGTCGAGACCGCCCGCTATGCCACCAAGGGCCGCGAGGCGGATTTGCTGTTGATTGCCCAGATCGAGAGTGTCGGCGGTGTCGCGGAACTGGATGCGATTGCCGGATCGGCCGGTATCGATCTGATTCTGGTCGGGCCGAATGATCTCGCCCATTCGATGGGTTATCTGGGTGACACGACTGAACCCAAGGTTGTATCCGAGGTTGCACAAGTCACCCAAAGACTGCACAGTCTGGGGGTTCCGTTCGGTCTGCCTGTGACCATGCAGAATGCGCGGGATTGGCAGACCCGTGGCGCTCGGTTTCTTTTCACCACGCTCGATCAGCATTTGGGCGTGGGCATCAAGGCTTTGCAAGGAGTGCTCGCATGACCATGATCCCCCGCGAACGTATCCCCTTTACCCCGATTGTCGACCGTCCGGCGATGAAGGTGCCCAATAACGGGCGCATCATCATCTGGTCGATTGTCAATCTGGAAGTATGGGATATTGCCCGTCCGATGGCCCGCCAGATGGTGCCTGCGCCGTCTGGGCAGGCGCTGTTGCCCGATGTGGCAAACTGGTCATGGCATGAATACGGCATGCGGGTCGGGGTCTGGCGGTTTTTCGATCTCTACAAGAAACTCGGCATCAAGCCGACGCTCTCGATCAATGCCCGCGTCTGCGAGGATTATCCGCGCGTCGCCCAGGAGGCGCTCGATCAGGGCTGGGAGTTTATGGCCCATGCCTATGAGCAGGGTCCGATCCACAAGGTCGAGGATCAATCGGCGATGATCCACAAGACCATGGATGTGATCGAAGCCTTTACCCACAAGCGGCCTGTCGGCTGGCTCGGACCGGGCCTGACACAGACGCTCGAAACCCCCGATTATCTGACCGAAGCAGGCGTCAAATATATCGGCGATTGGGTGTTCGATGAAATTCCGTCCACCATCACCACCACACATGGTCCGCTGGTGGCTCTGCCCTATACGCTGGAGTTGAACGATATTCCGACCATGATCGTCCAGCATCATGAATCGGGCTATTGGCAACAGCGTTGCACCGATGCGTTCGACCGGCTGTATGCCGAAGGGGCCGAGCGGCCGCGCGTGATGGCGATTTCGATCCATCCCTATATTTCGGGCCAACCGCACCGCATCAAATATCTCGAAGAGGTCTATGCCTATATCAACCGCTTTGAAGGGGTTGTGCATATGAATCGCGAGGAAATCTTCGACTGGTATGCGAG
>CANGOE010000060.1 GCA_947455455.1 Hyphomicrobiales bacterium
ACACAGGTGCTGGCCTCGCCCTCCACAGTGCAGGCGCTGATCGACAACAAGAAGATTGTCGCCGCCCCAGACGGACAGGTCATCGTCTCGGCGCAGGCCTATAACGAGTTGACGGAAGCGGCGATCAACAACAGCGGCACCATCAATGCAGGCAGTATCAAGAAGTCCGGCGGCAAGATTTTCCTCGACACATCCGGCACGCTGACCAATAGCGGCACCATCAAGGCCAACAGCAAGCAGGCCGATGGCGGCACGGTCACCCTGAAGGGCAAGCTGGTCAGCAATACCGGCACGGTTTCGGCCAATGGCGGCACGGCGGGGGTGACCAATGGCGTGGTCACCGATCCGACGATCACCGGCAAGGGTGGCACAATCCACATGCTCGGCGATCAGGTCGGCCTGTTCGACAACAGCTTTGTCTCGGCTTCCGGTATGACCGGCGGCGGCACGGTGCTGGTCGGTGGTGACTGGCAGGGCGGCAATGGCGTGCCGCAATCGCGGCAGGTGTTGATGGGCTCGGACGCCAGAATCGATGCCAGCGCGCTGTATCACGGCAATGGCGGCAAGGTCGTGCTGTGGTCGACCGACTGGACCGGCTTCTATGGTTCGATCAAGGCAACAGGCGGCAGTCAGGGCGGTGATGGCGGCAAGGTCGAAACCTCCTCCCATCATACCTTGCAGGCCTTGGGCACGCTGGATCTGACCGCACCGAATGGCAAGGGCGGGCAATGGCTGGTTGATCCTGCGGATCTGCATATTGTCGGTCCGAATTCAACCACCAACATATCCCAGGCCACTGCCGATTTTACGATGACGGATCCAAATGCACCCTCTACCTTGGGTGTGGCGCTTATCAATAGTAATTTGAATGTGGGAAATACAGTCACGATAACAGCCACTGGGACATTATATTTAGACAGCGGTGCGACCATCGATAAAACGACTGCAAATGCTGCCAATTTGATATTAAATGGAAGCTCGGTTCAGTTTGATGGTAGTATAAATTCCACACAACTCCTGAATGTTACCGTCAATACAACCAATTGGCTGAACGGGACGGGCAGTATCAACACCAAGGGTGGATTATTGACCATCAACCTGTCCGGTGTGGGCCAGCATGACGGGACTATATCCGGTGGCGGCAATACTCTGGTGACCGGTGGCGGTTCCATCACTCTGGGCGGGGTGCTTTCAGGTATCGGGTCCCTCACAGTCGATGCGGGTACCCTGACCCTGACAGGCGCAAACACCTATACAGGCAACACAAATGTGACGGGGACCGGTACGCTGAAAATGGGCACGGGCGGTTCTTTGGCATCTGGCACCAAAGTGAATCTGCAATCCTCTGGCGCCACGTGGGATCTGAACAATACAGGCCAGCTGGTTGGAGGGTTGTTGGGTGTAGCAGGAAGCAATGTCCTGCTTGGTTCGGCTGGAGGCAATATTCTCAACATCGCCAATGCGACCGATATGACCTTTGCGGGGGTGATTTCCGGTGCGGGTGGTTTGATCAAAGGGGCGGGCTCTCTGGGTGTTCTGACCCTGTCCGGCCTGAACACTTTTACCGGCACAACCCAGATCAATGGCGGAACACTGGCCATGGGGGCTGTCGATGCTCTCGCTACAACCAGTCGCATCGGTATTGGCCCGTCTGGCACGTTTGATCTGGCCAATTTCAATCAGACCATCAAAAATATGGGCTCCACAGGAACAGTCAGGCTGAGAACAGCCACCTTGACATTGACCCCTACCAGTAACGCAACATTTGATGGTGTCATTCGAGACACGGGCAATCTGGTACTCAACGCATCCACATCCTCGGTGGCCTATCAGCTGAATGGTGTCAATACATTTTCCGGGACATTGACGGTCACCCGCGGCAATCTCGTGCTGACTGCGGCCAATGCCAGTGTGACTTCCGCGACCATCGGTGCCAATGGCACACTGCGTTTCGGTGACAATAATGCCGCCAAAGCCGGCTCCTTGGGCACGAACGCTACCATTGCCAATTCCGGTCTGGTCGACTTTTACAGGTTTAACCCCAATACTGCGGCCTACACGATTTCCGGTTCTGGTAACCTCCGCCAACGGGGGACAGGCGCAGTCACCCTGACAGGCAACAACAGCTATACAGGGACGACAACAGTCGCCACCGGCAGTTCCATTTCACTGATCGTTGGAAGTTCCACGGCTATTCCTTCAGCAAGCGAGCTGGTTGTGCAAATAGGCGGAAGCCTTGATCTGGGTGGTTATAATGTTACTGCCGCCTCTTTGGGCGGTGACGGCGGCACGGTTATTCTGGGCTCCAAAACGCTCACATTGACAACCGTGACCGGACAATCCAACCACTTTCCCGGTGCAATCACCTCCAGCACCGGCGGCAGTCTGGTCATTGGCAACGGCAGTGCCACCGGCACGCAGAGGCTGTCGGGGACCAGCACCTATAACGGCTCCACCACCATTGTCGCGGGGGCAACCCTGCAGATCGGTTCAGGGGGGACGACCGGATCGATTGCTTCGCCGACCATCACCGTCGACGGCATTCTGGCATTCAACCGTACGGATAATATGACCTTCAGTGCGGTCATATCCGGCACGGGCGCGGTGAAGCAGATCGGAACCGGTACGACAACGCTGTCGGGCAATAATACGATCAGCGGTGATTATGCCGTCGATTTTGGCCGTCTTATCCTGACAGGCACGAATGACAATGTCGGCACTATCGTGATTGGTACGGACGCAGAATTGCAAATCGGCAATGGCGGCGCCACGGGCACGCTTGGCGGGACCTTCATGCGGAATTTCGGATCCTTGGTGTTTAACCGTTCGGGTGCGCTGGCTGTGCCTTATGACATCACGGATACAGGCCGCGTGAGCCAAATCGGAAGCGGGACCACGACACTGTCGGGTTATAACGATTTTACCGGTCCGGTGCTGATCTCGAACGGCACATTGGTGATGGGAACGGCTTTGGCTCTGACGGGCTTGAATGCGCTGACAATGACCGGCGGGACTTTGGATCTCGGCGGTTTTGATCTCACTGTCGGATCGCTGGCAGGGACGGGTGGAACAGTCGATCTGGGCGGCTTCACCCTGGTGGCCGGGGACGACAATACCAGCACCACGTTTGCCGGAACCCTGATCGGCATTGGCGGCAGTCTCAGCAAAAACGGCTCGGGCACCATGACCCTGTCCGGAAACAACAGTTTTACCGGTTCCATTGCGGTCTTCAACGACGGGACCCTGAAACTGACAGGGTCCAATGACAATGCCACTTTTGCTACTACGCTCCAGACGGCGACGTTGCAGATCGGTGATGGCGGCACGACGGGATCACTTGCTACCGCGTCTTTTATCAACAATGCCACATTGAAGTTCAACCGTTCCGATGCGATGGCTCTGTCCGGTGATATTGGCGGTTTCGGTGATGTGAAACAGGTGGGAACAGGCACCACAACCCTGTCAGGCAACAACACGTCATCCGGATCCTATCAAGTCAATGCGGGACAGTTGATTCTGACAGGCGCGAACAGCAGTGTGGCCAGTGCCACGGTTGATGCCGGTGCGACCTTGCAACTCGGGGCCGGCGGGTCGTGGGGCAATGGCAATATTGTCAATAACGGTTCGTTCCTGATCAATACCTCGGCCAATACGAGCTTGTCGGCAAATGTGACGGGAACCGGGAGCATGAGTTCGACGGTCACCGGATCGCTGACACTGAATGGCACGATCACGCAAGCCAGTCTCGACCTGTCTGCCACCGATGCCATCACAGTGGCCGGAGCCGTGTCGACCAGCGGAAATGTGGGCATCGCCAGCACTACGGGCGCTGTGGTGCTTGATGCCGGCATAGACAGCAGTGCGGGCAATATTGTGATCCGTGCTCCGCAATTCACCAATCATGTCGGTGCCTCTGCGTTGACCGCTTCGGGAACCGGTCAATATTGGCAGGTCTGGAGCACAAACAGTGATCCGTTCAACGCCAATGCGGCGATCGGTGACACGGCGAACGGATTAGTTTTCGACTATAAACACTATAACGCAACCTACGGTGTCACCAGCATATTGGGTACGGGTAACGGGCTATATTATAGCTATGCGCCGACGGTCACCGCCTCGCTGACCGGCACAGTGATAAAGCCCTATGACGGCAACAATTCCGCGACACTCACGCTTGCGAATGTATCGATTTCCGGTCTGGGCGGTGGCGATGTTGTCTCCAACTCACTCAGCGGTGCAACCTATGCCGGGAGCAATGCGGGAAGTTCGATCCTCGTCTCATGGCCCAGCAGTGGCATGGTTGCGCAGAGCAGTGCCGCAACCGGCAACAAGCCTGTTTACGGCTACAGCTTTACAGGCGGGACAGTCTCGGCCGCAATCGGCACGATCAACAAAGTATCAGCCGTTGTCACAGCCGATTCGAGTACGGTGACCTATAACGGCCAGACGCGGACGGTAACAGGCTTCAGCGCCACCGGACTGGTCAACAGCGAGAGCGCCAGCGTGTTGACCGGTGTGACGGTCTCCGGATCGGGCCAGAATGCCGGAACCTATACGACGACGGCATCCGGAACCGATGGCAATTACAACCTGTCATTTGTCAACGGCACCTTGCTGATCAACAAGGCCAATGCGACTGTGACGGCCCATTCGTCGACCGTCAGCTATAACGGCCAGACGCAATCGGTATCGACATTCAGCGCCACCGGACTGGTCAACAGCGAGAGCGCCAGCGTGTTGACCGGTGTGACGGTCTCCGGATCGGGCCAGAATGCCGGAACCTACACGACGACGGCATCCGGAACCGATGGCAATTACAACCTGTCATTTGTCAACGGCACCCTGCAGATCAACAAGGTCAATGCGACTGTGACGGCCAATTCCGCTTCTCTGGCCTATAATGGCCAGATCCAGACGGTGACGGGCTTCAGTGCGAGCGGATTGGTCAACAACGAAACGGCCAGCGTGTTGAGCGGCGTTACGGCGTCAGGATCGGGACAGGCGGTCGGCACCTATGTGACGAGTGCCTCAGGCACAGCGACCAACTATAATCTGACTTTCGTCAATGGGGTCCTGACAATCACTCCGGCAGGATCAATCCCCAACGCGTCTAATCCCGATTACGATCCCTTTATTCTGGATGCGCTCAAGAGGATGAAGAAATCCCCACCGATTGACGAATTGATCCTGTCTATTGTCTGCGAGGTCAACAGTGTTGCGCCCGGCGGTTTGAGCCGCAAACGGTGCTGATCCGGTTTCTGTGGTGATACGTCCGGTCGTCACTGGTTCTGCATAGCGGCCAGACACAGGCTCGCCTTTACCCGTATGGATGAGATGGTGTAAGCCGGTATCCGGAATGTTCTGGTGCCGGCACTTACTGCCGGCCTTTTGACGGGGATCGCAGGCCATGGTCGAGACGCAGAAGAAATCACGCTGGAGCAAAAAGAGCCTGTCCGCGCAGGCGATGGGAAAAATCGACGCGCGGACAAAGGCGGTGGTGCCGCCCATCCATATTTCCACGACCTATATCCGTGATGCGGATAATGCCTATTCGTCGGGTTATATCTATGGCAGACCCGATAACGAGACGGTCCGCGAGGCCGAATCCGTGCTGGCCATGTGGGAAGAAGCCTCCTCGGCCTTGCTGTTTTCATCCGGCATGGCGGCGGCAACGGCGGTATTCATGGCCCTGCGTCCGGGGGATCATGTGGTGGCCCCCAGCGTGATGTATTGGGCGTTGCGCAACTGGCTGATGACCGATGCCGTGGCATGGGGACTGGATGTCACCTTTGTCGATATGGCCAATATCGAAGCTCTGCGCGGGGCGCTGAAGCCGGGGAAAACCAAACTGGTTTGGGTGGAAACACCGTCGAACCCACTCTGGTCCCTGACCGATCTGGAGGCGGCCGCCGATTGGACCCATGCGGTAGGAGCGAAAATTGCCGTCGACTCGACGGTGGCAACACCGGTGTTCACCCGTCCATTGACCCTCGGTGTCGATATTGTGATGCATGCCGCCACCAAATCGCTCAACGGCCATTCCGATGTGATCGCCGGGGCACTGGCCACCAAGGATCAGGATGCTTTCTGGCAACGCATTGTGTCCAACCGCAAGAATTTCGGCGCCGTGCTCGGGCCATTCGAGGCTTTCCTGCTGATGCGCGGGATGCGGACTCTGGACTTGCGGGTTCATGCCGCGGCCAAAACCGCGCTTGATCTGGCCCAGCGGTTTGCCAATCACCAGCATGTTGCCGAGGTGCTTTATCCGGGCCTGCCCACCCATCCGCAATATGCGCTGGCACAACGCCAGATGATCGGTGGTTTCGGCCATATGCTGTCGATCCGCGCCCGTGGCGGCGAAGCGGCCGCCATTGCGACGGCGGCCCATATCCAGCTGTGGAAACGCGCCACCTCGTTGGGCGGTGTGGAAAGCCTGATCGAACACCGCGCCTCGATCGAGGGACCGGGTACGCCATGCCCGCCCGATCTGTTGCGGCTGTCGGCAGGGATCGAGGATGTCGAGGATCTCTATGCCGATCTCGATCAGGCCCTGAAAAAAGCCCATAAATAATCGCCACTCCCGGCCAATCCATCCGGTCCGGATCGATTGGCCGACCATGCGGCTCAGTTGCGGTCTTCGAGCAACCGGCGGGCGATCACCTGCGCCTGAATTTCTGCGGCACCTTCGAAAATGTTCAGGATACGGGCATCGCACAGCACCCGTGAAATGGCATATTCGAGCGCAAATCCATTGCCGCCGTGAATTTGCAATGCATTATCGGCGGCCGCCCAGGCCACACGGGCTCCCAGCAGTTTGGCCATGCCCGCTTCCAGATCACAGCGTTTGCCTGCATCCTTGGCGCGTGCCGAGTAATAGGTCATCTGGCGGGCAATGGCGACTTCGACAGCCATCATCGCCAGCTTGTCGGCCACGCGCGGGAAGGCGATCAGCGGCTTGCCGAATTGGACGCGATCCTGCGCATAGCGAAGGCCGAGATCGAGTGCGGATTGTGCAACGCCCACCGCCCGCGCCGCCGTCTGGATGCGCGCAGATTCGAATGTCTGCATCAGGTGTTTAAAACCATGGCCTTCCTCGCCGCCCAGCAGATTGTCGGCGGGGACTTCAAAACCGTCAAAAGCCAGCTCGTATTCTTTCATGCCGCGATAGCCGAGCACTTCGATTTCTCCGCCGGTCAGGCCTTGCACGGGGAAGGGATCGGCATCCGTGCCGCGCGGCTTTTCGGCCAGCAGGATCGACAGGCCCTTGTAACCGGGTGCATCCGGATTGGTGCGCACCAGCATGGTCATCACATCGGCGCGAACAGGATGGGTGATCCAGGTCTTGTTGCCCGTAACGCGATAGCTGTCGCCCGACCGCACGGCACGGGTGCGCAAGGAAGCCAGATCCGAGCCGGTATTGGGTTCCGTGAACACGGCAGTCGGCAGGATTTCGCCACTGCCGATACGGGGCAACCAATGCGCCTTTTGTGCCTCGGTGCCGCCACACAAGATCAGCTCTGCGGCAATTTCAGAACGGGTGCCGAGCGAGCCGACCCCGATATAGGCCCGCGACAACTCCTCGGAGACCACGCACATGGATTCCTTGCCCAGACCCATGCCGCCGAATTCTTCGGGCAATGTCAGGCCGAACACGCCCATACCCGCCAGACCTTCCACCACCTCCATCGGAATATAGGCATTGTCGAGATGCCATTGATGCGCAAACGGCTCGACTTCGGCGGCCGCGAATTTGCGCATTTCCGTGCGGATGGATTCCAGTGTCTCGTCAAGGCCGGGGTCCCCTACCGTGGCGGCCCCTTGTTGCTGGCCCATCAGCGCCACAAGCCGCGCCCGCTTGGCGGCTGTATTGGCGGTTTGCAACAGGGCTTCAACCGCAGGGGTCATGACCGAGGCAACCGTGGATGCAGACAGCCCCAGATCAGCCGGACGCACCATCTCGCCCTGGCTCATCGGGATGCCGCCCACAATCTGCGCCAGATATTCACCGGCCCCGATGCTGATCAGCAGGGATTCGGTCTCGCCCAGCCGTCCTTCGCTTTCCAGCCGCACGCCATAGGCCGCCAATTCGCGGATTGCCTCGCTATAGGTGGCCAGCCATGCCAGACCATGGGCGGCGCGTTGCTCCTGTTCCAGCAGGGCCGAGGACAGGGCACCATCATGGCTGACACGTGCGCGCACAGTCTTGGTCGCCAGATCCAGCAGATGGCGTGCGGTCTCTGACGCCAATTGGGCATCTGACACTGATTCTGACGACATTTGGGCTGAAGGCATGGCGTGGCTCCTGCGAAAAGTTGCAATGCAACATGCCTTGCTGCGTTGCACTAATCAATGCCCCCTTGGTCTTAGGGGCAGGGATGCTTGATGCCGGATACAGGATGCCGGATGCTTGCGGCCTAGCGTTTGATCGTCAGGGCAACCCCGAGCACCGACAGGCCCATGCCGATGGCTTGCACCAGCGTCAATTGCTCGCCGAACAGATAGAAGCTCTCGATGGCAACAGCGGGCGGGATCAGATAGATCAAGGCGGCGGCGCGTGACACTTCGCCCTCGCGGATCAGGAACAGCCACAGCCCGATCGCACCGACCGAAATGGCCAACACCGACCAGGCCATCACAATGATCATGGTGCCGGTCCATTCGATATGCATCGGCTCCAGCAGATAGGCGGCGGGCAGAACCGTCAGAAAGGCTCCGCAATATTGCAGGACACTCAATGTCCGCAGATCGCTGGATGGGATAAAGCGCTTCTGATAGAAACTGCCGATGGTGGCCGACAGCATGCCGATGACATTGGCGCTGATCAGGATGATGTCGGTGGTCAGGGCATCGAGACCGAGGCTTTGCAATTTCGGTGCAAGCACAGAGGACATGCCCAAAAAGCCCAGCCCGATCCCGATCCATTGCAGACGGGTGATTTTTTCCCCCAGAAACACCGGAGCCAGCAGGGCGGTGGCAATGGGTTGAATGGCGGCCAATAGACCGGAAATCACGGCAGGCAAGCCGTGCCTGACAGCCCACCACACGCCGCCGAGATAGATGGTGTGCAGGAAAATGCCGGAAATCAAAGCATGCGCCATATGCTTGCCACGCGGCCATTTGGCCCCCGCCGCAACGGCAATCACCGCGAGCACAGTGCCGGCCAGCAAAAACCGGATTGCCAGAAAGGTCAGCGGATCGGCATGATCGACGGATGCCCGGGCGACAATCCATCCGGTCGACCACAGCAACACAAAGAACACGGGAGCCAGTCGCAAGACAAGCGCATGATGATGGGGCGACATGGACAACGGATCCTCGAACCTTCGGGAGGGTGACGATGATCCTCTCTTAGCCGAGATGGGGCCCTGCTGGCTAATCTTATTGCGCGAGGCAGATCTGTGACGGAGGGATAAGTATCCTCAGCGTGGGGGCAGATGCGGTTGGGCTTCCAGCACATCGTCGAAGGTGCGCAAGCCGGGCCGTTGGGCATTGACCAGCACGGCCATATTGCCCGGTGCATGCTGGTTTTTCCACATTTTCGTATGGGCCAGCGGAATATTGTTCCAGTCGAACACCTCGCTCATGCACGGGTCGATGCGGCGATCAATGACAAATTGGTTCGCCGCACTGGCCTGTTTGAGATGGGCAAAATGCGAGCCCTGAATCCGTTTCTGCCGCATCCAGACAAAGCGGGCATCAAAGGTGATATTGAAACCTGTCGTCCCCGCACAGAACACGATCATGCCGCCCCGCTTGGCCACGAATGTGGAGACCGGAAAAGTCTGCTCGCCGGGATGTTCGAACACGATATCGACATCCTTCTTGCCGGTAATATCCCAGATGGCTTTGCCGAATTTGCGGGCCTCGGCCATGAATGTGGTGAATTCGGGGGAATTGACCGTGGGCAATTGGCCCCAGCAGTTGAAATCCTTGCGGTTGATCACGCCCTTGGCTCCCAGACCCAGAACATAATCGCGCTTGGATTCGTCGGAAATCACCCCGATCGCATTGGCCCCGGATGCCGCACATAATTGCAGGCCGAACACGCCAAGCCCGCCCGATGCGCCCCAGACCAGCACATTGTCACCCGGACGCACCATATGGGGGGCGTGACCGAACAGCATGCGATAGGCGGTGGCCAGCGTCAGGGTATAGCAGGCACTTTCTTCCCATGTCAGATGGCGCGGGCGCGGCATCAACTGGCGCGACTGCACGCGGCAGAATTGCGAGAAAGACCCATCCGGCGTTTCATAACCCCAGATGCGTTGCGAGGAGGAAAACATCGGATCGCCGCCGTTACATTCCTCGTCGTCGCCATCGTCCTGATTGCAATGGATGACCACTTCGTCACCCACTTTCCAGCGGCGCACCTTGCGCCCGACCGCCCAGACAATACCGGAGGCATCGGAACCGGTCACATGATAGGGGGTTTTATGGGCATCAAGCACCGAGATCGGCTCGCCAAGGGCGGCCCAGACACCGTTGTAATTCACACCGGCCGCCATCACCAGCACGAGGACTTCGTCATCCCCGATGGTCCATGTCGGCAGGGTTTCCAGTTGCATGGCCTGTTCGGGTGGCCCGTGGCGGTCCTTGCGGATCGTCCAAGCCCACATCGTGGCCGGCACATGGCCAAGCGGTGGAATTTCGCCAATGGCATACAGATCTTTCAAAGGGGCATCATGGGGAGTGATCGTCATCGGGGGCTCCTCGACAAAATGGCACGGCTCAATTCATTGGTATCAACAGGGCCGATGATGAACGGTATTGTTGCACTGCGCCATAAGCTAAAAGTTGAGGCCGGGCATAAATTTGGGCCAAATAGAAAGAAATTTTGCAACTTTACCGATTATTTCGCCCGTTCCCTTCATCTTAATGCTGAGTGACAGGCGCTCAAAGATGCCGCATGATGCGGCATGTTGCGTTGCAATAGAGCCTGATCCGACCTCTCGCCGAATGGTGGTGCCCAGATGACGATGTCCACAATTTCGCCCGCTGGCCAGCAGAGCGCGTCCTCTGCCCGATCTGGTGCCGCCGACAAGCCATGGATTTTCCGGACCTATGCGGGCCATTCGACAGCGGCGGACTCAAACGCGCTGTATCGGGCCAATCTGGCCAAGGGGCAGACCGGCCTGTCGGTCGCCTTCGATCTGCCGACCCAGACGGGTTACGATCCCGATCACGTGCTGGCGCGGGGCGAGGTCGGCAAGGTCGGGGTCTCGATTGCCCATCTCGGCGATATGCGGGCGCTGTTTCACGAATTGCCCGTGGCCGAAATGAACACCTCGATGACCATCAATGCCACGGCCGCCTGGTTGCTGGCCTTGTATGTGGCGGTGGCGGACGAGCAGGGCGCGCCGCGCCATCTGTTGCAGGGCACCACACAGAACGACATCATCAAGGAATATCTGTCTCGCGGCACCTATGTGTTTCCGCCCGCACCGTCGATGCGGTTGATCCGCGATACGATCCTGTTTGCCACAGCCGACATGCCGAAATGGAACCCGACCAATGTCTGTTCCTATCATTTGCAGGAGGCCGGTGCGACACCTGTGCAGGAATTGGCCTTCGCTCTGGCCACCGCCATTGCCGTGCTCGACGAGGTGAAGGCATCGGGCCGGTTCTCTGATCAGGCCTTTGGCGAAATTGTCGGCCGGATCTCGTTTTTCGTGAATGCCGGCATGCGCTTTGTCACCGAATTGTGCAAAATGCGCGCCTTTACCGAATTGTGGGATGATATCACCCGCGAACGTTACGGTGTGACGGATGAAAAGCACCGGCGGTTCCGCTACGGGGTGCAGGTCAATTCGCTTGGCCTGACCGAACAGCAACCGGAAAACAACGTCTACCGGATTCTGATCGAAATGCTGGCCGTCGTGCTGTCCAAGCGGGCGCGGGCGCGGGCTGTCCAATTGCCGGCCTGGAACGAGGCTTTGGGCCTGCCGCGCCCATGGGACCAGCAATGGTCTTTGCGCATGCAACAGGTGATGGCCTATGAAACCGATCTGCTCGAATATGGCGATATTTTCGATGGGTCGGTTGAAATCGAGCGCAAAGTCGCCGAACTCAAGGATGCGGCCCGTCTGGCCCTGTCGGAGATCGAGGCCGCCGGTGGTGCTGTTGCGGCGATCGAGCAGGGCTTGATGAAGCGCGCGCTGGTGGAATCCAATGCACGCCGGATTGCGGGGATCGAATCGGGCCGTCAGGTTGTGGTCGGCGTGAACCGCTGGGGCGACAGCGAGCAATCGCCGCTGACTGCCGGTGAAGGCGCTGTGATGACTGTCTCCGAGCAGGTGGAAACCGATGCGGTGTTGCGGATCAGGGACTGGCGTACAAAACGCGATGCCCGTCAGGTGGCCAAGGCTCTGGCCGATCTGGAACAGGCGGCGCGGTCCGACACCAATATCATGGAGGCGTCGATCCTCTGTGCCAAAGTGGGCGTGACCACCGGCGAGTGGGGGGAAACCCTGCGGCAGGTGTTTGGCCGCTATCGCGCACCGACCGGCGTGACCGTCGAGACAAGCACCGATCCTGCATCCGATGATGTGCGGATGGTGGTGGCCGATTTGGCCGAATTGCTGGGCGAAACCCCGCGCATGCTGGTGGGCAAGCCGGGACTTGATGGCCATTCCAATGGCGCGGAGCAAATTGCCTTGCGGGGCCGTGATGTCGGCTTCGCTGTCACCTATGAGGGCATACGGCTCACGCCCGAAGAGATTGTCGCCCAGGCGCTCGAGTCCAAAGCGCATGTGGTCGGCTTGTCGATCCTGTCAGGCTCGCATGTGCCGCTGGTCCGCGATGTGATGGCGCGGATGCGCAATGCAGGTCTGGCGCATGTTCCGGTCGTCGTGGGCGGCATTATCCCGCCCGATGACGAGAATGTGCTCAGAAACATGGGCGTGACGGCCATTTATACGCCGAAAGATTACGCCATGGATGCGATCATGAAGGATATTGTCCGCATCGTGCGCAAATCCGTTGCCTGATGTCGCGTCCCGGATCGGGACAAGTCCGACCGGATGCAGAACATCCCGTGTCCGAATCGGCACTGGCCGCTTCGGCCTGCCGATCCGCACTTCTGGCAAGCGTGAAACCGTGTGATGGTTAATCAATTCTGAATCGTCCATCGCAGGTGGATCCCTGATCGGGACAGAATGGGCATGAGCGGGAACAAGCCGTGTCCGAATCGGGATTGATGCTTTTCGTGTGGTGATTCAGAGGGTTGGCAAGGTTGAAGCCTTGTTGTGGTTAACCGGTTCTTTATTCCGTATCCCGCCGCTGTCCCTGATCGGGACAGTTCGGGCTTGATCGGGAACAGGCCGTGTCCGAATCGGGATTGGTGGTTTTCACCTGTTGATCCGGTGAAGTGGCAAGTCAGAATGTTTGCGATGGTTAATCAATCCTTAATGCCGACCCCGTGCGTGATCCCTGATCGGGACAGATCGGGGGTGAGCGGGAACAGGGCATGTCCGAATCAGGATTGACGGTTTTGGCCCGCCTGTTCGCCAAGTTGGCAAGCATTGCTGTGCGCTATGGTTAATCGGTTCTTAACCGCACCTGTCGGACATGTCCCTGGTCGGGACAGATCGGGGCCGAGCATGAACAGGCCATGTCCGAATCGCGATGGGGCGTTTGTGACCAACCGCGTCGGATGCCGGCAACACAATTCACAGCGTGGCTTATCCACAGCTGTGAACAGCGTTAATAATTGGTAAAAGTCACGATTTCACAAGTCCTTGTTCAGGATATAACGCATCGGAACGCGAACGGAACCTGTCCGAATCAGGACAGAATCAGCCGGTATCAGTTCTTGTGATCCTGAAAGCCTGCTTACAAAGCGGGATCGGGCCAGCCGCGCCGCTTTGCCGCCGCTGTCATGGTATTGGCAAGCAGGCAGGCAATGGTCATCGGGCCGACACCGCCGGGAACCGGGGTGATGAAGGCGGCCTGTTGCGAGGCGGCGGTGAAATCGACATCGCCGACCAGCCTTGTCTTGCCTTCGCCTTTGGCGGGATCCGGCACGCGGTTGATGCCGACATCGATCACAATCGCGCCGGGTTTGATCCAGTCGCCCTTGATCATTTCAGGACGGCCGACCGCGGCCACCAGAATATCGGCGCGGCGGCAAATCGCCGGCAGGTCGTGGCTTCTCGAATGGGCCACGGTGACCGTGCAACTCTGGGCCAACAGCAATTGCGCCATCGGCTTGCCGACAATGTTGGAGCGGCCCACCACCACGGCTTCAAGGCCCGCCAGATCGGCTCTGACCGATTGCAGTAATTTGAGACTGCCCAATGGCGTGCACGGGACGAGACCGCCTGTGCCGGTCATCAGTCGTCCGGCATTGATCGGATGGAAGCCGTCGACATCCTTGGCGGGGTCAATGGCCGCAATGACCGCATCGGCATCGATCTGGGCGGGCAGGGGCAGTTGCACCAGAATACCGTCAACCGAGGGATCGGCATTGAGTGCAGAGACCACCGCCAGCAATTCGGCCTGTGTGGCGGTTTCGGGCAACATATGCTCGATCGAGTTCAAACCCGCTTCCTTTGTCATTTTGATTTTGGAGCGGACATAGACCTGCGAGGCCGGATTGTTGCCCACCAGCACAACGGCCAGACCGGGAACCACACCATGCCGGGCCAGAACATCGGCCGAATAGGCGGCCACTTTGGCGCGTAGGTTGGCCGCAATGGCTGTGCCGTCAATGATCTGTGCAGTCATGCTCGTGGTCCTTCATTGTCATCAAGCGGGGCGGGCCTATCCATTCAGGCTCTTGTGGAGGGCGGCCAAAAGGATATCGGGTTGACCCGATAATGTCACTGTTTTGAGGCGGCTGGTGGTTCCCGCCGTCACGCTGGCATGGGTGCGGCCCACGGCGCAGGCTTTGGCCAGCAGGGCTTCAAGGGCGGCATTGGCCTCGCCGTTTTCGGGCGCACAGCGCACGCGGGCTTTCAGGACCGTTCGGCCATCGGCCAATTCGCTGATCCCGTCCAGCGCATCGCGTCCGCCTTTGGGTGTCAGACGCACCAGCACCGCAAGACCTTCTGGAACAACGCGGCAGGCGGCAAGCGGATCACCCATGATCACACCCGGTCAGACAGCATCAGAATACGTTGGGATAGATATAATAGACGATCACTTTTTCAACGAACATGATCGCCAGCAACACCACGATCGGCGAGAGGTCGACACCGCCCATATAGGGCAGGACCCGCCGCAACGGGCGCATGACAGGTTCGGTGATGCGATAGAGGCCTTGACAGACCGCGCGGACAAAATCATTGCGCATGTTGATCACATTGAACGCGATCAGCCAGCTCAACACCGCCGAGGCGATGATCATCCAGCTGAACATTTCCAGCGCCATCAGCACGACATCGAGCAAAGCACGCATCAAAAACCCCTTTTGTCACATCCCCCTGCAGGGTTGGCCTTGCGGCGGGCCGCAAGACACAATCCGTCGGGGGATCGGGTGAGATCAATCAGTCTTTGGCGCGTTCGACGTAGGACGCATCCTCGGTCATGATGACCACGCGGGTACCGACGGCGATATGGGGCGGCACCATGGTGCGTACGCCGTTCGACAATTTGGCCGGCTTGAACGAGGAGGAGGCCGTCTGGCCTTTCATGGTCGGCTCGGTATCGACGATTTCCAGCACCATGCGGGCCGGCAGTTCGATCGACACGGCATTGCCTTCATAAACCGACAGGATGCACTTCATGCCTTCCTGCAGGAAGGGGGCGCGATCACCCACGACATCTTTCGATACCGAGACCTGATCATAATTTTCATTGTTCATGAAATTGAAGCCGTCGGCATCCTCGTAGAGGAAGTTGTAGTCCTTGTCTTCGACAAAGGCGCGTTCGACCTGTTCGGTGGTGCGGTAGCGCTCCGACACTTTGACGCCATCACTGATCCGGCGCATATCAAGCTGGGTCACTGGCGTGCCCTTACCGGGATGGATGTTTTCTGCTGTCAGGATGACATAGAGATGTCCGTCCTTTTCAACAATATTGCCCTTGCGAAGCGAACT
>CANGOE010000061.1 GCA_947455455.1 Hyphomicrobiales bacterium
CACTGCGTTCGCTGAGATCAAATTCGATGGCGGCCATTGCGGTCCCGTCTCCAGATCACCTGCTCTGGACGAGAACCGTCCAGACCATGCCCGATCTGAAAAGCATCACCGAGGCCGGTTGAACCAACTGGCCAGCGGCGACTCACATCGACACCGAGCGAGATGGACACTCATGGATTCGCAGCGTCGGCACAATCACTACAAAACAATGTCCACACCCGATTGCAATTTTTTTGGACAGGGACCAATGGCAATCGCGGCCAAACGTGGCGTGGACGGGCCCGCCGCCTTATTCGCCTGCGGCCTGCGGCAATCTGGCTTCAAGGGCTTCAAGACGTGCCGAGAGCGCATCATTTTCCTCACGCGCTTTGACAGCCATGTCACGCACGGCCTCGAATTCCTCGCGGGTCACCAGATCCATATCGCGGATCATCCGCTCGAATTGCGATTTGAACACGCCTTCGGCTTCGCGTTTCACGCCTTGGGCCATGCCAGCGGCATCGGTCATCATGCGCGCGAAATCATCGAGAATCTTGTTGCCGCCTTGCATGATCGTCTCTCCTGAACCGGTGTCTGTGGGCTGTTGTCTAGCACGGTTGCGCGATGGTTTCACCCATGAGGACGCATTTTTTCTCAAGGCAGACAGACCGTGCGACCG
The DNA here is from genome assembly GCA_947455455.1 of Hyphomicrobiales bacterium. Taxonomy (GTDB): domain Bacteria; phylum Pseudomonadota; class Alphaproteobacteria; order Rhizobiales; family Beijerinckiaceae; genus CAIYZJ01. The sequence continues at coordinate 659 of CANGOE010000061.1, forward strand.
CCTTTTCCGCTCCGCTGCTTGCGAAGCGGCTTGACGAAAGCCTGCCGGAAGGGGCATCTCAGATCAGCATCCATGGAGCCAGCCGAATGCCGTTTTTCGTGATCCCCTTTCCAGCCATTGATCCAGTGCTGATCAGCGTCGGTCCGTTTGTGATCCGCTGGTATGCCCTGGCCTATATCGGCGGCTTGATGCTGGGTTGGAAATTCTGCGTGCGTCTTGCCCAACAATCCTTCTTGTGGGGACAGCGGACCCCGCCAAGCCTTGCCTTGCTGGATGATATGATCCTGTATGCCGCCATCGGGGTCGTGCTGGGTGGCCGCACCGGCTATGTGCTGTTCTACAATCTCGACCATTTCATCGCCCATCCCGAAAACATTTTCAGCGTCTGGCAGGGCGGCATGTCCTTTCACGGCGGCTTGGCAGGCTGTGCCTTGGGATTGGCCATCAGCGCACGCCGCCATGGCGAGGCCGTGGCCTCGTTGTTCGATGTGGCGGCCACCGTTGCACCGATCGGGCTGTTTTTGGGGCGCATTGCCAATTTCATCAATGGCGAATTATGGGGCCGCACCACCGATGTGGCCTGGGCCGTGGTGTTTCCGCTGGCCGGACCCATGGCGCGCCATCCCAGCCAGATTTACGAGGCGGGGCTTGAAGGCCTGTTGCTCGGCCTGTTGCTGATTGTGGCCGTGCGCAAAGGCGCGTTGAAGCGTGCCTGGCTGATGTCGGGCCTGTTCGGCATGGGCTACGGACTGGCGCGGATTGTCTCCGAATTCTTCCGCGAGCCCGACCAGCAACTCGGCTTCCTGCTCGGTGGCGCGACGATGGGCATGTTGCTGTCCGTGCCGCTGGTCCTGCTGGGCCTTGGTCTGGTGGTCCATGCCCTGCGCGAGCCCAAGCCACAACAAAAGCAACAGACCACCCCTCTTGCATCCAACAATCATGAAGGGCCTCAGGCATGAGTGCGCCGCTGATCCCATTGCTGAAAGAACTGATCCGTACCGAAGGGCCGCTCAGCATCGAACGCTATATGGCAATCTGCCTCGGTGATCCCCGCTATGGCTATTATATGACGCGCGATCCGTTCGGCACGACGGGCGACTTCATCACCTCGCCGGAGATCTCGCAGATTTTCGGGGAGCTGATCGGATTATGGGCGGGCGAATGCTGGTTACAACTGGGCGCACCCTCCACCGTCAATCTGGTTGAACTGGGACCGGGCCGCGGCACGCTGATGGCCGATGCCCTGCGGGTCTTGCGGGTGGTGAAAGGCTTCCAGCGCGCCATGCGCGTGCATCTGGTGGAAACCAGTCCTGTCCTGCGCCAGATGCAGGAACAGACCCTTGCGCCATGGATCGACCAGATCGAATGGCACCAGAGCATCGAAACCCTGCCGAACGGCCCATGCATCATCCTTGCCAACGAATTTTTCGATGCCTTGCCGATCCGCCAGATGCAGAAAACCGATCATGGCTGGCACGAGCGGCTGGTCGGCCTCGATGATGACGGCTCGCTCTGTCTCGGCCTGTCGATGGAACCGGACACATCGATCACGCTGGATGCGCCGGTTGATGCCGTGCTGGAACTGCCGCGCATCGGCACCTTCATCATGGACCAGTTGGCGCGCCATCTGGCCCAAAATCGCGGGGTCTGTCTGGCGATCGATTACGGCTATGCCAGCAAAGGCAAACAGGACCATTCGACCCTGTTCGATTCATGGCAGGCGTTGAAAAAACACCAGCCGGTCGATCCGCTCGATGCGCCGGGCGAATGTGATCTGACCACACATGTCAATTTCACACTGTTGATGGAAACCGCACGGGCTGCCGGTATTCGTCCGCAAAGCCTTTTGACCCAACGCGAATTGTTGTTGCGGCTTGGGCTGGAGCCGCGCGTCGAACAACTCAGCACCGGCAATCCCGATCTGGTCGCAAGCATCCGCGAGGCCGCCAACCGGTTGATCGATGACAGCAGTCCCGTATCAATGGGCCGACTGTTCAAAGCGGCGGCCATGGCTTCGGCCGATTTCAAACTTGTTCCGGGTTTTGACCGGCCCGACCCTGCTCTGGCCACATCATGAATACGGTTCCCCTGCCCAACCTTCAACCGGTCCTTGCCGAGCCTTTGCAGTTGAAAGGCATTCGCCACGCCTTTTTCACCCGACAGGGCGGCGCCTCTCAGGGCATCTATGCCTCGCTGAACGGCGGTCAGGGCTCGGACGACGATCCTGTTGCAGTGGCCAGCAACCGCGAGCGAATGGCCGGCTTTATGGGCGTGCCGTCCGATCGTTTGCTGTCATGCTGGCAGATCCATTCTGCCGATGTGGTCACCGTCACCACCCCGTGGACCCGTGACCAGCGCCCCAAAGCCGATGGCATGGTGACAGACCGTCCCGGCCTGTGCCTCGCGATTGCCACCGCCGATTGCGGCCCCGTCCTGTTCGCCGATGCCCAAGCCCGAGTGATCGGCGCATGCCATTCCGGCTGGAAAGGCGCATTTACCGGCATATTGGAAGCCACGCTTGAAGGTATGGAAGCACTGGGAGCCAAACGCGACCGGATCCATGCCGTGCTCGGTCCGACGATTTCGGCGCGGGCCTATGAAGTAGGGCCGGAATTTGTGGCCCGCTTTATCGATGACAATCCGGCCTTTGCGGCGTTTTTCACGCCTTCCATCAAGTCAGGGCACCATATGTTCGATCTGCCTTCATTCATCGGCCACAGGCTGGACAATGCGCAGATAGGCTCCTTCACCAATCTGGACCGTTGCACCTATGGCGAACCGGAGCTGTTTTACAGCTATCGCCGCACCACCCATCGCAACGAACCCGATTACGGGCGTTTGATGGCGGCTATTGCCCTTCAATAGGCGCTTTAAAGCACCACATCTGGGGTTTTCCAGCCCAGATGCTGGCCGCCATCCACCGCGATCATCTGTCCCGTCACCTGTCGGGCGCGCGCCAGATAGACCACGGCTTCGGCAATATCGGCAGGATTGGGTCCGTGCGGAAGCAGCAGTGCGGAACGCTCCTGCATCAATCCGTCTTCGCCGTCATGCTGGTTGGCCAGTGTTGGCCCCGGCCCGACCCCGTTGACCCGGACCCGCGGCGCGAAGCTCTGCGCCATGGTGCGGGTGGCGGTCCATAAAGCCGATTTGGTCAGCGTGTAGGAAAAAAACTGCGGATTGGGCCGCAACACCCTTTGATCGAGCAGATTGATGATCGAAGGATCGGAGACATTGCGGGGATCAAGACCTGCGACAAAAGCCTCGGCCAGCAGGCAAGGCGCCCGCAGATTGACAGCAAATTGACGCTCCCATACGGCTTGATCGATCTGTTCGGCCTGATCGGTCTCGAACAAAGAGGCGTTGTTGACCAGCAAGGACACAGGCCCCAAAGCCGCCTGTGCCTGTGCGATCAAACCGCGTGTTTCATTGGCATCGGCGAGATCGGCACAGACCACCGCGGCCTTGCGGCCTTGAGCTCTCAGATCCAGAGCCAGTTGATCGGCCTCGTGCCGCGATGCATGGCAATGAATGGCCACATCATAGTCCGCCTGCGCCAGCGCCTCGACTATGACCCGCCCGATCCGTCTGGCTCCTCCCGTCACAAGGGCCGCTTTGCTCGACTGATGCATTCCGCTCTCCTGAAAAGCCCCCTCAACAGCGGCCTTTACTGCCTTAATTCCGACACGGGTTTTAACAATCCCACGCCTGCCAGCCTGTTTGTTTAGAGACTGTTGACCCTATTCCCAAGCTGTCCTTTGACCAGCACCCCATCCGTTTTAGAGGTGAGGAGGACAGGATCAACAAAACCCTGCCAAAAGGAGAAACAGGTCATGACACAGTTTCGCATCTCGACAGCAATGGCAACATCACTGCTGGCCCTCTGCCTTGCAACAGGTGGCGCGGCGGCGGCTGACCTCTCCAAGAACAAAGGATATGGCAACAACCCCTATGGCAGTTCATACGGCAATTCGGGGTCGGGCGGATCATCCTTCAACGGCAATTGGCAAGGGGCCTATATCGGCGCCAATATCGGCGGCGGCTTCGGCAAAGCAGGCGTCAACCGTATTTCGGGCATCGCGGGCGGCTTGCAAGGCGGCTATAACTGGCAATCCGACCGCTTTGTGTTCGGGCTGGAGGCCGACGGATCGGGAAGCGATGTGATCAGCCGTTCTGTCGCCGACACCTATCGCCAGAACTGGTTGGCCAGCGGGCGCGGACGCGCCGGATACCTGATTGCCAACAATCTGATGGGCTATGCCACCGGTGGTGTCGGCCTTGCAGGCACCGAATATAAAAGCACCACCGGCAGCAAAAACATCACAGCCGTTGGTTGGGTGGCCGGTATCGGGGCCGAATTTCAGGTCGACCAGCGCTTCTCGTTGCGCGGCGAAGTCCTGCATTACGATTTAGGCCATTACACCTATCCGGCCTCCACTGGTGCGCAATCGATCAGCGCAACCAACAATCTTTTGCGGGTTGGCGGCAATTATCGTTTCTAATCAATGGATCGTGAATAATATTTACGCTTTATTCACGATCTTCTCATGCAAAAAACAATAATATGCCTCAATAGGTTCATATTCTCGCCACTTTTTAATATGAAAACCTCCAGCAAGAGATTGCTTCTCACTCGACCGTTTTCTCACAAATATTGAGAAAATATTGATCCTCTACGCAGAAGAACCTTGGTTCATCTGCTCCCTGAACTTTTGGAGACTGATACAATGAAAAAACTGCTTTCGCTTAGCTTAGCTGCTCTCGCCCTGACCGCCGGTGCTGCTTCTGCTGCCGACTTGCCAAACCGCAAGCAGGCTCCTGCACCTTACGTTGCGGCCCCAAGCTATAACTGGTCGGGCAGCTATATCGGTGTCAATGCCGGCTACGGCTTTGGTTCTTTCTCAGGCTCCGCTGGTTCCCAGTTCAAAAATCCGAGCAATTTCGTGGCCGGTGGCCAGATCGGCTATAACCAACAGCTCGCCAACAAGGTTGTTGTCGGCGTTGAAGGCGACTTCGACTATAGCGGCCTGCAAGGCAAGGAATCCTCGACCGGTACTGCTGGCTCGAAAGCCCGCCTCGACACCCTCGGCACCGTGCGCGGTCGCGTGGGTTATGCCTTTGATCGCGTGATGCCTTATGTCACAGCCGGTTATGCTGGCGGCAATGAAAAGGTCACCCTGCCCGGCTCGACCAACTCCTCTGGCTGGCGCAATGGTTATGCTGTCGGTGCGGGCGTTGATTATGCCATCACCAACAATGTCTCGGCCCGCGTCGAAGGCCTCTATGTCGGCCTTGAAAACAAGACCACCGCTGTCGGCAAGCTCGGCAACGATCTGGGCATTGTCCGCACGGCCGTCAATTACAAGTTCTGATGATCTCCTGACCATCACGGAAAAAGCCCGCTTCACAGCGGGCTTTTTTTATACGCCATTGATAAAAGCCGCTCAGGCCGCAGGCGGACGCGTCGCATCGAATACGGGAACCGAGGCGGCAAAATCCTTGAGCCAGGCCACCAGCTTGGGATGGTCCTTGCGCCAGGTGCCCTGAAAGCGCAAATCCTGATAGCCCAACGCACAGGCCAGAGCGATTGCTCCGACATCGGGCCGTGCGGAAATGGCAGGCAGGGTGCTGTTTTCAAGAAAGGTCAAAGCGCGCTTGACCTTTTCGGCCTGATAGGAAATCCAGCCGACCTCGCGGCGGTCTTCGGCGCGGAAGCGGTTTTCATACACTTGCAGGATCGAGGCATCGAGTATGCCGTCGGCCAGAGCCTGCATCCGCAGGACAGGAAACTTGGCTTCCCCTTTGGGAATGACAGCGCCCTCACCCGCCAGATGGTCGAGATAATCGACAATCACACGGGAATCATACAATGACGAGCCGTCTTCGAGCACAAGAACCGGCAATTTGCCGAGTGGATTATCCACCCGCAACGGATCGTTGGGATCGGCCGGATCAGCCGTGGTAATGCCCAACTGATCAGACAAACCGAGAATATGCGCGACCATAACCACTTTACGGCCGAACGGTGAGAATGGAGACGAACGCAGTTTCATATGTAGCCCTCTTAACATGCGGCAAACCACCACGGGTTCGCGATGTTAAGCACGAAATGTCTCACTCGGGCAACACAACCAGTCCGACGGCCTTTGGCCCCTTGCCCTTTTTGTCGGGCTCCACCTCGAAGGAGATTTTCTGGCCCTGATCAAGACCGGACAATCCAGCACTGCTGACGGCAGTGACATGGACAAAAACATCGGTCCCCCCGTCATCGGGCTTGATGAACCCGTAACCTTTATCGGTATTGAAGAATTTCACGACACCTGTACGCGGCATGCTTATCGCTCCTGATCAGGGGACGGCCCCGAAACACGAACCCGCCCCGAATGATGAACCCGAAGGTCGAACCTTCAGGCCCCTGCACTCCGTCAGTCTGCGCGAAGAAGAATCGCTCACCGGATTCGTGCCGCTCGCGTGTCCTGCCTGAATGCAAAACGAAATCTGCAATTCCCACTTTCTATGTCTTGTCCCTGCCTGCTGTATCGACCTGTGCAGGCATTAGACAAAACTTATCGTTAGAAACAAGATATGTCGGCAAATCGCACGCGTCCACTCTCAAAAATGAATTTTTTAATCGATAAAAGCGCGGAAAATCACGAAAAAGTTGTCAATTCGATCAAATGCGCGTCAGGATGGTGTCAACCACGTCACAGACCAGCCACTGCCTGCCGCCTGCTTGAGAACCGACAGCAATTGCGGCAACAGCACAGACATCTGCTCGGCGAGGACAAATGGCGGGTTGATCAGCATCAAACCACTGCCCGAAAACAGGCCGCGATCCTGCTCCTCGCGCACCCGCAACTCGACGCAGAGCATACGCGGAATCTCGCTGTCGCGCATGGTCTGGCGGAAATGGTCGCTGGCGCTTTTGTTTTTCAACGGATACCAGACCGCATAAATCCCGGTCGGCCATTTGCGATAGGCTTTGACCACATTGCGCGCCAGCGTCTCGAATTCATCAGGCTCTTCAAAGGGCGGATCGATCAGCACCAGCCCCCGCCGTTCGGGGGGCGGGATATAGGCTTTCAAAGCCGTCCAGCCATCAAGCTCGATCACCTTGATCCGCTCGTCTCCGGCCATATTGTCTTTCAATGTCAGCGCATCGCGCGGATGCTTCTCGACAAAGATCATCCGGTCCTGATCACGGGTCAGATGCTGGGCAATCGCCGGAGAACCGGGATAGGCGGTCGGCTTGACCAGGCCTTTGACAGCCGCAACAGCTTCCAGATAAGGCGCAAGCAGGGCACTGGCTTCGGGCGACAAGGAGGCATCCAGCAAACGTCCTATCCCGGCATGCCACTCGCCGGTGCGCTGGGCTTCGTCGCCGGCCAGATCATAGACCCCAATGCCCGCATGGGTATCGATCACCCTAAAAGCGCTGTCCTTGCGTTTCAGGTAGTCGAGAATGAGGGCAAGTGCGGCATGTTTGACAACATCGGCAAAATTGCCCGCGTGATAAGCGTGTCTGTAATTCATGGTGCCTTTGATGACAGAACCAGCCGCAAGGTCAATCTCCGAATTGGTTTTGGTCTAATACAAACCGCCCAAACGGGGTGGCCGCACCGGTGGCATCACGGCATTGGGCGCAGGCACACCCGTCATTGGCGGACTGTTGCGGAGTTCATTCCCGCCCATCGGCTGGCCGGCAGGTGGCAAGGGTGTCGATTGGACCACACCGCGATTGGGTGCGGGCGGCTCGGCAAATTCGCCCGAATTGTCCTCTTCCTCCTGAATGGCCCTTTTTTGCGGCACTTTCAGGCTCATCGGTGCTCTGATCATCGCGGGCGTAACCCTTGGCTCGAATTTGATGACCGGCTTGCAAATCTGCCGTCCGCCCGAATGGCGGCCCAGATCCAGATGCAGATGGTTGTAATGGAACATGTCGGATCCGGGCGCGAGCACGGTGGAGAACATGCGACAGCCGCCAACAAACACTTCACGGAGAAAATTCTGGTCCGCCGATGCGCCACGCCAGCCGCGCTCGACGGTAAGTGTCCGGCCATCCTCGAATTTGAATGACATCACATCCACCGCATTGCCATAGGAATGTTCGGATTTATTGCCGCTCCACTGATTGTTGACGTTGCGGCAGGAATAGGAGCCCAAATTCACCTCGGCCAATTCTGTGCCCAGATAGAGGCGCGCGGCAGGCTGGACGACCTCGATCAGCCATTGATCGAGCACGCTGACCATCGGACAGGCCAGCACGGCACGGCTTTTGAGGCCGACACTGCCTTCGGCCAAGGCCGAAATGCGGAAAGGTCTCAACATCCCGCAGGAGCCCGGACCATCGATCTCGCGGGCCTGCTCGATATAGCTGTTGATCTTGACCGCCCCCGCCGACAGACATTCCCGCTCGGCCTGATCGCGCCACGGGGCGCGTTGCTCGAAACGAAAGAGTCCGCATCCTGCAATGCCCAACAGGATCAACACGGCCAGAGATTTGCTCACAAGGCGGGATTTCATCCCCCGTTTCTAACGGGATCCTGTTACTTATTTACTAAGGAAACCGCGAAACATAAGGCCCGTGACGGCAGGAAAACCATAGCATTTTGCACAAGAAAGAGGCCTTGCACAATCACAAGCCCAACACCATATAATCACTCATAATGAATCATGACCAAACATGATACCAAGAGGGGAATTCGTGATGAGCGGCACAGTGACAATCAAACATTCGGGTCTGATGAAACGGTTGGGCGTGGTGCTGGCGGTTGCATCACTGGTTTTTGCCCAGACTCTGGCACCGGTTGATGCCCGCCCCGGCGATGGCGGCAGTATGGGAAGCCGTGGCAACAGGACATTCTCGGCCCCTCCGGCTACAAATACAGCCCCCAGTGGCGCCGCACCCATGCAACGCAGTATCACACAGCCGACCCCGTCCTCGCCCTCGATGGGCGGACAGGCACCGATGCAACAACCTGCCGCCGCACCGTCCTTCGGTCGCAGTCTGCTGGGCGGTCTGGCCGGCGGCTTCCTCGGCGCGGGCCTGTTCGGCATGCTGTCCGGACACGGCTTCATGGGCGGTATGGGCGGCTTTATGAGCCTGCTGGGTCTGGTCTTCCAGGCTTTGATTGTGGTCGGCTTGATCTATTTCGTGTACCGGCTGTTCCGCAAGCCACAGCCGCAACCCGCTTATGCCGATCAAGGCTATGCGCGCAGTCCTGTCGAAATGATGCCTGCGTCTGGTGGCTCGAGCGCTTCAGCCGCTCCGGTGCAGATCGGCGACAGCGACTATGCCGCCTTTGAAAAACTGCTGGGCGATGTGCAGGAGGCCTATAGCCGCGAGGATCTGTCTGCCTTGCGCGGTATGGCGACGCCCGAAATGGTCTCCTATTTCGGCGATGATCTGGCCCGCAACAGCCAGAAGGGTCTGGTTGATCGTGTCACACAGGTCAAACTGCTTCAGGGCGATCTGGCCGAAAGCTGGAACGAAAACGGCAGTGATTATGCCAGCGTGGCCATGCGTTTCTCTTTCATCAATGCGATGATCGAACGGGCAACCAATCGCGTGGTGTCGGGCGACCCCAACCAGACGCAGGAAGCCACCGAAATCTGGACCTTCCGCCGCGTTCCCGGCGGGCCATGGATGCTGTCGGCCATCCAGCAGGCGCATTGAGCGCCTGACGGGGGTTATATTTTGACAGGTGCCTGCGCCGCGGACCAGCGCTCTGCGGCCAGATCATCATGGGCCTTGGCTTCGACCCAGCCGCCACTGGTTCCATCCGCCAGATGTTCTTTTTTCCAGAACGGTGCGCGGGTTTTCAAATAGTCCATCAAAAAGCTGGCGGCCTCGAATGCCGCCACCCGATGGGCCGAAGCGGTCACCACCAGCACGATCACCTCGCCCGGCTTGATCAAGCCGTAGCGGTGGATCACCCCGACCGCCTGCAAGGGCCACCGCTGTTCGGCTTGCGCCACCACGCGCGTCAACTCATCCTCGGCCATGCCGGGATAATGCTCCAGTTCCAGAGCCGATAGCTGGCCCGCCTCGTCACGGCACAGGCCGGTAAAGGTCACCACAGCGCCGATATCTGTCCGCCCTGCTGTCAGCCGTCCGACTTCAACAGCAAGATCGAACGGAGCCGCCTGCACGCTGATATGGCGGGGAATGTGTCCAGCCGCTTCGACCATCGGCTCAACCTCCGGTCATCGGCGGAAAGAATGCGATCTCGCGCGCGCCTTGCACGGGGGTTTGCGGCGATACATGCTGTTTGTCGATCGCCGCACGCACCACTTCGGGATTGGCGAAAGCCAGAGCGGCCCCTTCATCGCGTCCCGCCAGCCACAGGGCCAGATCGGCTATGGTCAGCACGGAAGCAGGCAGTTCGACCATCTCCTCGGCCATGCCCATTCTCTCGCGCACCCAAGCAAAATAAACCAGTTTGACCATTGCCGCTCCCCAAAGCCGGATGGATTATTGACCATCCAAATCGACGACATGACGGAAACCGAGCCGGAAATAATCATAGCCGGTATAAAGCGTCAGTACGGCCGCAACCGCCAACAGCACCAAGCCGATATCGACCGTATGGGGCAAAACCTCTTCGCCCGCAGGGCCAACAATCAGGAAGCCAAGCGAAAACAACTGCATGGCGGTTTTCCATTTGGCGACGGTCGAGACAGGCACGCTGACATTCAATTCGGCCAGAAATTCGCGCAGGCCCGACACCAGAATCTCGCGGCACAGGATCACAATCGCCGCCCACAACCACCAGCCCTGAATGGTGTGATCGGCCACCAGCATCAGCAAACAGGACGCGACCAGCAATTTATCGGCAATCGGATCCAGCATCCGGCCCAGCGAGGATTGTTGTGACCAAAGGCGTGCCAGCCAGCCATCGAAAAAATCGGTGATCGCGGCAAGCGTATAAATCCCCAATGCGACCCAGCGCATCGTGCCATCTTCGGACCAGAACAGGCAGGCCACAACAGCCGGAACCGCCACCACCCGTGCATAGGTGAGCAGGTTGGGCAGGCTCAACGGCCCTCCCCCGCGCAATTTGCGGGGTGCTGGCGAGGATTGGCTCTCTTGTGCGCTCATGATTTGACAAAACATCGTCAAACGCCAAGCGTCAACGATGAATTTGAACAAATGCTACGGATTAACCGCCACCATCGTGGAAAAAATCATAAATCATCCGTGCCGTGCTCAAATTGATACCCGGTGTGCGGACCAGATCCTCGAGCGAGGCCTGCTCCACCGCCTTGGCAGTCCCGAAATACATCAGCAAGGCGCGCTTGCGCGTCGGACCGATTCCCGCGATGTCATCCAGACTGGATCGGGTGAAATCCTTCTTGCGTTTGGCCCGATGCGAGCCGATTGCAAATCGGTGCGCCTCGTCACGCAAGCGCTGGATGAAATAGAGCGCAGGATCACGCGGCGGCAATCTGAAAGGCGCGCGGCCGGGGATAATGAAGGTCTCGCGCCCCGCATCGCGATCCACGCCCTTGGCCACGCCGACCAGATGCACGCCCTCGACCCCCAGCTCCCTGAACACCGACACCGCCACATCCAACTGGCCCTTGCCGCCATCGACCAGCACCAGATCGGGCCAGGCAGGCATGGCATCGGCCAGTTCGTCCCCGGCCGCTTTCGGACCGGTCACCAGCGGTGGCTTCGGCCCTTCCTTGACCAGCCGCGAGAACCGCCGATGCAACACTTCGCGCATCATGGCATAGTCATCACCGGGGGTCAGCTCGGTCGATTTGATGGTGAACTGGCGGTAATGCGGCTTGGAAAAGCCTTCGCGTCCCGCAACAATCATCGCGCCCACCGCATTGGTGCCGGAAATATGCGAGTTATCATAGACCTCGACCCGATGGATCGGCCCGTCCAGCTCCAAGGCCTGCCCCATCGCCACCAGCAATTTCTGTTGCGAGGAGGTATCGGCCAAGCGGCGGCCCAAGGCCTCGCGGGCATTGGTCAGCGCGTGATCGACCAGCACGCGCTTTTCACCGCGCTGGGGCACCTGAATCTCCACCTTCTCACCCGATTTCGACGACAGCGCATCTTCCAGTACAGCGCGATCCTCGATCTCGTGGGTCAGCAGGATCAGAGCGGGGGCGGGCTTGTCATCATAAAACTGCGCCAGAAAGGCACCGAGCACTTCGGCGGGCTCCAGGGTCTGGTCGGCCCGCGGGAAATAGGCGCGATTGCCCCAATTCTGGAAATTGCGGAAGAAAAACACCTGAATCGAAAACTGCCCCGCTTCCATATGCAAGGCAAAGACATCCGCCTCCTCGACCGAATGGGGGTTGATATCCTGCGAGGACTGGATGGCCGACAGCGCCGCCAGACGGTCGCGCAAGCGGGCGGCGGTTTCGAATTCCAGCGCATCGGAAGCCGCCTGCATGTCCTCGGCCAGCATTTTCTTGATGCTGATCGAGCGGCCGCGCATGAAATCGCGCGCTTCCTTGGTCAGCTTCTGGTAATCCTCGATGCTGATCTCACCGGTACAAGGCCCCGCGCATCGTTTGATCTGGTGCAACAGGCAGGGGCGCGTGCGGTTTTCATAATAGCTGTCGGTACAGGTCCGCAGTAAAAAGGCGCGTTGCAGAGCGGTCAATGTCCGGCTGACCGCCCAGGTGCTGGCAAAGGGGCCGAAATACTGGCCCGGCCTGTTGCGCGCCCCTCGATGCTTGGTCAGTTGCGCGGCCTCGTGATCGGCGCTGATCAGGATATAGGGAAAGCTCTTGTCGTCACGCAACAAGACGTTGAAGCGCGGCTTGAGCTGTTTGATCAGATTGGCCTCGAGCAACAAGGCCTCTGATTCCGTGCCGGTGGTGATGAATTCCATCGCCGCGGTCAGGGCAATCATCCGCGCGATGCGGTTGGAATGGCCTGATTCGCGCACATAATTGGCGACCCGCTTTTTCAGGCTCTTGGCTTTGCCGACATACAGCACATCGCCCGCCTGATTGAACATGCGGTAGACACCGGGCTTGTTGGGCAAGGTGGCGTGGCATTTGCGGATGACCTCGACACCAGCCGCCAACTCGCCCAATTCGGCGGGTTGGTCAAAGCCCAGATCGAGCGGCTCGGCACCAGAGACGGCCTCGACAGGCTCGTCAGGCTCGTCCGCATCCGGCTCGGGCAAATCATGTTCATGGGGCGCTGTTACCATGGACCAGATGTAGGGTGCGCCAGCCTTTCAGGAAAGAGGCGGCAAGCGGGCCTGCCTGCTTTATCCCGTCATTTTATGGCATGGCGCGGCCTGTCAGACCGTTTTGATGTCTTTGCGGGAGTTTCCACCAAGGCGTGTCTGATATAAGACTGAGCAGATGAGACTCATTTTTTACCCATTCACACGCATTTTATTGACGTTGATCCCCGTGCTGTTGCTCAGCGCCTGCCAAAGCGCAGGCAACGGGTCGGCCCGCTCGCCGGGTGCGGGATCGGTTGTGGTGATCGAGGGCATCGACGGCGTGCCCAAACCCTTGCAACAGGCCTTGCAGGAGGGGCTGGAAAAGGGCGCACAACGCTTTGGCGTGCGGTTGACCAATGCCGCCGATCAGGCGGGCCTGCATCTGCGTGGCTATCTGACTGCCGGAGCCCATCTGTCGAAGGACCAGCCGCCCACGCTGGTCTGGGATGTGTTCGACGCACAGGAAAACCGCATCCAGCGTATCACCAGCACCCTTGCCGCCCCCTCACCCCCAAGCGGCCTGACCAGCCGCGAAGCCAGCCAACTGGCCGAAACCAGCATGAACGATCTGGCCGCCTTTTTGAAAGAGTGAGCGGTTTTATCGCAACAAGGCGCTTCGCGAGGGCCTGCATCCTTGCCCGGACTATTATTCCCGCCCTTGGTTCACCCACCTTTCCACCTCCCCCCGCATTGTGACGACGGGAACAAGGGCGGGTGTGACACTTGTGGCTTGAGCACGGGCCATACAAAAATTCCAAACGGGAACAGGCAATTCGACGTCCCGCCCCGCATTTTTACCCACTGCCCGATTTTCACTGTGGGTCATGCGACTCGCTATATTGAAGGCAGGGGTTGTGCCTGTTATGAGCATGGGCACGGAATGCGGCATCGGCGTGTGGCCTTTGCCCGACTGGTAATGATTTGGTTGAGAAGGACCACTGCCATGAAAGCTGCGATCAAGCTCGTCGCGGGTAATTCCAACCGCGCTCTCGCCGAAGCCATCGCCGCCTATCTGGAATTGCCGCTGGGCCAATGTACGGTCCGCCGCTTTGCCGATATGGAAATCTTCGTCGAAATTCAGGAAAACGTGCGCGGGCAGGATGTGTTCATCGTGCAGTCGACCTCGTTTCCGACCAATGACCATTTGATGGAATTGCTGATCATCATCGATGCGATGCGCCGGTCCTCGGCGCGCAGAATCACAGCCGTGATCCCCTATTTCGGTTATGCCCGTCAGGATCGCCGCGCCTCGGGCCGCACGCCGATTTCGGCCAAACTCGTGTCCAATCTGATCACCCATGCGGGTGCCGACCGGGTGCTGACGCTGGATCTGCATGCCGGACAAATCCAGGGCTTCTTCGATATCCCGACCGACAATCTGTTTTCTGCCCCGCTGATGGCCGCAGATATCAAAAAGCGCATCAACAATGGTAATCTGATGGTGGTGTCGCCCGATGTCGGCGGCGTGGTCCGTGCCCGCGCGCTGGCCAAGCGCATTGATGCACCTCTCGCCATCGTCGACAAACGGCGTGAACGCCCCGGTGAAAGCGAAGTGATGAACATCATCGGTGATGTCACGGGCCGCTCGTGTATTCTGGTCGATGACATCGTCGATTCCGGCGGCACGCTGTGCAATGCCGCAGAAGCCCTGCTGGAAAAAGGCGCCAAGGAAGTGTTTGCCTATATCACCCACGGGGTGCTGTCGGGCGGGGCCGTGGCGCGGATTGCCTCCTCCAAGCTCAAGGAACTGGTCATCACGGATTCGATTCTGCCGACCGAAGCCGTCAAGGTGGCGCGCAATATCCGCGTGATCTCGATTGCCGATCTGTTGGGTGAAGCCATTGGCCGCACGGCGCTCGAACAGAGTGTTTCAAGCCTTTTCGACTGATAACGTGCTGTGAAAGCAGACCACGGAGTCAGGAAAAACCGATCTCGGCCCAAAGAAAACCGTCAGGTGCGTTGACTTTCTCGCGCCGATCCTTCATAAGCCCGCGATCATTCTTTCTCGTGATAAGGGTCAACAGGATGGATC
>CANGOE010000062.1 GCA_947455455.1 Hyphomicrobiales bacterium
GCGATTTCCAAAACCATCAACATGCCCAATGATGCCACCGTCGATGACTGCAAAAACGCCTATATGCTGTCATGGAAGCTGGCTTTGAAGGCCAATGCGCTCTATCGCGACGGTTCCAAACTGTCACAGCCGCTCAACAGCCAGCTGATCTCGGATGACGAGGAAGAGGCCGAAGAGGGTCTGGAAGCCCTGCTCAACCAGCCAGCAGCTGCCCGCGCCACGGCCATGGCCGAAAAGATCGTCGAACGGGTTGTCGAGCGCATCGAACGCGTGCGTGACCGCGACCGCCTGCCCGACCGCCGCAAGGGTTACACCCAGAAGGCCGTTGTCGGCGGCCACAAGGTCTACCTGCGTACCGGCGAATACGAGGATGGCCGCATCGGCGAAATCTTCATCGATATGCACAAGGAAGGCGCGGCCTTCCGCTCGTTGATGAACAATTTCGCCATCGCGATCTCGCTTGGCCTGCAATATGGCGTGCCGCTGGAAGAATTCGTCGAGGCCTTCACCTTCACCCGCTTCGAGCCTGCGGGCTTTGTGCAGGGCAATGACGCGATCAAGAATGCCACCTCGGTGCTCGATTACGTGTTCCGTGAATTGGCGATCTCCTATCTCGGCCGCAACGATCTGGCTCATGTCTCTCCCGAAGCCATTGGGTTCGACACGATCGGCAAGGGTGAAGACGAGGGCAAAGCGCCTGCGTCCTACAATGCCAACCGGGTTGTGTCCAAGGGTCTGGTGCGCGGCAAGCCCACCAATCTGATGTCGATCGAAGGCGGCGTGTCGTTCGAGGCACGTGCGGCGGACGGCTCCTCGTCCTCGGCTTCGGGCTATGTCAGCATCGGCGCAACCGCGCTGAAGGGTGATCTCGAAGCGCAAGCCGAAACGCTGGTCGGCGAAGCCGAATTGGCCGCTTTGGCCTTTGCGGCCCCCTCCGCCAAAGCCGCCGCCGCCAAATCATCCGGCGGCATGGACAAGCGGACGGAAGCCCGCATGAAAGGCTATGTCGGCGAAAGTTGCCCCGAATGTGCCAATTTCACGCTGGTCCGCAACGGCACCTGCCTGAAATGCGACACCTGCGGCTCCACCACCGGCTGTTCCTGAGCCGGACAGGCCCAAGGTTCATCATCCGATGGGTTATCATCTATCGGTGATCATCCAAAGGTGACCACCCGAAGGGCCTGAGCCATAAACCAGATCAAACCCCGCCATGCCCAGCATCGGCGGGGTTTTTCTTGGACGAAGGGATCACAAGAGATCAGCCGGGCCTGTTGACGGGCGAAACGGCCGAACACCGATCAAGCCCCTGCCCAACAACGCCGTCAAATACATCACAACGACACCCCAGCCCTGACATCAAAGGGGGCCAGCCGGAGCAATCGGCATCGGGGGCGTGGTTTTTCCACACGGCCGACAAATTTCACAGATGAGACTTGCCGATTCACCACTGGCGGGATAGCCAAGAAGGGCGGCAGAAATCCATCGATTGGATCCCTGTTTTGCCGCAGTGCCGGTGTAACCCAACGGTAGAGGTAGACGACTTAAAATCGTTACAGTGCGGGTTCGATTCCCGCCACCGGCACCATTTTTTGCCCGCCCCCTGATCAACTCAACATCGAGCGCATCGAGCGGGCGAGTTCCACTGTGGCGACGGTGTCTATTTTGCCGGAGCCGAGGATCGGGATCGATTGTGTCACCAAGATCGCGCGTGGCACCCATAATTCGGGGTAGCCCTGTTGCTGGGCATGGGCCAGCAGGGCCATACGGTCGGCGCTGGCCATGTCCGAGACCAGAATGATCTGCTCGCCCTTCTTGGGGTCAGGCAGGGTCACCGCCACATGGGTGGCATCGGGCCACAGGCTGGCGGCGAGGCTTTCGACCGCACCGAGCGAGATCATCTCGCCCCCGATCTTGGCAAAGCGTTTGGCGCGGCCCTTAATGGTGATATAGCCGTCCTGATCGACCGTCACGATATCGCCGGTGTCATGCCAGCCGCCTTCGGGCGGCACCAGCACGCCCGGTTCGGACGGAAAGATATAGCCCGCCATCACATTGGGACCACGGATGAACAGGCGGCCGCCCTCGCTGATGCCTTCGACAGGATCAAGGCGGTATTCCTGCTCGGGGACCATCCGTCCCACCGTGCCGGGACGGTTGTCCTCGACGGTGTTGAGCGAGACCACCGGCGCACATTCGGTCACGCCATAGCCTTCCAGCAGGACCGTGCCTGCCGCCGACCACATGCGGCGGGTTTCGTCTTTCACCCGTTCCGCGCCCGCCACGACAAATTTCACACTGTCGAAATCGCCCGCATCCCCGGCCCGCCACCAGCCCTGCAGAAATGTGTCGGTGCCGAGCAGAATCGTCGCCCTGGTTTCACGCACCAGCTTGGCCACCTGCCGATACTGGATCGGGCTTGGAAACATCACGATCCGCATGCCGGTATAAAGCCCCAGCAACAGACCGCCCAACAAGCCGTAGGAATGGAAAATCGGCAAGGGATTCAACAGGGTTTGGCCAATGGTCAGGGCAACACCCATATGCTGGCGCACCTGGTCGACATTGGCGATCAGATTGGCATTGGTCAGCACCACGCCCTTGGGCTCGCCTTCCGAGCCGGACGTGTAGAGCACCACCGCCGCCTCATGCGCGCCCAAGGCGTGCCTGTCATGATAGAAACGCGCCAGTTGAGCCTTCAGCACGCCCATGACCTTATCCAGCGATGTCAGCGCCTTGCGCACATCTTCCAGATAGAGAAACCGGATCTTGCCGCTTTCGGACAGGCACGACACCACCTCGTCCAGCTTGGCGACCTCGATGAATTTATGCGAGGTGATGATGGTCGAAATTTCTGCCGAATTGACGGCCGAACGCAGGTTTTTCAGGCCCGCGGTAAAATTCAGCGGCGAGGCCACCCGTCCATAGGCCGACAGGCCGAAAATGGTGACAGCGGCGGCATTGACGCTGGGCAGGAGAATCCCGACCGTCTCACCGCGCTCGGTCTCGCGGGCAAAAGCCTTGCCGAGCACCAAAGCGCCGAGGATCAGGCGGTCGTAACTCAAGGGAGAGCGTTCGGCATCCTCGATCGCCAGCGTCTTTCCGCCGAATTTATCCCGCGCCCCCAGCAAGGCTCCGAATAATGTCTGTTCCACCCGCAAATCAGGCATTTGTTAAGCCCTTATACTATTGTATTATGCCAAAGTTAGACGTTTCCCGAAGCTCTGCAACGGGAAAATGCAAAAAATCAAAAATAAACAACCAGTTTTAACTGTTGGGCACGTTGGCAATGGGTTCCTGATAGGAAAGGCCCATGTCCCACGGGAAATAGATCCAGGTATCCTGAGACACCTCCGTCACGAATGTATCGACCAGCGGCCGGCCGGCCGGCTTGGCATAGACGGTGGCAATATGCGCCTTGGGCAACATATCGCGGACAATTTTGGCGGTTTTGCCGGTGTCCACCAGATCGTCGATCACCAGAATACCGCTGCCGTCGGGTGACATCGACAGAATTTGCTCGGTGATCGGCTTGAGCACCTGCAACTCGCCTTGCGATTTGTAATCATGATAGCTGGCAATGCAGATCGTTTCGATCATCCGCAATTCCAGCTCGCGGGCCACAATCGCCGCCGGCACCAGTCCGCCACGGGTGATGCAGACAAGCGCCGAAAACGGCCCTGCCCCCGCCAGCCGCCATGCCAGAGCCCGCGCGTCACGATGGAACTGGTCCCAAGACACCGGGAAGGCTTTGGGATTTGCGGGATTGGCCATGGCAGTATCCTTTGAAATGATCCGATTTTAAAAACCAAATTCTCTTACAATGGTCAGGCCTGCGGCGGCAAGCCGTCAAGCATGGCCTGCACCGCCTCGGCCGCCGCCTTCAGAAGGACTTCGTCGCGGGCCCGAACAACGATCTGGTTCTGGAACCGCTTGCCGTCGAAACTCGGATAGGAGCCGATGATCACACCCTCGAAGGCCTTTTGCACAGCCCCCAATCCGCTGGCATAGGCACCTTCGGGACGGCCGCCGGAATCAATCGACTGGGCCAGCAGTTTTGTCCCGGTTTTGAGGCGCGGCAGGACATTTTCGAACATCGCCTGCATGATCGACGGCACGCCCGCCATCACGATGATATTGCCCAGCATGAAGCCTGGCGCACGCGAAATCGGGTTGTCGATCAGCTCGGCTCCGAACGGAATACGGGCCATCCGCAAACGGGCCTCGTTGAGATCGGCGGGATTGGGGAAGCGCTCGCGCAACATCGCCACCGCACGCGGATCATGGTCGATCCCCACACCGGCCGCTTTGGCGATGCAATCGGCGGTGATGTCGTCATGGGTCGGGCCGATGCCGCCCGTGGTGAACAGATAGGTATAGCGGCCTGACAGAACACGCACAGCCGTGACGATTTCATCCTCGTCATCGGGCACAATCCGCACCTCGCGCAGATCGATGCCGACAGCGGTAAGATATTCGGCGATATAGCCGATATTCTTGTCTTTGGTGCGACCGGACAGGATTTCGTCGCCGATCACCAGAATGGCCGCTGTCACTAGGGTTGTTTCCGACATGATATGCCTCGCTTTCGGGGCTGGAATAGATCAGCTTGAATGACTATTCTCAAGCCTGAACGACCACAACAAGCCCAGTCATCAACCAAAATCGTATCGTCGCACGACACAACAGGCTTGCCTTTGGCCGCCGTTTGAACGAATGACAATTATGACCTTTATTGAAGCCAACTCATCCCAGCGCCGCCAGCCGGGAAAAATCAAGATCCACGGCCCGCAAGCCTTCGAGGGGATGCGCAAGGCCGGCCGTCTTGCGGCCGAAGCCCTCGATCTGGTTTATGATGCGGTGCGCCCGGGTGTGACGACCGATGATCTCGACAGCCTGTGCTTTCAATTCGCCATGGATCACGGGGCCTATCCCGCCCCGCTGATGTATCGCGGTTATCGCCGTGCCATCTGTACCTCGGTCAATCATGTGGTCTGCCACGGCATCCCGAATGACAAGCCGTTGCGCGAAGGCGATATCATCAATGTTGATGTCACGCTGATTGTCGATGGCTGGCATGGCGATTCCAGCCGCATGTATGCGGTCGGTGCTTTGCCGCGCCGGGCCGAACGGTTGGTCGAAGTCACCTATGAATCGCTGGTGCGCGGCATTGCGGCGGTCAAGCCGGGTGCGACCACCGGCGATATCGGTTATGCGATCCAGAGCTACGCCGAGGCCGAACGCTGTTCGGTGGTCCGCGATTTCTGCGGGCATGGCCTGGGGCAATTGTTCCATGACGAGCCCAATATCCTGCATTATGGCAGTCCGGGCGAAGGCGTGGCGCTGAAACCCGGCATGTTCTTTACCATCGAGCCGATGATCAATCTGGGTCGGCCTCAGGTCAAAGTGCTCAATGACGGCTGGACCGCCGTCACCCGCGACCGCTCGCTCTCCGCCCAATTCGAGCATACGCTCGGAGTGACAGAGACCGGTTGCGAGGTGTTTACCTATTCCCCGCGTGGCCTTGAAGGGTTCCAACCCGGCCTGCCCGAACGCTGAAAGCTCTGCCCATGACCGATGCCCCTCCCCGCCCCCAAGACCAGAGCGAGGAGGACCACCGCCATGGCCACCGCCAGAGGTTGAGAGATCGCTTTGCACGCGTGGGTTCTGACGGGTTGCAGGATTACGAATTGCTCGAATTGGTTTTATTCCGGTCAATTCCGCAACGTGATGTCAAACCTCTGGCCAAATTGCTGATCAGCCAATTCGGCTCCTTCGCCGAGGTGATCGGCGCACCGATGCCCCGTCTGCTGTCGGTCAAAGGGCTTGGCGAACAGACAGCACTGGATATCAAAATCATCGAAGCGGCGGGCCGTTCGCTGGCCAAAGGCGCGGTCACCAAGCGCGAGATCCTGTCTTCGTGGTCCTCGGTGATCGAATATTGCCGCGCGGCCATGGCCTTTGCCGAAGTCGAACAGTTCCGCATCCTGTTTCTCGACAAGCGCAACGGCCTGCTGGCCGATGAACTGCAACAGACAGGAACGGTCGACCATACCCCCGTCTATCCGCGGGAAGTGGTGCGGCGGGGGCTGGAATTGAATGCCTCTGCCCTGATCCTCGTCCACAACCACCCCTCAGGTGACCCAACCCCCTCGCAAGCCGATATTGCAATGACCCGCGAAATTGCCGAGATCGCCAAACCTCTGGGCATTCTCCTGCATGACCACATCATCGTGGGCCGCAATGGCCATGCCAGCCTGAAAGGCCTGGGGTTTATCTAGCAACACCCATCCCTGTCGTTTCCGACAGGTTCAACACAGACCAGCGTCCCCAAAATCCGATTTTTCCCGTTCAAGCGGCCGATTCGGATATGTCAGATGCAATGTGGGTTCAAGTCTGGCCAATGGCTTGTATGGGGAATGGCCCTCCTGCTCACTGTGCCCCCTCGGGCCACTGCCTGCGAGATGGTCGGCGGTTTCACCTTGTGCGAACCGCAAGGCAACGCCCTGTTCAGCACGCGCGGCCTCAAGGATGATGCGCTGGTGGTGTTCAACCAGCTTGATACGTCGCCCGCCCAACGGTTTGTGACCACCAGTCTGAAACTGTCCATGCGCGGTGACGAGGAATGGGGCGGCGGCTTTGTCATGGCCAAACGCGGGGTGATTTTTACGCCGCATCAGGCCACGGACAATCTCAACACCACCCTGACATCGCATCTGGACCGCAATACACTCAACGCTTTCACGCTGGGTTGGGAGATGGTGGAGGCCGACAGCTATTATGCCCTGTCGATCGGGCGGCAATGGACCCTGCGCACCAATCAGGCCCGAACCATGCTGTATGAGCAAAACCAGACGGCAACCGTATCCGCCGCGATGATCGAACGATGGGCCAACGGTTTTGTGCTGTCCCTGCAACTGGATGTCGATGTTTTGTTGCGCGGCGCGACCTACAAAAGCTCACTCATGCGGCCGTTGCAAAAGGACATGATGATCGGCCCCGAAGTGACGCTGTATCGAGACCATGTGTTCCAGCGCCAGCGTCTGGGCGTGGCACTGGGCGGGATCAGGATGTTGGGAAGCGATTACAGCCTAGCCTTTGGCCATGAGAGCGACAGCCTGTCGCATGCCGGTCTCTATACATCCCTCATGGCCGCACGGCGCTTCTAGGCCCGACAATCACCCCTTGACGCGCAAGGTGGAGCGTCCGCCATCAACGCCGATCACCTGTCCGGTCATCCAGCCGGATTCCTCTCCCAACAGCAAACAGGCCAGCGGGGCGATATCGTCGACCTCGCCCAAACGCTGGCTGGCATGCATGCCCGCAATGGCGGTGGCCATCGCCTCGTTGCCCGTCAAACCAGCCGCCAGCGGCGTGCGTGTCAGAGAGGGTGCAATGCAGTTCACGCGGATTTTGGGGGCCAATTCGGTGGCCAGCGAGCGGGTCAGGGCTTCAACGGCCCCCTTGGCCATGGCAATCGAGGCATGAGCCGGAAAACCTTGGGACACAGCCACCGAGGAAAACAGCAACACCGAGGCAATCCCGTCAGAGGCCTTCAAGGCCGGGACAGCGGCTTGCAGAGCCAGCGCGGCCCCAAGCGCATTGACGCGGAAATCCTGCTCGAAATCGGCCACTCCCAGACGCGCCAGCGGCTTGAGGTTGATGGTGCCGACCGCGTAACACAATCCATGGATCGGGCCATGGGCCTGCGCTTCGGTGATCGCCCGGACAATCTGTTCCGGCACCAGCACATCGCACTGACTGCTGGTCGCCCCCAGCGATGCGGCGGCGGCCTGCAAGCGGTCCGCATCGCGGCCAACCAGATGCACATGATCGCCCGAAGCCACCAAACGCTGGGCAATGGCCAAGCCAACACCGCCATAGCCACCAAAAATCACATGATTGCGAGCCATTCCACACATCTCCTGAAACATGATCTGCGTATGTTACGATGCGGAGCCGGATTTGGATCGGACAGAGACAAGGGGAAACAATGGCAAAAATGCGCAAAAAGGCCGATTTGCCGACAAAACCCTGCCAGACTTGCGGCCTGCCCTTCGCTTGGCGCAAAAAATGGGAGAAGGTCTGGGACGAGGTACGCTATTGTTCAGACCGGTGCCGGGCAGGCAAATCCAACCCTGCCGCACAATCCATCAAGGCTTGAGAGCGGTTGGCTTGTTCTGTCTGGCCAAAGCAAGGGCTTCTGGCGTATCCAGATCCAGCAGGATCGCGGGATCATCCATCGGCACTTCCACCACTCGGGACAGATGGGCTTTGAGAACCGAACGCGCGCCATGATCGCCCGACAAAGCCATCACGGCTTCAAACAGTCCGCGCCGTATGACCACAGGATGTCCCCATTCCTGCTGGTAGACCGGAACAGCCGCCAGCGCATTGGGTCGCGCCTCCAAAGCGGAAATGGTTTGCCTGATATGGCGCTCCGTCACCATCGGCATATCGCCGAGCAGGATCACAACTCCCTCGCGATCAGACGGCACAGCCCGCAATCCGCTTTGCACCGAGGACATCATGCCCTGCGCATAATCGGGGTTGAACACCTCCTGCACGCCCCGCCCCTGCGCCAAAGCCATCACATCGGCCCGACGATAGCCGGTCACCATCAGCACCGGCGAGATTTTTGCGTTTTGCGCAACATCAATAACATGACAAATCAATGGCTTGCCGTGCAAATCCTCAAGTAATTTATGAGATGAGCCCATCCGGCTGGACCGGCCTGCGGCAAGGATAATCGCGGCCCAGTTCATTCCACCGCGCCCAAATCGGCCCGCAACTGGCCACGCTGGACAATCTCCATCAAAAGCCCGCCATGCCCCATCCGCATCATGTCCTCGCGGGTGACCTGCAGACCGGCCATAAAGCGTTGCAACACCCAATCAAAGCCGTTCTCTTTCGGCGAACGCGCACAACCGGGCGCACCGATGACCGGAATGGTCTTGCCATCGGGCCGCGTCCATTGTCCCAGCAACAAAAGATTACCCGGATCCACCGGCAAGCCGAAATGGACAATTGTTCCCCCCGCCTGCTCGATCGCCACCGGCAAGACATCCCGCCTGTCGGTCATCGCCGAGGCTCCGAACAGCACGAGAAGATCCACCTCGCCGCCCATGCGTGAGATGGCTTCGGCCACATCGGCACTTTTATGCGGCACCAACACTTCGCTGACCAGACTGGCATGGCCCGTTTGCAACCGTTTGGCCAGCACATCCGAGGTTTTGCGGATCACGGCAGGCTTCAGCCCCGGCAAAGTGGTCGCTACCAATCCGACCCGCATGGGTGTGAATGCGGCAACCGAGACGGGGGAAGTTGACCCTGCCGCCGCAAAACTGCGTTCCAGCAATGTGGTTTGAACAGCAAAAGGGATGATTTTGACGGTGGCAATCATCTCGCCGCGTTGCACCACCCGCCAATTCGGCAATGTCGCCACTGTCAGGGCCTCGTCGACCATGTTCATCGCATCGATCCGGGCGGCATCGACCTGCAAAACCCCATCAGCGGTGGCAAACAGATTGGCGCGGCCTGTCGCAGGGCCATGCGCCATGACATTGGCCCCCAACAAAGATTGCGCCAGTCGAGCCGCCGCCGTGTTCTCGTCACTATCATCGGCTTCCAGCCGCGCAATCGTCACGCTGTCGATGGCCAGCGCCGCCAGCCCCTTCAGATGCTGTGCGGTCAGGACCACGCCTTTTTTGATCACCAGATCGCCCAGCCGGATGGAATGGGCGGCAATCGCCCCTTCGGCTTCGGACAAGGGAACATCGGCAAATATCATCACGAACCTTTGGGACGTTCGGGCTTTTTGCGCTGTTTGGCAGTGATTTCCGCCATAATGGACAAAGCGATTTCCGCCGGACTGACCGCCCCGATATCCAGACCGATCGGCGCATGGATGCGCCCCAGCCGTTCGGCATCTATTCCGGCGCTTGCCAGACGCTCAAGCCGCTTTGCATGGGTTTTGCGCGAGCCCAACGCCCCGATATAGAAGCAATCGGACTGGAGAGCCGCCATCAGCCCCGGATCATCGATTTTGGGGTCATGGGTCAGCGCGACAAAAGCGGTGTAACGGTCAATGCCCACCACCGGCAACGCCTCTTCGGGCCATTGGGCCAGCAGATCAGCATCGGGAAAACGCTCTTTGGAGGCAAAGGCGGTACGCGGATCAACCACGATCACCCGATGCCCCAACAGATGGGCAATCGAGGCCAGAGCCTGCGACACATGCACGGCCCCCACCACCACAATCCGCAAAGGCGGAGCTTGAACCGTCAGGAAATAACGGCCCGTGTCATGCTCGACCATGCCGCTTTTGCCCAGACGCAAAGCGGTTTCGATCTCTTCATGGAGCGGGTCAGCCGCAATCCCATCGGCAAGCACAAGACGCTGTGCGCCATGCACCGGATCAGTCACCAGCACACAGGCCCGCCGTGCCGCGCGCTCGCTGTTCATAGCCTGCAAAAATGCCGCCTTCATGACACAACCTTTTCGACATAGACGGCAATCTTGCCGCCGCAGGACAGACCGACCTGCCAGGCGGTTTCATCGGCTACGCCGAATTCGAGCAAGCGCGGTGTGCCCGATCCGATCACATCCATCGCCTCGCTGACCACAGCCCCTTCGACACAGCCCCCCGACACCGAGCCGAGAAAATGCCCTTCCTCGTCAATGACCAGATGACTGCCGACCGGACGCGGAGCCGATCCCCATGTCTCGACCACCGTGGCAATCGCCACACCGCGACCGGCGCGATGCCAGGCCTCGGCCTGTTCCAGAATGTCGCTATCGCTCGCCAATGCCATCACGCACTCCCTTGATTATCTGGTCAGGATAGGCCGTTTTTGATCGCCTGTCATGAACAACCCGCTCAACCGGCCAGTTTCAGCCAGGTTTTCGGATCATGCTCGCGGGACGGCTCGGCAGACAGGACCTTGACCAGATCTGCCATGGCGGCCAGCGAATGGATGGGCCTGAAATCATCGACCAGCGGCAACATGGTGCGGATGCCTTGGGCTTTGGCCTCGAACCCGCCAAAGCGCAACAAGGGATTGACCCAAACCAGTCGGCGCGAGGAACGATGCAATCGGGCCATTTCGGCTTTCAGACTGTCCAGATCATCGCGCTCCAGACCGTCGGTAAACAGCAAAACCACCGCGCCCTGCCCCAATACACGGCGCGACCAATCGCGGTTGAACCGGTGCAGGCTGGCACCGATGCGGGTGCCGCCCGACCAATCTTCCACCTGCGCCCCGCACAGGGCCAATGCCTCGTCGGGATCGCGTTTGCGCAAGGAACGGGTGACATTGGTCAACCGTGTACCGAACAAAAAGGTTTCAACACGGCGGCGTTTATCGGTCAAAGCATGGAGAAAATGCAGAAAAAGCGGCGCATATTCGGCCATAGAACCGGAAATATCGCATAAAGCGACAATCGGCGGATGCCGTTGCGAATGGTCACGAAAGGCCAGATCGATGGTCGCCCCTCCGGCCCTCAGCGAATTGCGCAAGGTCCGGCGCGGATCGATCACCCCGCCTTTATGGACAGGCACAAAACGACGCGCCCGAACGCGGTCATCGGGCAAGACCATGCGATCAATCAACTGCTTGGCTTGCAGGACTTCGGCGGCGGTCATCTGGGCGAAATCGCGGGATTGCAAGATTTCCCGATCCGAAATGGTCAGACGGGCCGATAACTCTTGTTTCTCTTCGGCGGGCGGCTCGTCATTCTTGGCCTTGGGCAACAGGGCTTCGGCCACCCGCAAGGCCCCTGCATCGGGTTTGCGGTCTGGATCATCGGGCTTGGCCGGAGCCCGCGGCGACATGGTGGCGATCAACTTGTCCATAAAGGCGCGGCGGCGGAAAAAGATCGCAAAAGCCTGTTCGAAAAGTCCGGAATCTTCGTGTTTTTTCACAAAAACCGAATGGAGAACCCAATAGAAATCGGTTTTTGTCTGCGGCTCCGCAATGGTCAGCGCCTCGACGGCGTCGAGCACAGATCCCGGCCCGAGCCGCATCCCGGCCTCGCGCAGGGCGCGGGCAAAATAGGTAATATTGTCTGCGAGACGGCCCGACATCGGCTCGATTTATCCCTTGCCGATCTCGCTCAACATTTTGGCAATGTCGGAGCTCTGCATTTTCTGGATATCGTCCTGATACTTCAACAGCACGCCCAAAGTGTCAGAGACCAGCTTGGGATCAAGGGCGACGGCATCAAGCTCCACCAGAGCCGAAGCCCAATCCAGCGCCTCGGCCACGCCGGGGACCTTGAACAGATCCTGTTTGCGCAGAGCTTGCACAAAGCCGACAATCTGTCTGGTCAGCGCTTCGGGAGCCTGCGGAGCCTTGGCCTTGAGGATGGCCAATTCGCGCTCGGCATCGGGATAGTCGACCCAGTGATAAAGGCAACGCCGTTTCAGCGCATCGTGGATTTCCCGCGTGCGGTTGGAGGTCACGATCACAATCGGCGGATGTTCAGCCTTCACCGTGCCGAATTCAGGCACAGACACCTGATAATCGGAGAGAATTTCCAGCAAAAAGGCTTCAAACGCCTCATCGGTCCGGTCCAATTCGTCGATCAGCAACACCGGCGGGCCTTGGGTATCTGGCTCCAGAGCCTGCAACAAAGGCCGTTTGATCAGATAGCGCTCGGAGAACAGATCGGCTTCCAGCCGCGCCCGATCGGTCGCTCCCTCGACCTCGGCCAGCCGGATGGCCATCATCTGGCCCGCATAGTTCCACTCATACACGGCAGAGGAAACATCCAGCCCCTCATAGCATTGCATCCGGATCAGCTTGCGGCCCAACATGGTGGAGAGCGATTTGGCGATTTCGGTTTTGCCAACGCCCGCTTCACCTTCCAGAAGCAGGGGGCGGCCCATCTTCAGAGCCAGATAGACAACGGTTGCCAAGGCGCGATCCGCGACATAGCCGGTTTTTGACAACATGGACTGGGTGTCGTCGATCGAGGCTGGGACAGCGCGGATCATGCTAGGCTCCTTACTCGGATCATGCCGGACACGAACAATGAGCGCCGGACATCATCAACATCAAAACAAAATACCTTGGCACTGGCGCACCAAGGCATCGATCAGGTCGGGGTCGACAGGCAGACCCTTAAGGCCCGCCTGTCGATCCATGAGGCACAAAGCGCTTATTTGCCAAGGGCTTTGGTCACAGCCCGCTTGGTCATGACCGAGACCAGATTGGCGCGGTAATCCGAGGTGCCGTGAATGTCGGAGATAAAGTTACTGCCATCCACCGCAACACCATCCACCGACTTCGGGTTGAACTTGGCTTTCAGCGCGGCTTCCAGACCGGCGGCACGGAACACGCCTTCATTGCTGGCACCCGTCACAGCCACTTTGACATCCGAACCCTTTTTGGACACGAACACGCCAACCATCGCGTAACGCGAAGCCGGATTGGGGAATTTCACATAAGCGGCCTTGGCAGGCACCGGAAACGAGACCTTGGTGATGATCTCGCCGTCTTCCAGCGCGGTCGTGAACATGCCCTGAAAGAAGTCGTCTGCGGCAATCTTGCGCTTGTTGGTGACAATCGTGGCCCCCAAAGCCAGCAGGGCGGCGGGGTAATCGGCTGAAGGATCATTATTGGCAACAGAGCCGCCAATCGTGCCACGGTTGCGGACCGCAGGATCGCCAATGCCACCGGCAAGAGCGGCCAGAGACGGAATGGCCTCGCGCACGAGATCGGATGAGGCCACATCGGCATGGCGCGTCATCGCACCGATCACGATATTGCGGCCCTTCTTTTCAATGCCGGACAGACCGGCCACATGGCCGAGATCGATCACGGCCGAAGGGGATGCGAGGCGCTGTTTCATGGTCGGCAACAAGGTCTGGCCACCGGCCAGAATTTTGGCATCCTCGTGCTTGCCCAGAGCCGATTGCACCTGACGCACGGTGGTGGGACGTTGATAGGCGAAAGCATACATCTTGAATCTCCCAATTCCTCAATGGCCGTAACGGGCCGAATATTTCGATAATCGCCTTATTCCGCAGCGAGCTTGTGCATGGATTTCTGTGCCGCCCGCCAGACAGCTTGCGGCGAAGCGGGCATGGCAATGTCTTCATGGCCCAGCGCATCGGTAATGGCATTGATGACCGCCGGAGGCGCCGCAATCGCACCGGCCTCGCCACAACCCTTGATCCCCAACGGGTTGGTGGTGCAAGGCGTTGTGGTGATCCCGATGTCGAAACTCGGCAAATCATCGGCGCGCGGCATGCAATAATCCATATAGCTTGCCGTCACCAACTGGCCATTGGCATCATAATGCGCGCCTTCGAACAGGGCCTGACCGACCCCTTGGGCGATACCGCCATGCACCTGCCCTTCGACAATCATCGGATTGATGATGTTGCCGAAGTCATCGACTGCTGTCCAGCGGTCGATGCGGGTGACACCGGTTGCGGGATCGATTTCCAGCTCGCAAATATGCACGCCCGACGGGAAAGTGAAATTGGTCGGATCGTAGAACGCGCCTTCCTTCAGACCCGGTTCGAGATCCTGACCGGAGAATTTATGCGCGATATAGGCCTGCAAAGCCACCTCGCCGAAGGCCAGAGAGCGATCGGTCCCCGCGACCGAGAAACGGCCGTCCTTGAACTCGATATCGCCCTCGGATGCCTCGAGCGCATAGGCCGCCACCTTTTTGGCCTTGGCCACCACCTTGTCGAGCGCCTTGGAAATGGCCGACATGCCCACTGCACCGGAGCGTGAGCCATAGGTGCCCATGCCGAACTGCACCTTGTCGGTGTCACCATGGACAATCGCCACCTGATCGATGCCGATCCCCAGACGGTCCGAGACCAATTGGGCAAAAGTGGTTTCGTGACCCTGCCCGTGGCTGTGCGAACCAGTCAGCACTTCGACAGTGCCGACCGGATTAACCCGCACTTCGGCGGATTCCCACAGGCCGACCCCCGCACCGAGCGAGCCGACAGCCGCCGAAGGCGCAATGCCGCAAGCCTCGATATAGGCCGAGAAGCCGATGCCGCGCAGCATGCCCTTTTTGGCGCTGTCACGCTTGCGCTTGCCGAAGTTTTTGTAATCGGCCATCTCAAGCGCCAGATCCATCGACGCACCATAATTGCCGGTATCATAGGCCATGATGACCGGTGTCTGGTGCGGGAAGCTCTTGATGAAGTTCTTGCGGCGGAAAGCGGCAGGATCCTGCCCCATTTCGCGCGCCGCTACTTCCACCATCCGCTCGATCACGAAAGTCGCTTCGGGACGGCCCGCACCGCGATAGGCATCCACGGGTGCGGTATTGGTGTAAAGCCCTTCCACTTCAACATAAATGGCCGGAATATTATACTGTCCCGACAGCAGTGGCGCATAGAGATAGGTCGGCACACAGCTGGAGAAGGTGGAGAGATAGGCGCCAAGATTGGCTTTGGTTTTCACCCGCAAACCGAGGATCTGCCCTTTGTCATCCATGGCCATTTCGGCATGGGTGATGTGGTCGCGGCCA
>CANGOE010000063.1 GCA_947455455.1 Hyphomicrobiales bacterium
CAGAAAATTGTGGGTGCGGTGAAAGCCGCTGGCCAGGCAGGAGCACACTAATGTCAGTCTTGATCAACGCACAGACCAAGGTGATCTGTCAGGGCTTCACCGGTAAGAACGGTACCTTCCATTCCGAACAGGCGATTGCCTATGGCACCAAGATGGTCGGCGGCACCTCGCCCGGCAAAGGTGGCTCGGTCCATCTCGGCCTGCCGGTGTTCGATTCGGTTCTCGAAGCCAAGCAGAAGACCGGCGCCGATGCCTCGGTCATCTATGTGCCGCCTCCAGGTGCGGCCGATGCGATCTGCGAGGCGATCGAAGCGGAAATTCCGCTGATCGTCTGCATCACCGAAGGCATTCCGGTGCTGGATATGGTGCGGGTGAAGCGTTCGCTGTCGGGTTCCAAGTCGCGCCTGATCGGCCCGAACTGCCCCGGCGTGATGACTGCTGGCGAATGCAAGATCGGCATCATGCCCGGCAATATCTTCAAGCAGGGCAATGTCGGCATCGTGTCGCGTTCGGGCACACTCACCTATGAAGCCGTGTTCCAGACCACGATGGAAGGCCTCGGCCAGACCACCGCAGTCGGCATCGGCGGCGATCCTGTGAAGGGCACCGAATTCATCGACGTGCTGGAAATGTTCCTGGCTGACCCCAAGACCCATTCGATCATCATGATCGGTGAAATCGGTGGTTCGGCAGAAGAAGAAGCCGCCCAGTTCCTGGCCGATGAAGCCAAGCGTGGCCGCTCCAAGCCTGTGGTTGGCTTCATTGCCGGCCGTACGGCCCCTCCCGGTCGTCGCATGGGCCATGCCGGTGCGATCATTTCGGGCGGCAAGGGCGGTGCGGAAGACAAGATTGCCGCGATGGAAGCCGCGGGCATCCGCGTCTCGCCATCACCGGCCCGTCTTGGCAAGACCCTGGTGGAACGCCTGAAAGGCTAATCCATATGCGGATGACGGACATCTCTTTCGCAACGACAGATTGGGCCGCCATCGAGCCGACGCACCACGCAGGTGATGCCGGCTCGGCACAGTGGCGGACCCGTTCTTTCGGACCGGAAGACAACCGCATCCGCGTCCGGATGGTCGAATATTCGGCTGGCTACGAAGCCGATCACTGGTGCGAAAAGGGGCACATTCTCCTGTGCCTCAAGGGCGAACTTGAAACCCGTCTGGCAGACGGACGGGTTTTCATGCTGACCCCGGGAATGAGTTATCAGGTTGCCGACGGTGCCGAGCCGCACCGTTCGCGCAGCCCGCAGGGTGCGACATTGTTTGTCGTGGATTAATAAGCTGTCTGTAAGACGGCGAGTAGAGGACGAGGGAAACGCCATGGCGCGGCAGGATCAGAACGAAGCATTGTTACAAACGTCTTTTCTTTATGGCGCGAATGCCTCCTATATCGAAGACCTTTATGCACGCTATCAGGACAATCCGAATTCGGTTGATGCCGAATGGCGCAGTTTTTTCGGCGCGTTGAATGACGATGCCGCTTCCGTCACCAAAAGCGCGCAAGGCGCCTCGTGGCAACGCAAGAACTGGCCGATTGCCGCCAATGGCGAACTGGTTTCAGCGCTTGACGGCAATTGGGGTGCGGTTGAAAAGATCGTCGGCGACAAGCTGAAGGGCAAGGCCGAAGCAAAAGGCGCGGCCGTCTCGACCGCCGACATCCAGCAGGCCACCCGCGATTCCGTGCGCGCTTTGATGATGATCCGCACCTACCGCATGCGCGGCCATCTGCATGCCGATCTCGATCCCCTGCATATGGGCCCTGAAAAGGACCATTCCGAATTGCATCCTTCGGCGTTCGGTTTCACCGATGCCGATTGGGATCGTAAAATCTTCATCGATCATGTGCTGGGGCTGGAATATGCCACCTTGCGCGAAATGCAGACCATTCTGCAACGCACCTATTGCTCGACGATCGGTTGGGAATTCATGCATATTTCCAATCCGGCCGAGAAGGCCTGGATTCAGGAGCGCATCGAAGGCCAGGACAAGGAAATTGCCTTCACCCGCGAAGGCCGCCGCGCCATTCTCAACAAGCTGGTCGAGGCCGAAGGCTTCGAAAAATTCATCGATGTCAAATATACCGGCACCAAGCGGTTCGGTCTGGATGGCGGTGAATCCATGGTGCCCGCGCTCGAGCAGATCATCAAGCGCGGCGGTGCGCTCGGTGTCAACGAGATCGTGTTCGGCATGGCCCATCGCGGCCGTCTGAACGTGCTGTCGCAGGTGATGGGCAAGCCGCACCGCGCCATTTTCCACGAATTCAAGGGCGGCTCCTATGCGCCCGAGGATGTCGAGGGTTCGGGCGATGTGAAGTACCATCTGGGTGCCTCGTCGGATCGCGTGTTCGACGGCAACAATGTGCATCTGTCACTGACTGCCAATCCTTCGCATCTGGAAATCGTCGATCCGGTGGTGCTGGGCAAAGTGCGCGCCAAACAGGACCAGCATAACGACCAGAGCGAGCGCTCCAAGGTCATGCCTTTGCTGATCCACGGCGATGCCGCTTTTGCCGGTCAGGGCGTGGTGGCCGAATGTCTGGGCCTGTCGGGCCTGAAGGGTCACCGCACCGGCGGCTCGATCCATTTCATCATCAACAACCAGATCGGCTTCACCACCTATCCGCGCTATTCGCGTTCCTCGCCCTATCCATCCGATGTGGCGAAGATGATCGAAGCGCCGATCTTCCATTGCAACGGCGACGATCCCGAAGCGGTGGTGTTCACCGCCAAAGTGGCGACCGAATTCCGCCAGCGCTTCCACAAGCCTGTCGTGATCGACATGTTCTGCTATCGCCGCTTCGGCCATAACGAAGGCGACGAGCCTGCCTTCACCCAGCCGCTGATGTACAAGAAAATCCGCGGCCAGCGCACCACGCTCGAACTCTATTCGGATCGTTTGATTGCCGATGGCGTGGTCACCGTCGGCGAAATCGACAAGATGAAGGCCGATTGGCGGACCCGTCTGGAAGCCGAACACGAAGCCGGACAGGCCTATAAGCCCAACAAGGCCGATTGGCTTGATGGCCGCTGGGCCGGTCTGAAAGCCGTGTCGGAAAGCCAGGACGATGCCCGTCGCGGCCAGACCGGTGTCGAGATCGACCACCTGCGCGAGATCGGCCAGAAGTTGACGGCCGTGCCGGAAGGTTTCCAGGCGCACAAGACCATCCAGCGCTTCATGGACAACCGCCGCAAGGCGATTGAAACCGGCGAGGGGATCGATTGGGCGACCGGCGAGGCCCTTGCCTTCGGCACCTTGTTGCTGGAAGGCCATCGGGTCCGCCTGTCGGGTCAGGATTGCGAGCGCGGCACGTTCTCGCAACGCCATTCGGTGATCATCGATCAGGAAACAGAAGCCCGCTACAAGCCGCTCAACCATCTGAAGCCCGGTGAGCAGGCCAAATACGAGGTCATCAATTCGATGCTCTCGGAAGAGGCCGTGCTGGGCTTTGAATACGGCTACTCGCTGTCCGAGCCGAATGCCCTGACCCTGTGGGAAGGCCAGTTCGGCGATTTCGCCAACGGTGCGCAGGTCGTGTTCGACCAGTTCATCTCGTCGGGCGAACGCAAATGGTTGCGCATGTCGGGTTTGGTCTGCCTGTTGCCGCATGGCTATGAAGGGCAGGGTCCGGAACATTCCTCGGCCCGTCTCGAACGCTTCCTGCAAATGTGTGCGGAAGATAATATGCAGGTCGCCAACTGCTCGACCCCTGCCAATTATTTCCACATTCTGCGTCGCCAATTGCGCCGCGAATTCCGCAAGCCGCTGATTCTGATGACACCGAAATCACTGTTGCGCCACAAGCGCGCGGTGTCGCGTCTGGATGAAATGGCCGCAGGCACCTCGTTCCACCGGATTTTGTGGGATGATGCGCAGATGCTGAAAGGCGAGAAGATCAAGCTCGTCAAAGACAACAAGATCCGCCGCGTCGTGCTGTGCACGGGCAAGGTCTATTACGATCTCTATGAGGATCGTGAAAAGCGCGGCATCGACGATGTCTATCTGTTGCGTGTCGAACAGCTCTATCCGTTCCCGGTCAAGGCTCTGGCTTCCGAACTGGCCCGCTTCCCCAATGCCGACATTGTCTGGTGTCAGGAAGAGCCCAAAAACATGGGCAGCTGGTCCTTTGTCGAACCCTATCTGGAATGGGTGCTCTCGCATGCCGGCTGTAAAGTGCCGCGGGCGCGTTATGTCGGTCGTGCCGCTTCGGCCGCGACGGCTACGGGCTTGATGTCACGCCATCTCGCGCAATTGAATGCCTTCCTCGACGAGGCATTTGCCGTCTGAATCCAATAACGGGGGAGGCAATCCCCCGCTCCCTGCTCAACACATGTGGAAGTTTTATTATGGCAACAGAAATTCGCGTACCGACGCTGGGTGAATCGGTCTCTGAAGCAACAATCGGCAAGTGGTTCAAAAAGCCCGGTGATGCGGTGAAAGCCGACGAGCCTTTGCTGGAACTCGAAACCGACAAGGTGACACTGGAAGTCAACGCGCCGGCCGCCGGTGTGTTGGCCGAAATCGTGGCCAAGGATGGTGATACGGTCGGCGTGGGCGCATTGCTCGGCTCGATTGCCGCCGGTTCCGGTGCGGCTGTTGCGGCTCCTGCCGCCGCCCCTGCTCCCGCTCCGGCCCCTGTGGCGGCCGCCCCTGCGCCTGCCCCAGTTGCGGCCTCGCATGATCATGGTCCGGCTGTGTCGCGCATTGCGGCGGAAAGCGGGATCAATCCGGCTTCAGTCGCGGCTTCCGGCAAGGATGGCCGTGTGACCAAGGGTGATATGCTGGCCGCTGTTGCCGCCGGTCCTTCCGTCTCCGCTCCTGTGGCGATGCGTGCGGCTTCTCCTGCCGATGATGCAAGCCGCGAAGAGCGCGTCAAGATGACCAAACTGCGCCAGACCATCGCGCGCCGTTTGAAAGAAGCGCAGAACACGTCGGCGATGCTGACCACCTTCAACGAGGTCGACATGACCGAGGTGATGGCCCTGCGCAACAAGTACAAGGATATTTTCGAGAAGAAGCACGGCAACAAGCTCGGCTTCATGGGCTTCTTCGTCAAGGCTTGCGTGCAGGCCTTGAAGGAATTGCCCGCCGTGAATGCCGAGATCGACGGCACTGATCTGGTTTACAAAAACTACTATCACATCGGTATTGCCGTCGGCACCGACAAGGGTCTTGTCGTGCCGGTGGTGCGCGAGGCCGACCAGCTCTCGATCTCCGGTGTGGAAAAGACCATTGCCGATTTCGGCAAGCGGGCGCGTGACGGCCAGCTCAAGATCGAAGAAATGCAGGGCGGCACCTTCACCATCACCAATGGCGGCATTTACGGTTCGCTGATGTCGACCCCGATCCTCAACGCCCCCCAATCGGGTATTTTGGGCATGCACAAGATCCAGGACCGCCCGATGGTGGTGGCCGGCAAGATCGAAGTGCGTCCGATGATGTATCTGGCTCTCAGCTATGATCACCGCATCGTCGACGGCAAGGAGGCTGTGACCTTCCTTGTGCGCGTCAAGGAAGCACTGGAAGATCCTGCCCGTCTGGTGCTTGATCTCTGAGCGGGAGTAGAACCATGACCACTTCCCCGACCCGGGCTGTCGCCATTGTGACGGGCGCCAGTCGTGGCATTGGCCGCGCCTGTGCGCGTATTCTGGCCTCGCGCGGTTTGGCGGTGGTGGTCAATTACGTCTCCGATGAAAAGGCGGCCAACAGTCTGGTTGCCGAAATCAGTGCGGCTGGCGGCCATGCCGTGGCCGTCAGGGGCGACGTCGGTGTCGAAGCCGATGTGCTGGCCATCTTCAAGGCCGCCGACAATCTCGGCAGGCTTGCCGTGCTGATCAACAATGCCGGTGTGGTCGATGTGGTGGCCCGTGTGGATGAAATGACCGTCGAGCGTCTCAACCGCATGATGACCATCAACATCATCGGCACCTTCATTCCCTCGCGCGAGGCGGTGCGCCGCATGTCGACCAAACATGGCGGCAAAGGCGGGGTGATCGTCAACCTGTCATCGGTGGCGGCCAAATTGGGCTCGCCCGGCATGTATGTCGATTATGCCTCGGCCAAGGGTGCGATTGATACATTCACACTCGGACTGGCGCGCGAAGTGGCCGCCGAAGGGATCCGCGTCAATGCCGTGCGCCCCGGTCTGATCGATACGGATATCCATGCCAGTGGCGGCGAGCCGGATCGGATCGAGAAATTACGGGATCAAATTCCGGTCAAACGGGCAGGCACTGCGGATGAAATCGCACGTGCGGTGTGCTGGCTGGCCTCCGATGAGGCTTCCTATGCCACCGGAGCCATTCTGGATGTCTCGGGCGGGCGTTAAGTCGCCACTTTGCTTGAAAGAGGAAGGATTTTGCTATGTCTTATGATCTGATCGTGATTGGCACCGGCCCCGGCGGTTATGTCTGCGCCATTCGTGCCGCCCAACTCGGGTTGAAAACCGCCGTGGTGGAAAAGCGCAAGAGCCATGGCGGCACCTGCCTCAATATCGGCTGTATCCCCTCCAAGGCTTTGTTGCATGCCTCCGATCTGTTCGAGGAAGCAGGCCATGACTTCGCCAATATGGGCATTACGGTGTCCAAGCCGAAACTCGATCTGAAGGCCATGATGGGTCACAAGACCGAGGTGGTGGATGCCAATGTGCAGGGCGTGGCTTTTCTGTTGAAGAAAAACAAGGTCGATGCCTTTTTCGGCACCGGCACCATCGAGGCCGCAGGCCGTGTCAAAGTGACAGCCGATGATGGCAGTACGCAAGTGCTCGACACCAAAGCCATCGTGATTGCAACCGGTTCTGATGTCGCCAGCCCTCCCGGCGTGGCCGTGAATTTCGATGAAAAAGTGGTTGTCTCCTCCACTGGCGCTTTGGAACTGGGCAAAGTCCCCAACAAGCTGGTGGTGATCGGCGCGGGCGTGATCGGGCTGGAACTCGGTTCGGTCTGGCGTCGTCTGGGGGCTGAGGTCACGGTTGTCGAATATCTCGACCGTATCCTGCCCGGCATGGATGCCGAAGTGGCGAAAAACTTCCAGCGGATTCTGGAAAAGCAGGGCGTGACTTTCCTGCTCTCTTCCAAAGTGACCGCCGTCGAGGCCGGCAAGTCCGGTGCTTCGGTCACCTTCGAGCCGGTCGCAGGCGGTGCGGCTACCGTGCTGTCGGGTGATGTTGTGCTGGTGGCCACCGGTCGCCGTCCCTATACCGACGGTCTCGGTCTCGAAGCGGTCGGCGTGGCGATGGATCGTGGCCGGATCAATATCGATCACCACTTCCAGACCAATGTCCCCGGCATTTTCGCCATCGGCGATGTCGTGCGCGGCCCGATGCTGGCCCACAAGGCCGAGGACGAGGGCGTTGCGGTTGCCGAACTGCTGGCGGGCAAGGCCGGTCATGTCAATTACGATGTCATTCCGGGTGTGGTCTACACGGCCCCCGAAGTGGCCTCTGTCGGCAAAACCGAGGAAGAGCTGAAGGCCGCAGGCATTGCCTACAAGGTCGGCAAGTTCAACTTCTCCGCCAATGGCCGTGCGCGTGCAATGCGCAAGACCGACGGCTTCGTCAAAGTGCTGGCCGATGCAGCCACCGACCGCGTGCTCGGTTGCCACATCATCAGCGCCGGGGCGGGGGACATGATCCACGAAGTCGCCGTGCTGATGGAATTCGGCGGCTCCTCGGAAGATCTGGCCCGCACCTGCCACGCTCATCCGACGATGTCGGAAGCGGTCAAGGAAGCCGCCATGGCGGTGGAAAAACGCGCCATTCACAGCTGATTTTTTGGCTGTCGCGTGAGAGATTGGCAGGGCATGGCCCTGCCATTTTTTTTGACGTTGTGGCGCATGGTTTCGGGAAGAAAGACTTAGAAAAAAAAGACGTGGATGCCCGCCACAAGGGCGGGCATGACAGGGGTGGTTTTTGAGAGAACATTTGCCCCCCCAACTGTCATGGCCGGACTTGTTCCGGCCATCCACGAGTTTGCACGTAATGATTTTGTGGGGCGAATTAAAGCAACCTGTGATTGGTTGATTGTTGCCATTGAATCATTTGGACTCGTCTTTTTTTAAGAACGAGGATTTGAGCATGACATCTATCTTGCACAGTGTTGTTGAGCCGGAAATTGATCCAAAAAATATTTGGCAAGATGATTTGCTGGATAGAAAAAAGCTCAGTGATATATTGTTGGAGCTTATTAATGGTTGTGATGGCAATATATCATTCCAGCTAGAGTCAAGTTATGGTACCGGTAAAACGTTTTTTCTTAGAAGGTTTGCAAAAGAAGCTGAGCGATATGGTCATGTCGTGGTCCATTATGATGCGTGGGAAAACGATTTGACTGACGAGCCTATTCCGAGTTTGTCTGCTTCCTTACTTAGTCAATTAAAAAAGGCGACCCCATTTGAAGGGCACTCAGAAAAATTTGACGGATTACAACAAGCGCTAATTCCCATTGTTTCTAAATGTATTGTTGGTGGCCTTTCTCATTTTGTGTTTGGCGATGCCGATTTCGCTGGGAAAATGGTTACCAGTGAATTATCGAAACTTGCTCAAGGCCAAGCTGCAAATTATATAGATAATTACAACAAATCATTTGGTGAAATTGATAAAGTAAAAAAAGAATTTGAAAATATTTCAAATTTAGAGCAAATTAAAAATAAAAAAATTATTTTGATAATTGATGAGCTTGACCGTTGCCGGCCTGATTTTGCAATAACAATATTAGAGGCAATTAAGCATTTATTTAAAGTGAATAATATTGTATTTATTGTTTCAACAGATAAGGAAGCTTTAGAGTCCATTATTTCAAAAGTCTATGGACCAACCATTGATCATGGGGGGTATTTGAAAAGGCATTTTGATTATTTATTCTCGTTAAATGATTTAAAATCTGATAAGTTTATATTAAGAAAATTAAGAGAATACAAAATTATTGATGAAGTAAATTCTGGTGATAATTTTAAGAAATCATATGATAATGATTTATTTAATATTATAAATCTGCCTCTTAAAATTGATAAAATTATCTTAAGAGATATCGATTCAATATTAAAATTTGCACAATTGGGAATTTTTATATTAGGTAATATTAAAAATAGAAATAATTATATAATTTGTCATTTAATATTATTTTTAATATTTAAAAAATGTGATAAAAAAAATTACAACGAATTCATTAGTTATGATAATTTTGAAAGTAATTTGCTGTATATTGACTTTGTTAAAAATAATACAAACGAAGCAGACGAATATTCAATCGTTGGAGTTATAGGTGATAAAGATAAAGAAGAATTTTGTAAGGCTTATGGAGGTAAATACAGTATTGGAATTGAAGATTGGAGTTTTGGATATCGGCAACAT
This sequence comes from Hyphomicrobiales bacterium, assembly GCA_947455455.1. Taxonomy (GTDB): domain Bacteria; phylum Pseudomonadota; class Alphaproteobacteria; order Rhizobiales; family Beijerinckiaceae; genus CAIYZJ01. The sequence goes on from CANGOE010000063.1 coordinate 9,352, forward strand.
TTTAACATAAAAGAAAAAGTTGTGCATCTCATCAGAAAAATCGAAACGTTTCAACTTGTAGGCAATTAAGTATTTTCCCACTATAATAAATTTTTGCTTTGAAATCCGCCACAAAGATCGGCACAGTGCCTCCAATGTTTCGTAAACTTCTCAAACCGCTGTGGGTCCTGCTCGCGCTCCTGTTTTTGCTCGAGGCGTGGCTGTGGGATCTGATTGCGCCGCCTGTGGCGCGGATGGTGGCTTTGATTCCTTGGCAACGGTTCAAGGCGTGGCTGACGGCGCGGATCGAGGCATTGCCTGCGCCTTGGGTGCTCGTGCTGTTTGTTCTGCCCGATGCGGTGCTGTTTCCGGTCAAGCTCGGGGCGCTGTGGGTGGCCGCACAGGGCCAGTTTGCCGGCCATGGCCTGATCGGCATGGCGGTGTTTGTTATCGCCAAAATCTCCGGCCTTGCTGTCACCGTGTTCCTGTTCGAGGTCTGCCGCCCCAAGCTGATGGAGCTGGCATGGTTCTGTCGGGCCTATGGCTGGGTGCAACAGGCGCGGGTCTGGGCGGGATTACAGGTTGCCCCGATCCGTGAGGAGATGCGGTTGATCCTCGCCCGCCTCAGACTGTTTCTCAGCCCGACCCGCGCCAGCTTGATGCGGCTGGTCGAGCGGATCAGAAGCAAAATGCACCAGCGCGGACATTGAGACAGGCTCTTGCCAAACTGATATACTAGTTTAAGAATAGATGCGCGATCTGATCCCATTGGCCGGACGAGCATCAACGTGCAAGACAAGTCAGACACCCAGAGCAAGCCAGACAGCCAGACCAAGACCGAGCGGCGCGGCAGGCGTGCGCCGATCATGCCGGTGCGCGCCGGTGTCGGGCGGGTGTCGGGGTCCAAGACCGCCTCGGCGATGATCCATGCCGCCTTGCGGATGGATATTATCCGACTGGTGCGCAAGCCGGGTGACCCGATTTCCGAAAAGGAACTGGCCCAGCAATTCGGGGTCAGCCGCACCCCTGTGCGCGAAGCGCTGTTGCGGCTGGCGGAAGAGCGGCTGGTCGAAATTTTCCCGCAATCGGGCACATTCGTGGCGCGGATTCCGCTGGCCGATCTGCCCGAAGCGATTCTGGTGCGCCGTTCGCTCGAAGTCACCATGGCCGAGCTGGCCGCCCAGCGGCGCAAGCCCGAAGGCCTGACCGCCATGGCCAAAGCCATCGAACGGCAGAAGCTGGCGGCCGAACAGCAGGACATGAATGCCTTCCATCAGGGGGATGATGATTTCCACGCCGCCATTGCGCTGGCCGCCGACCATCCGGGGGTTTGGGCGCTGGTGCAAAGCGTCAAGACACAGGTCGACCACTATCGGCGTTTGACCCTGCCGGTACCGGGCCGGATGAAGGCGGTGATCAGCGATCACGAGCCGATTGATGCCGCCATTCGCAAAGGCCAACCCGCCGATGCCATGCGCTTGATGGCCGAGCATCTGTCGATGTTGATGCGTTTTGCCGAAATCGGACTGATCGATCCCGACAACTTCCTCGGTAATTTTGCCGATGTGCAAGCCTCCGTGCTTGCCGCCAACAAACCTTCCTGAATTTGACCGCCCGCGCCCCGTAAGGATTCACCATGGCCCCTCTTCTGCATCCAGACCGCTTGTTGCCCTCGCTCCCCGACACCCGCGCCATTGCGCGTAGGCTTTATGACGGCATCAAGGATTTGCCGATTGTCTCCCCGCATGGCCATACCGACCCGCGCTGGTATGCCGAGAACGAGGCGTTCCCCGATCCTTCGACGCTGTTTGTGGTGCCCGATCACTATATTTTCCGCATGCTCTATTCCCAAGGCATCGATCTGCTCGATCTGGGCGTGCCGGCGAAGGATGGCTCGGTTTCCGAGCGTGATTCCCGCACGATCTGGCACCGCTTTGCCGCCCATTACCATCTGTTCCGCGGCACCCCAACCCGTGTCTGGTGCGATCATGCCTTTTCGACGCTGTTCGATCTGGATGTGCCATTGTCGGCTGTGACGGCCGATCTCTATTTTGACCGGATCAGCGAGCGTCTGGCGCAACCTGCCTATCGTCCGCGTGCGCTGTTCGAGCGGTTCAATATTGAAGTGATTGCGACAACCGAAAGCCCGCTGGATCCGCTCAAGCACCACGCCACCATCCGCGCCAGTGGCTGGTCGGGTCGGGTGGTGACGGCCTACCGTCCCGACTCCGTGGTCGATCCCGATTTCGACGGGTTCCGTGACAATCTGGTGGCCTTCGGCACGATCAGCGGATGCGACACCAGCACATGGACCGGCTATCTCGCCGCACACCGCAACCGGCGTGATTATTTCAAGAGTTTCGGGGCAACCTCGTCCGATCACGGCCACCCGTCAGCGGCCACCGCCGACCTGCCTTTGAGCGATGCCGAAGCGCTGTACCAGAAGGTGCGCAAGGGGCCGGTCTCTGTGGCGGAAGCCGAATTGTTCCGGGCGCAAATGCTGACGGAAATGGCGCGCATGAGCCTTGAGGACGGGCTGGTCATGCAAATCCATCCCGGTTCGGTTCGCAACCACAACCGCTTTCTGTTCAACCGCTTTGGCCGCGATATGGGGGCGGATATTCCGAGCCAGACCAATTATGTGCAGGCCCTCAAGCCGTTGCTGGATCGCTTCGGTAATGAAAAGAACCTGACCATTATCCTGTTCACGCTGGATGAAACCGCCTATTCGCGCGAATTGGCACCACTGGCGGGGCATTATCCCTGCTTGCGCTTGGGGCCGCCATGGTGGTTCTTCGACTCGGTGGAAGGCATGAAACGCTTCCGCGAACAGGCCGTGGAAACCGCAGGTTTCTACAACACGGTGGGCTTCAATGACGACACCCGCGCCTTCCCGTCCATTCCGGCCCGTCACGATGTCGCGCGCCGCGTCGATGCCGGTTTTCTGGCCGAACTGGTCGCCGATCACCGTCTGCGCGAGGATGAAGCGCATGAATTGGCCCATGATCTGACCTATCGTCTCGTCAAGGATGCCTATAAATTATGACCAGAGACAAAGCGGGGAGGTGACATCATGACACGGGTACACTCAGAACAATCACTCCGGCAGGCCTGGCGCTGGTTCGGTCCGCATGATCCTGTCAGTCTCGACGACATCCGGCAGGCGGGCGCCACGGAAGTTGTCAATGCCTTGCACGAGTTGAAACCCGGCGAGGTCTGGACCCGCGAAGCGGTTGCGGCACGCAAGGCGCTGATCGAGGACACGGCCCATGGCCGCACGCCTCTGCGCTGGACCATTGTGGAGAGCATCCCGATCCCCGATGATGTCAGACGCCTGGGCGCGAAGGCCGAAGCCTCGATTGCCGGATGGATCAAGAGCATGGAGGCCGTGGCGGCCAACGGCATTCACACCATCTGCTATAATTTCATGCCGGTGGTTGACTGGTGCCGCACCGATCTTGATTGGGTTCTGCCCAATGGTGCGACATGCTTGCGCTTTGATGCCGACCGTTTTGCGGTGTTCGATCTGTTCATTCTCGAACGGCCCGGTGCCGAGAACGATCATGATGCCGCCCGTCAGGCCCGTGCGCGTGCCCTGTTCGAGGCGATGAGCCAGGATGACATCGATTATATGGTGATGGTGATTGCCAGCGCCTTGCCCGGCTCGACCACCGACCCCCTCTCTATTCCGGCGTTCCGTGCGCGGCTCGAAACCTATCGCGAGATCGATGGCCCGCGCTTGCGCCAGCATTTGATCGAGTTTTTGCAAGCCGTGACGCCGGTGGCCGAAAAGCTGGGCGTGACCCTGACCCTGCATCCCGATGATCCGCCCCGTCCGCTGTTCGGCCTGCCGCGTATTGCCTCGACCGCCGCCGATTATCAGGCGCTGTTCGATGCCGTGCCGAGCCCTGCCAATGGCATGTGTTTCTGCACCGGTTCCTTGGGCGTGCGTCCCGACAATGATCTGGTGGCCATGGCCAGACAATTCGCCAAGCGGATCCAGTTCGTGCATCTGCGTGCAACGCATCGCGAAGCCGACGGATCGTTTTTCGAATCCGACCATCTTGATGGCGATGTCGATATGGTGGGCGTGATCAAGGCGTTGGTCGATGAAAACCGCACCCGCACGGATGACCGGAAAATTCCGTTCCGTCCCGATCACGGACACCGGATGCTGGATGATCTGAAAAAAACCATCACCCCCGGCTATGCCGGTATTGGCCGTCTGAAAGGGCTGGCTGAATTGCGCGGTGTGATCCGCGCCGTGGAGCAATTGACATGAGTGCAGTCACACTTTCTCTCGCGACCCTTGGTGACCTTCCTGCTGCCGTCGAGCGGCCCCGCTATGATCGGGCCAAGGTGCGTTGCGGGATTGTGCATCTGGGTTTGGGGGCGTTCCACCGCGCCCATCAGGCGGTCTATACCGAACAGGCGCTGGCCTCCGGTGATCTGGCATGGGGCATTATCGGCGCAAGCCTGCGCTCGCCCGAGACGCGCGATGCGCTGGCTCCGCAAGACGGGCTTTATACCGTTTGTGTGCGCGGTCCCGATGCACCCCGCTATCAGGTGATCGGTGCGATCCAGCAATCGCTGGTGGCCCCCGAAAATCCGCAGGCTCTGATTGCCGCCATGGCGCATGAGGATGTCAAAATTGTCTCTTTGACGGTGACGGAAAAAGGCTATTGCCACGATCCGGCCACCGGCGAGTTGAACGAAAGCCATCCCGATATCGTGCATGATCTGGCCCATCCCGAAGCGCCGCGCTCGGCCATCGGTTTTCTGATGGCCGGATTGCGCCACCGTTACGCCAAGGGCTTGAAGCCGTTTACGGTGCTGACCTGTGACAACCTGCCAGCCAATGGCCATACCGTGGGCAAGGTATTGCGCCGGTTTGCGCAATTGAGCGATCCGGCGCTGGCGGACACCATTGCGCGGGAAGTGGCCTTTCCGTCCACCATGGTGGACCGGATCGTGCCGTCGACCACCGATGCCGACCGGGCCAGTCTGGCCGGGGCGGGTATACTAGATGCTTGGCCGATCATGTCCGAGCCGTTTACCCAATGGGTTATCGAGGACCATTTCCCGCTTGGCCGCCCGGATTGGGGCCGTTTCGGGGCGCAATTGGTGGCGGATGTGTTGCCGTTCGAAACCATGAAACTGCGTATGCTCAATGGCGCCCATTCAACGCTGGCCTATCTGGGCTATCTGTCGGGCTATGAAACGGTTGCCGATGCCATGGCCGATCAGGCGCTTGCCGCGCTGGTCGAGCGGATGATGACCGACGATATTCCTGCGACCCTGATCATCCCGCAAGGCACCGATGTCGCGGCCTATCGGCGCTCGCTTTTGGAGCGGTTCCGCAATCCGGCCCTGCGCCACCGCACATGGCAGATTGCCATGGATGGCTCGCAAAAATTGCCGCAACGCCTGCTTGGGCCGGCGCGGGATTTGCTGGCGAAAGGCGGCTCGCTGGACCGTATCGCATTGGGTGTGGCGGCATGGATGCGCTATGTGACGGGCGTGGACGAACAGGGCCAGCCGATCGATGTGCGTGATCCGCTCGCCCAGGATTTGCGCAAACGTGCCGATGCCGCCGGTCGCAATGCCGAGACCCTCGCCCGTTCCCTGTTGGCCATCGAGGCGATTTTCGGCACCGATCTGCCGCAGGATCCGCGCTTTACCGCGCCGGTAATCAAGGCCCTCGACAGCCTGTTCACCCATGGTGTCAAAGCCACTCTTCAGGCGCAGTCCTGACAACGCCCATAAAAAAAGCGCACCATGGTGCGCTTTTCATTCCTGTGCGGCTGAGCCGACAAGCCATAAGCCCTGAGGCTTACTGGACCTGCAGGTTGACTGCCGATTGACGACCGGTGCGACGATCTGATTCCAGCTCGTAACCGATCTTCTGTCCGTCCTTCAAGCCGCGCAGACCTGCGCGCTCGACTGCCGAAATGTGCACGAACACATCTTTGCCGCCGTTGTCGGGCTGGATGAATCCATAGCCCTTTTGCTCGTTGAACCACTTAACGGTGCCCTGTTCCATGGCGCCGACCTTTCTCTATCAAGTACACTTCAGGTGCAGGGCATTCGCGCCCCTGCGGGTTATTCGATCAAGCAAGAGTCTGAAGCGTGCGCCGTTCGATAAGAAAAGCGGCCCAGCAGTCAAGCCA
>CANGOE010000064.1 GCA_947455455.1 Hyphomicrobiales bacterium
ATCGAATAATGGGGACGCTTCTTGGCACCACCACGGGCGAGGCGAATTTTCAAAGACATGGTCTATCCTTACTTAAAGTTCCGTCGATGAGAGAAGACCCGATCACGGCTGACGGAAGCCGATGATCCGACCTGTTGTTATTTTTTCTTCCCCCCGAAAGGGTTGAAAGCCGACAAACCGGGCATGCCCGGCAATTTGGGCGCAAGGCCCGGTAAAACCGGTGTTTTGCTTCCGGCAGGAAAACCCGCGGGAGGCTGTGAGGGCAGGCCGCCCGTGCCGGGGAAGGAGGGCAAGCCCCCGCCGCCCTGCATGGCGCGCGCCTGTTCGATCATTTCGGGTGTGGGTTGCCCCATTCCACCACCCATGCCGCCACCCATGCCGAACATCTGGGCCAGACCGGCCATCGGCCCGCGTTTGGCCTGTCCCATCTGTTTCATCATATCCGCCGTCTGGCGGTGCATTTTCAGCAATTTGTTGACGTCTTCGACCTTGGTGCCGGACCCCGAAGCAATGCGCTTCTTGCGCGAGGCTTTGAGGATATCGGGATTGCGCCGTTCGGCACGGGTCATGGAATCGATGATGGCCTTTTGCCGTTTGACCACGCGCTCGTCGAGATTGGCCGAGGCGATCTGGTCCTTCATCTTGGCAACGCCCGGCAACATGCCAAGCAGGCCGCCCACGCCGCCGATCTGTTCGATCTGGGTCAATTGGTCGCGCAAATCCTCGAGATCGAATTTGCCGCGCCGCATCTTGTCGGCAATGCGCTTGGCTTTTTCCGCATCCAATGTCTCGGAGGCTTTTTCGACCAGCGAGACAATATCGCCCATGCCCAGAATACGGTTGGCAATGCGCGAGGGATGGAAATCCTCCAGCGCATCCATTTTTTCGCCCATGCCGACCAGCTTGATCGGCTTGCCGGTCACGGCCCGCATCGACAAAGCCGCCCCGCCGCGTCCGTCGCCGTCAACACGGGTCAGCACGATCCCGGTAATGCCGACGCGGTCTTCAAAGGCGCGGGCGGTGTTGACCGCATCCTGACCGGTCAGCGCATCGGCCACCAACAGCACTTCATGAGGCTTGGCAATCGCCTTGACCTCGGCGACCTCGGCCATCAGCGCTTCATCAATGGTGGTGCGACCGGCCGTATCGAGCAGAACGACATCGAACCCACCCAGACGGGCGGCATCCATGGCGCGGCGGGCAATCTGGACAGGGGATTGGCCTGCGACAATCGGCAGGCAATCAATCGACAATTGCTTGCCGAGGGTGGCCAATTGCTCCATCGCGGCCGGACGGCGCGTATCGAGCGAGGCCATCAGCACCTTGCGCTTGTCGCGCTCGCCCAGGCGGCGCGCCAGCTTGGCGGTGGTGGTGGTTTTACCGGAGCCCTGCAAGCCGACCATCAGAATGGCAACCGGCGGGGTGGATTCCAGACTGATCGGTGCCTGTTCGGCCCCCAGCGTATCGACCAGCGTGTCATGGACGATCTTGACGACCATCTGGCCGGGCGTGACCGACTTGACGACTTCGGCCCCGACAGCGCGGACCCGCACCTTGTCGATGAAACTGCGGACCACATCGAGCGCCACGTCGGCTTCGATCAGGGCAAGGCGGACTTCGCGCAAAGCGGCCGTGACATCGGCTTCCGACAACGCGCCACGGCGTGTCAGCCCGTTCAAGATACCGGAGAGTTTGTCTGACAGACTCTCGAACATTCCTGTCGCCTTTGCTCTGCCTGACCCCGATCATCCGAGCGGGGCACAACGGGTGGGGCATCACCGTCTTCAAGACACCAAAGCGAAACGCGCCCGAGGGCGCAACGCGCTGTCGGACGTGGACCTCCGGTCTCGCGGACCGGTGGGTGACTCAAAGACGAAAACGCCGATGAATGATCAGGGCAATAGGCAAAACGGGCGGCAGAGTCAAGCAAAACCAACAAAAGCCCGAAGGTTTGCATCCTGTTGCGCGAGGCCGACAGTTTCCAAAAGTGTGGTAGAAAGGGATTCGATTTTCAACCACGGGATTGCCGCCATGACAGCTTTGACCATTATTCCGCTCTATCTGGCTCCGCTTGCGGTGCTTTATCTGGTTTTGTCCTTCCGGATCATCGGATTGCGCCGCACGCTCAAGGTCGCCTTGGGCAGTGCGGGCGACAAGGCCTTGGAGCGGGCCATCCGCGTGCATGGCAATTTCAACGAATATGTGCCGCTGGCGGCTTTGTTGCTGGTGGTGCTGGAGTTGAAAGCGGCCCATCCTCTGGTGTTGCATGGATTGGGCGCCGCCCTGTTGGCGGGCCGGATCCTGCATGCCTATGGCATGTCGCAGATGAAGGAAAATTTCCGTTTCCGTGTGACAGGCATGTTGTTGACCTTTGGCACTCTGGCCGTCTCGGCCCTCTCTCTTGTGGTGATGTCTGTCGTTTGAGCGATATATTTCAGGGAATTTTATGAAAATCCTTCAGCAAATACCGTCGATGAGTGCCATCGAGCGCGAGCAGTTGCGGATCAATTGCGAGCGCTTGATCGCCGAAGGCGGGCTCAAGCAACAGGCCGAAGCGCGGATGCTGTTGGGGGTGCTGGACCGGATCGGTATGGATGGCGATCAGGCGCGCGGCTTTGCGCCTCCTGCCCGCTCCGCTTGGTCCAAAAGCGGATCTTCGGGCGGGTTGACGCGCAAAAGCCCGTTGGGCGCGGCGCGGGGTTTCGGGCGCAAATCGGCTGATGCCGATAAACCGGCGAGCAAAGTCATGCCTCGCCGTTCTGTGCCCGAGCCGGTCTTTGTCGCCGATGCCGATTATGAGGCGTTGCCGGGTGTGTCCGACGCATTGGCGGCGATTGATCAGGGAGCCAAGGCGGTGCTGGTTCTGGGCCGTGCAGGCACCGGAAAAACCACGCTGATCCGCTATTTGCGCCAGCGTCCGGGCGGGGAAACCCAAGCCATTGTTGCCCCGACCGGCGTGGCCGCTTTGAATGCGGGCGCCCAGACCATCCATTCCTTTTTCCAACTGCCGCCGGTGATCCTGAATGCTCGCGAGCTGGATCCGGGCCGGCATTTCGGCCCGCTCTACAAGCGCATGACCCGTTTGATCATCGATGAAATCTCGATGGTACGGGTGGATGTGATGGATGCGATCGATGCGCGGTTGCGCCAGATCCGCAATGACCAACGTCCGTTCGGCGGGGTCCAGATCGTGATGGTCGGCGATTTCATGCAATTGCCGCCGGTGGTGCCCGAAGGCGACCGCGCCATTCTCGAACAGATGGGTTACCCCACGCCTTACGCTTTCAGCGCGCGGGCTTTGGGTGGGGCCGAAGTCCATAAAATCGTGCTCGATCACGTCTATCGGCAGGACGAGCAGGAATTTATCGATCTGCTCGGCATGGTCCGTTCGGGCGATGATATCGAGCGGGCTGTCGAGATGCTCAATGCCCGGTGCTACGGCCCGCACCGTGCCGGTGTTGCGCCCTTGCTGTTGACGGCAACACTCGCGGCGGCTGACCGCTACAACCGCGAGGGGCTGGCCGCTTTGGAGGGTGAACCGTCGATTTTCGAGGCCGCTCTCAAAGGCAAGTTCGAAGCCGGGCGCGACAAGCCGCCGATACCGGACCGGTTGGAACTCAAAGTCGGTGCCCGTGTGATGGCCACCCGCAACGATGCCCAGAAACGCTGGATCAACGGTTCGCTCGGCACGGTGACGCGGTTGGTCAATTCCGACATCACTGTTCGATTTGACCATAGCCGCGAGGAGTGCCTGATCGAGCCTGTGAAGTGGGAAAAGATCCGGCAGGTCTGGAGCGACGAGAGCCAGAAAATCGAAAACGAGGTGATCGGTGCGTTCGAACAGGTTCCGCTGATTCCGGCCTGGGCCATCACCATCCACAAGGCGCAAGGCCTGACTTTGAATGATGTTCGGGTGGATTTCGGCACCGGAGCCTTTGCTCCCGGACAGGTCTATGTGGCCTTGTCGCGGGTGCGCTCCATGGCGGGCCTGTCACTGGCGCGACCGTTGCGCCTCACCGATTTCAGAACAGATCCGATGATGAATGCCTTCATGGACTGGATGTAGTCGAGTAGAGTTTGCTAAACCATTAGTTGCAAATCAACAAAAAGCTGTTTTAATAACGCACTTTTTTAAAGCAGGTTTGGTCAAAACAATGACATTGAAAAGCGCACAGAAACTTCTTTCCATGCTCAACACTCTGGAGAGAGAGCATGGCATGCTTAATCTAGACGGACACCAGCGGATGTTTTTGGAAGCGATCGTGTCACGCACCGCCGCCAAGCAGACTGTCACCCCCAATGATCTGGTTGATATGAATCTGACCAGCCGGAGTTCGACCTATCGCAAGATTGCCGAATTGCGCGCATTGAATCTGGTTGCCGAACAATGGATCGACGGCAAATGTTGCCTGTCCCCCAGCCCCGCGACCACCGATTTCGCCGAAAAGCTGGAAATCGGGTTCAAGGCTCTCAAGGTCTGAATTCAAACAGCAGACCGCAAGACAAAACCACGCTTATGCGTGGTTTTTTTATGTCTGCCGATAATATCTAGGACTTATAAGTCATGGTCTACGACAGTAATATTATAGTTTATAACAGAATTAATAACTTGACCCGATTTTTCAAGCCATATAACTCTGACAGTCATTGTGTCAGAGCCTGTTTTTTCTGCTTTATAACTAAGAGTATATAAATTAGGTGTAGTAGCAGAGTTTAAAGTAGGCTTTTTGATAATTTCAAGTGATTTTAAACCGCCTAAGCCACTAAAGTTGACATTACAATGAGTAGTTGGTTTATTTTGCGTTGCATTCAATATAATTCTATTTTTTGAAGATGTCATTTTCCAATCGCGTTTATTTTCACCTTCTACAAAATAAGATCCAGGTGGATAAGCACAATATGTCGTTGCTTGCGCAACATTTGATAAAGAAAAAATTAAAGCTGTTGCGGATAAGCAAGCATACAATTTCATTTTGAATTCCTCTTACATAATGAGAAATTATTTTGATATATAAACAATAAATATGTCAATATATATAAAATCAAACACAGGATATCAAATTCGATCTTTTGTGATAATTTGAAAAATTGATTGCTATCAAGCAAAATTAATAATTCTGTTTTGATCGACAGCAGAATTCATAAAATCTCATCCCGTATACGGTCTGTATACGGAATTTATGCTATATTTCTGATGATGTGAATTTATAAACGCTTGATCTTAACGCGTATTTGGAGCGGGTAAAGGGATTCGAACCCTTGACCCCAACCTTGGCAAGGTTGTGCTCTACCCCTGAGCTACACCCGCATCCGAATAAGTGGCACCGCGTGAGCGGCAAACCAGCTTGGGTGGCGGGTTTATGCCCCAATCTGAATCAGATTGCAAGGGGTCTTGTTCAAGCATTTTTGAATTGCCCGAATAAACCTGTTCAGGCAGGTTGCAGGAATGGAAGAGTCGGGAAAATGGATTGTGGTTATGGCGGATGAAAAAGCTATCAATACCAACAAGTTAACACCGGAAATGCTGTTGGCATTTTTGGATAGACACGAAATTTCCCATCACACCGTGCATCATCCGGCTTTGTATACGGTGGAACAATCAAAGGCCCTGCGCGGCGAGATCGAGGGCCTGCATGTCAAAAATTTGTTTCTGAAGGATAAAAAGGGCTCATTGTTTTTGCTGACGGCGGTGGAAAGCACGCAGATTGATTTGAAAAACCTGCATGGCCGGATCGGTGGACAGGGCCGTCTGTCATTCTGTTCGCCGGAGCAGTTGATGACCTATCTGGGCGTAGAGCCGGGCTCGGTCACGCCCCTGGCCTTGATCAATGACCGCGACCATCGGGTCTCGCTGGTGCTTGATGCGGCCTTGCTGGGTGGGCAACGCATCAATGTGCATCCGCTGGTCAATACCATGACAAGCGGACTGAGTGTCGAAGGCTTCAAAAAATTTCTGGAATTGACGGGTCATCACCCGCAAATTCTCGATCCCGCTGACGAAAAACTTGCCAACTTGTTCTGAACATCCCATGTGAAGGGAAGCAGACACGTGAACCGCCGCAGGGAGCCCCGATCATGACACCGGAAACCAACGACACGACAGGTGCGCAACGGACTTCGGGAGCCGTCGTCGAAACAACGACAGCCACATTCCGGCAGGACGTGATCACGGCCTCGATGTCGCAACTGGTGCTTGTCGATTTCTGGGCCCCGTGGTGCGGACCCTGCAAACAGCTTGAACCGGTCCTGCACAAGGTGGTGGCCACGGCCGGTCCCAAAGTGCAATTGGTCAAATTGAATATCGATGACCATCCGCAAATCCCCGGCCAGCTTGGCATCCAGTCGATACCGGCGGTGATTGCCTTCCAGCGCGGCCAGCCGGTTGATGGTTTCATGGGCGTGGTCCCCGAAAGCCAGATCCGCAGTTTTATTGAAAAGCTGATCGGTCCGATTGGCCCCGCTCCGGTGGAAGAAATGGTGGCCCAAGCCCATGAACTGGCCGAAACCGGCGATGCGGCCGCCGCCAGCCAATTGTTTCTGGAGGTGCTGGCTGAGGAGCCAACCCATCTGGGAGCTTTGGCAGGGCTTGCCAAACTGCATCTGGTCAATGGCGATCTGGAAGGCGCACGCGCCATTCTGGCGCAGGTGCCCGAGGACAAGCGGCAGGATCCTGCGGTCAGCGGCGTGCAGGCGGCCATCGATCTGGCGGACCAGACAGCCAAGGTCGGTGATGTCGGCGAGATCGAGGCACGGGTCGCGGCCAATCCGAATGACCATCAGGCCCGTTTCGATCTGGCACTGGCACTGGCCGCCCATGGGGATGGCGAACGCGCCACTGACGAGCTGATCGATATTATCCGTCGTGACCGCACCTGGAATGATGACGGCGCCCGCCGGCAACTGCTTCTGTTCTTCGAGGCCTGGGGCCATATGGACGAGTTGTCAAAGGCAGGTCGCCGTAAATTATCAACTGTTCTGTTCCGTTAAGGCCTGTTGAATGTCCGGCAGAAAAACCTATTCCACTGTGGATGAGATGCCGGACATCGTGCCGTTGTTTCCCCTGTCCGGCGCGCTATTACTGCCGCGCGGGCAGATGCCGCTGAATATTTTCGAACCGCGCTATCTCGATATGGTCGATGCCGCGCTCCAATCCCACCGGATTATCGGCATGATCCAGCCCGAAGCGGAACAGGCCGATGAAACGGCACCGGTCAGCCTGTCGCGGATCGGTTGCGCGGGGCGCATCACCCAATTCGCCGATACGGGCGATGGCCGCTATCTGATCAGTCTGACGGGCCTGTGCCGCTTCAGTCTGGTTGAAGAGGTCGCTTCGCGTCACAAATACCGGCAGGGCCGGATTGATGTCACAGCCTTTGCCGATGATTTCAGGGAGGGTCTGGGCGAGCGCGAGGTGGATCGTGCCGATCTGATCCGGACGCTCAAAGCCTATGTGAAGGCCGAGGATCTCGATATCAACTGGGCCGAGGTCAATACGGCGCCGACCGAGGCTCTGGTCAATGCGCTGGCGATGATGAGCCCGTTCGGGCCGCGCGAAAAACAGGCCTTGCTCGAAGCGGTCGACCTGCAATCGCGCGCCGCGATTTTGGTGGCGATGACCGAAGTGGAATTGGCCCGCCGCGATGACGGACATTCCGCGCCCTTGCAATGAGCCGTGCCGTTGCTGTTTTGAAAGGCTGTAAGATGAACCAGAGCATGAAAGGTTTCGGGTCTAAACACTCGGCAACCGGTGTCAATGTAACCAGTATCGACCCCAAATTATTGGAAATTCTGGTATGCCCGCTGACCAAAGCGACGCTGGAATATGACCGCGAGGCGCAGGAATTGATCAGCAAAGGCGCGGGGCTTGCCTATCCGATCCGCGACGGCATCCCGATCATGTTGCCCGAAGAAGCCCGCCCGCTCGATTAAGCCGTCAAAGCCTGTCGGCCTTCCGCCACCAGACGGGCCGAGGCCGTTTCAAGCTGGTGCTCGATCAATTGCTGGAAGGTGTCGCGCGGCATGCCTGCCGGAATGGCGGGCAAAAATTCGACGATAATCGTGCCACTGCGGCTAGGTGTGTAACCGTGGGGCCAGAACAGGCCCGCATTGAGGGCCAGCGGCACGCAAGGCACATCCAGCATGCCATAGATCATCGAAATGCCGTTGCGATAGGCGGCAGGCGCATCGATGGGCCGGCGGGTGCCTTCGGGAAACAGGATGATCTGGCGGCCGTGATCGGCATGCACCTCGGTCTTGGCCATTTTGATCAGTTTTTTCATGTCGGACGGCCCGCCTTGCCGGTTCAGCGGGATCTGGTGCGAGCGCACGATATAGCGTCCCATCACCGGAATTTTCTGCAATTCCTGTTTCATCACGAAGCAGGGATCATCGAACAGGCCGAGCAGAGCCAGCGTCTCCCATGCCGATTGATGTTTGGCGGCAATCAGAACCGGTCCGGCGGGCAGATGCTCGCGCCCGCGGATTTCCAGCTTGAGACCGGCAAAAACCCTGCAAAATCCGATAAACACCTTGCCCCAAACGGACATCATCCGGATCAGCGCACGGCGGGGCAGTAACAGGAAGGGCGAGCCGATCAGCATCCATAAAAAGAAAGCCGGATAGACCAGAAGGGTAAACAGCCGCATACGGATCGGGGTCAGCCAATGCGGTTTCGGGATCGGGAGTTCTGAAAGGGTCACGGGTCCTGTCTCTCGCCATTATCGGGAGTTGCTTCACCGCCCATGCTGGACAGGCCCAGACTGATCCGCAACCGGGCTCCGTGATATTTGATCCATTCGGCAAATAAAAGCCTGATTGTCATCGCATCCGACCACCAATGGTGCAGATCCAGACCGACCGGTACCACCGGATAGGGTATCAACTGCAGACGGGGATCTTCGGTGTGAAACTCCTGCAAGGCGCGCGGCATGTGGTAATGCGAGGTCACGACAATCAGCGATGTATAGCCCTTGTCATGCGCCCAATGGGTCGAATAAACGGCATTGCCGATGGTGTTGGTGGCTCTGCGGTCGAGATCGACGCAACATTCCATCCAGTGTTGCAATCGGGGTTCGATCCGCACCAGATCCGCGGTGGTGGTCCTGTCATGCACACCGCTGATCAGCAGGCGCTTGCCCTTGCCTTCCGCCAGCAAAGATACGGCATCATTGATGCGGTCACGCCCGCCAGTCAGCACCACAATGCCATCGGCGCGGGCAGTTCGGGGGTCGGGTGCGAGGGTGGCAAGCCGGATAAACGCGCCGAACGAGAGAGAGGCCAGCAAAATCAGTGCTATCAGGACGATAAAAACTGATCGGCGTCTGGTCACGTCAGCGTTCCCAAGGTGCGGGTGACGGTGATGCGCGAGACCAGAGCGGTCAGAAAGGCCACGGCAATGGTCACCAGCACCACCGCCAGATAGCCGCTATAGCCGATGGCAAAGGAGCCGAACAGCGTCTCCATCTGTTCGCCGCCGGGACTGCCGAGCCAGACACCGGCAAACAGATGGGCCGCGCCGAAAAACACCAGTGCGAGGAAACCGCCGAGCGCCCCGCCCTTCAGACCCAAAATCAGAAAGTGCCGCTCGAATTCGCGGGCAATGAAGGCATCGGTCGCACCGACAAAATGCAGGGCTTCCATGATACTGCGATTGCCTGCCATCGCGCCACGTGTGGCAAAGGCGACCGCCAGTGCGGTGGCGACCATCACCAGACCCACCAGAGCCACCGCGACCGCCACCACAGAGCGCGCCATGGCGGCCAGACGGGCAATCCAGACGCGGTGGTCATCCAGCGTGGCGTGCCGCCACTGGTCGGTGATGGCTTTGCGCAAGCCCGCACTGTCAACCAGACTGCCATCCTCGATTTTCAATACGATCAGCCGCGGTATCGGCAGGACATCGAAACTCAGGCCGGTGCCGAGCCAGGGCTCCAGCAATTTTTCGGATTCCTGTTTGGAATAGGGTTTGACCTCGCGGATGCCTTTGAAACCGGAGGCGAGGCTGACAATGCGGCTGACATCCTGATCGATATTGCGTCCGGCCACGGGCCGCACCTGAATGGTCATTTCCGTGGCCACCGACATCTGCCAATCGGTCGCCGCAGACGCAATCATCTGCGCGCTGACCGCGGTCAGGGCCGCCAGAAAGGTCATGATGGCAATCACCGTCACCAGTGCGCGTCCGGCAATGTTCTCGCTGGGGACCAGAGGCAGGTTGTTGGACGGGCCTTTGATGAGGGCCAGACACCAGCCACTGGCCGCATGCCAGCCGGACACAGCGCTGTGGCGCCATTGTGAAAGGAAGCGGGTCTGGTCCGGGGGGTAATCTTGGGGGTCAGTCATAGACATGCAAACGTCCATCGCCGAGCACCAGACGGCGCGCATCATCAAACTGGTTCATCAGGGCAATATCATGGGTGGCAATGACCACCGCCGTGCCCATGCGGTTCATCTCGACAAACAAGCGCAACAGGCGTTGTGCCATCGACGGATCGACATTGCCGGTCGGCTCGTCCGCCAATAGCAGGTCGGGCTTGGCAATCAGGGCGCGGGCGATGGCGGCGCGTTGCTTTTCACCCCCTGACAGCACCGGCGGAATGGCATCGATCTTGTCGCCCAAACCGACCCAACGCAACAATTCGATCACTTCCGAGCGGTAGCGTGCCTCGTCCTGTCCTTGCACGCGCAGGGGCAGAGCGACATTTTCAAAGGTGGTAAGATGGTCAAGCAGGCGGAAATCCTGAAAGACCACGCCCATACGGCGGCGCACGGCGGTGAGGGCATCGGGCTCGATTTGCGAGACATCGGAGCCGAACAGGCTGATCAAGCCCCGCGTCGGCTTGAGGGACAGCAAAATCAACCGCAATAACGTTGTTTTTCCAGCCCCCGAAGGGCCGGTCAGAAACTGGAATGACTGCGGCGCAATGGTAAAGCTGAGATCCTTGAGGATTTCAGGTCCCATTCCATAGCGCAAACCGACATTCTCGAAACGAACCACGACCATTCCTTGTCAGGGTGATTTACAGGGCAATGCGACTGTCTTTAGCATGGCTCGACCGAATTGAGGAGCAAGTCTTGTTGCCAAGTTGTGAAACAATCTCGTGAAACAATGTCGAGAAACAATCACGGGCTCATGGACACTGCCACGCAATCATTGCGAAAATGTGGCCTATTAACCAGATCAACCACTCGCGCTTGCATCTATGCGCGCAGGCGGGCAACGTAACCTATTGCGATCGGATACAGGCAGGACAGAAACAGGTTGGATATGGGACATAGACAGATCGAACATCGGCGCGTGAAAATCCTTTTTGATGAAAAGCAGATTGCCAAACGCAACAGGGAATTGGCCGTAGCCATTGCCGCCACACAGCCCAAGGATTTGCTGGTCGTTGCCATTCTCAAGGGCAGTTTCATGTTTGCCGCCGATCTGATGCGCGAATTGCACCGCGCCGGTCTGGCTCCGCAAATGGAATTCATGCATCTGTCGAGCTATCGCGCCGGCATGACCTCCAGCGGCCAAGTCACCATTTTGCGCGATGTCGAAAGCGATGTGCGGGATCGCGATGTCTTGCTGGTCGACGATATTCTGGAATCCGGCCGGACGATTGCCTTTGCAACCGATTTGCTGGCGGCCCGCGGTGCGCGGGTGCAAACCTGCTGTCTGCTTGAAAAACCGGGCAAACGGGCCGTTCAGGTCAAAGCGGATTTCATCGGATTTACCTGCCCCGACCAGTTTGTGGTGGGTTATGGCATGGATGTCGCCCATAGTTTCCGTGAATTGCCGTTTATCGGTCTGGTGGAAACCGTAGACTGAGGCGGGATCAGTTCAACCCGACAATGGCCGCATTCAGGGCCGTCGCATAGCCGACCCAGACCGCATAGGGTGCCAGCAACCATGCCGCGACACGGTCGATCGGTCTGAAGGTGATGATGGTTGCCAGGATCATCAGTTCCAGCGCGATCACCACAATCAGGCCGAGCACAGGATTGTGCATGCCGAAAAAGGCCACCGACCAGAAGGCGTTCAGCGCCATTTGCACAAGAAACACCCCGATAACCCGCCAAGCGGGGGCGGTCCATTTGGCGCGGCGCAACAGCACCCGCCAGAAGGCCAGCACCATCATGGCATAAAGCAACGACCAGACCGGACCGAACACCCAGTTGGGCGGGGTAAAGCCGGGTTTGTTCAACCCCGCATACCAGACCGGAATATTGGGAATTGTCGCCAGATTGCCGATCAATCCGGCACTGGCCACCACAGCCAAAGCAAACAACAGCAATAAAACCGGACGGGTTGCGGGTTTTGGCAGGTCTGTCGGGTCGGTCATGCGTGTGGAGCCTGTCTCTTGTCTCCCAGCCAGTGGCCAAGAAAGCCATCGATCCATCGGTGGACGGCGTGATCATGCTCGAACCAGCCGTCGAGATGTTCCTGTCGGGTGCGCGCGCCCGGCATGGCCATGCGCTCATAGGCCCGCGTCGTCCAGCGGCACATCATCGCATAGGTCACTTCGGGGTGGAATTGCAGGCCGAAGGCGTGATCGCCATAGACAAAGGCCTGTTCGCAAAAAATATCGCCGCGTGCCAGACTTTGTGCACAATGCGGCACGTCAAAGCCGTCACGATGCCATTGATAGACATGTTTGGGCCAATCCAGCCCCGTCTGCGCACTGAAGGCACTGCCTGCATCGGTCGGATAGAGTGGATAATAGCCGATTTCGGCCTTGCCCTCCTGATGGGTATAGACCTTGCCGCCCAATTCATTGGCCAGCATTTGCGCGCCCAGACACAGGCCCAGAAAGGGTTTGTCGGCTTTCAGGACCTTGCCGATCCATGCGGTTTCATCGCGCAACCAGTCATGATCGTCATTGGCTCCCATCGGGCCGCCGAAAATCACCGCGCCGGCATGCTCCTCGAGATGGTCGGGCAGGCTGTCGCCCAAAGGCGGGCGGCGGATGTCCAGACGATAGCCGCGCTCGACCAGCAACCGGCCGACGCGACCGGCGGTCGAATGGGCCTGATGCAGAACAATGACAATCGAACCGTTATGAGACAAGGCAGTCACAGACCTGAACATTCAATCCAAACAGCGAACAAGGCTAAAACTGACATGAATCGCCGCGCGGGTCGAGCGTTTTGCACCGCTATTGCGCCCGATCATCAGGCAATTCTGCTGGAAGGGCAGACGATTGCCCATAAAAAAACGCGGCCCGAAGGCCGCGTTTGATCTTTGCGCGGTCAAGCGGTCAGTGCCGCTTGTTCTGGCGGTGTTCGATCAGGTCATTGACCACGCCGGGATCGGACAGGGTCGATGTATCGCCCAGACTGCCGAATTCATCCTCGGCGATCTTGCGCAGGATACGGCGCATGATCTTGCCCGAACGGGTTTTTGGCAGGCCGGGGGCGAACTGGATCAGATCAGGCGAGGCAATCGGACCGATTTCCTTGCGGACCCAGTTGACCAGTTCCTTGCGC
>CANGOE010000065.1 GCA_947455455.1 Hyphomicrobiales bacterium
CGTGCGTCAACGCGCTTAACAGGGAGGCTGATCATGGCTTGGACACGCGAAGAAATGGCAGCCCGCGCGGCAAAGGAATTGCGCGACGGCTATTACGTCAATCTGGGGATCGGTATTCCGACCCTTGTTTCCAACTACATTCCCGATGGCATGACCGTGCAACTGCAAAGCGAGAACGGCATGCTGGGCATGGGTCCGTTCCCGTTTGAAGGTGATGAAGACCCCGATCTGATCAATGCCGGCAAGCAGACCATCACCGAACTGCCGACCACCAGCTATTTCAGCTCGGCCGACAGTTTCGCGATGATCCGTGGCGGCCATATCGATCTGTCGATCCTTGGCGCGATGCAGGTGGCTGAAAATGGCGATCTCGCCAATTGGATGATCCCCGGCAAGATGGTCAAAGGCATGGGCGGCGCGATGGATCTGGTCGCCGGTGTCAAAAAGGTTGTCGTGTTGATGGAACACGTTGCCAAGGAAGAAAAGAAGCTCCTGAAGCGGTGCACTCTGCCGCTGACCGGCGCAGGCGTGGTCAATATGGTGATCACCGATCTGGGCGTGTTCACCGTGGGCAAAGACGGCATGACCGCGATCGAAATAGCCCCGCATGTGACCCGCGAGGAAATTTCCAGCAAGACCGAAGCCTCCTTGCGCTTTGCGGACAATCTCGTCCAGCACTGAGGCTTGGGCCTTTATCTCGATCATAAAAAAACCGGCCTGATCACTCGGGCCGGTTTTTTGTTGGATGGGGCGGAAGTTACGCCTGTTTGGCTTTTGCCTCTTGAATCGCCTGCCAGATCACCTGCGGGGTGGCGGGCATGTCGATATGGGTGATGCCATAAACCGAGAGCGCATCGACCAGCGCATTCATGACGGAAGACAGCGAACCGGCGCATCCGGCTTCGCCACAGCCTTTGGCCCCCAGCAGATTGGTTTTGGCGGGGACCGAATGATAGCTGACGCTGAAGGGCGGTGTCATATCGGCACGCGGCAGGCCGTAATCCATGAAAGAGCCTGTCACCAACTGCCCATCCTCGTCATAGACGGTGTGTTCGAGCAAGGCTTGTCCGATGCCTTGCATGACCCCGCCATGCAACTGGCCTTCGACCAGCATCGGATTGATGACCGTGCCGAAATCATTGACCGCCGTATAGCGCACAATCGCCACTGTGCCGGTGTCGGGATCAACCTCGACCTCGGCAATATGGCACCCGTTGGGATAGGCTGAAGGGGCTTCCTTGTGGATGTGGTCGACATCCAGCGTGGCAGGCACATCCTGTGGCAGGGCAATCAGCCCGTCTTGCAGGCGGCGGTTGAGATCCATGATGCCGATCGCGCGATCGGTCCCGGCAATGCTGAACCGTCCGGCCTCGAAGGCGATATCGCCCACAGCGGCTTCCAGCGCATAGGAGGCAATGACTTTGCCGCGCTCGATCACCAGATCACCGGCTTCCGACAGGGCCGCACCGCTGGCCATGATGGATTTGGAGCCGCCGGTGCCGCCACCCGCAATCAGCCTGTCGCTGTCGCCTTGCACCAGCCGGATGGCCTCGAACGGCACGCCGAGCTTTTGCACAACCACTTGCGCAAAGGCGGTGGAGTGGCCTTGCCCGAAATCGAGCGTGCCAGTCAGCAAAGTGATGGTGCCGTCCTTTTCAAAATGGATTCCGCCCATTTCGTTCATCGGCGGGGCGGTGACTTCGAGATATTGGCCGATCCCCAAACCGCGCAACAGGCCTTTTTTGCGGCTGTCGAGCCGCCGTTTCTTGAAGCCAGCGACATCGGCCTGCGCCAAGGCCTGATCGAGCACGGCAGTAAATTCGCCGGAATCATACAAGGTGCCCGCCGGGGTTTTGAATGGCAATTGGTTAGGTTTGACATGGTTGCGCTTGCGCAAGGTGGTGGAAGAAATTCCCGTCTCGCGGGCGGCCTGTTCGATCAACCGTTCCATATAATAATTGCCTTCCGGACGGCCCGCGCCGCGATAGGCGGCGGTCGGGACCGTATTGGTGAAGGCACAACGGATATGGGCGGCAATCAGCGGGGTTTTGTAGACACTCAGCATGTTCTTGACGATGTTGAGAGTCGGCATCATCGGTCCGAAGGGGGACATATAGCCGCCCAGATTGCCGTAGCCTTCAATGCGG
Organism: Hyphomicrobiales bacterium; assembly: GCA_947455455.1. Classification (GTDB taxonomy): domain Bacteria; phylum Pseudomonadota; class Alphaproteobacteria; order Rhizobiales; family Beijerinckiaceae; genus CAIYZJ01. Next base: position 2,148 of record CANGOE010000065.1, read on the forward strand.
ATCGCCAGAAAATGGCCTTTGCTGTCCAGCGCCAGTTCGGCTTCGACAGCGCTGTCGCGTCCATGGAAATCCGACAGGAAGCTGTCGGACCGGCGGTCGGCCCATTTCACCGGCTTGCCCAATTCCCGCGTGGCATGCAACAGGCAGATATATTCGGGGAATACCGAAATCTTCATGCCGAACGAGCCGCCGACATTGCCGGTTTGCACATGCACCTTGTCGGGTGTCACACCCAGCACCGCACTCAGATTGGCGCGCATGCCGAACACGCCTTGCGAATTGGCATGGATGGAAAAACGGCCCGATTTTCTGTCGTAATCGGCGACAGCGGCGCGAGGCTCCATTGCCGCCACCACGATGCGGTTGTTGACCAGTTCCAGTCGTGTCACATGGGCCGCTGTCTCGAACACCGCATTGACGGCTTTCATGTCTCCGAAGCCGAAATCCAGCGCGACATTGCGGGGGACATCCTCGTAAAGTTGCGGGGCATCCGCTTTGACGGCCTCGCGGGCATCGGTGACGGTGGGCAGGGCTTCGAGATCGAGCCGCACCGCTTCGGCCGCATCAATGGCCGCGCGGTGGCTTTTGGCCACCACCATCGCCACCGGATCGCCGACATAGCGTACTTTGTCATCGGCCAGTGCCAGACGTTGCGTGCGCAACATCGGCGAGCCGTCGGCATTGGTAAAGGGCAGGACACAGCGGATCGGGCCATAGCCGCGCTCATTCAGGTCCTTGGCGGTATAAATCGCCACCACGCCGGCAACAGCCATGGCATCGGCCGTTTCAATGCCTTTAAGCACACCATGGGCAATCGGCGAACGCACCATGACACCATAGAGCTGGCCGGGCAGGTTCACATCATCCGAATAACGGCCTTCCCCGCGCAACAGGGCGGGATCCTCACTGCGCCTGACAGGCTGGCCGATGCCGAATTTCTGGATACCAAGGGCGGCTGGATCAAGCTGGATGGTCATATGGGGCTGTTCCTGCTGTCGAAATTCAAGTGGGGCATTGACACATATACAATGCCGACGTGGTATTCTCTATGGATCATACGGGATTTGCAAAGCATGGATTGCCCAGATCCTGTGATCGAGCCGCATAGCCGCTATGTTTTTTGCAAATTATTCCCAGATCAACTGAAGACGGGAAGAGGCAAGCCGCCGGTCTGCCCGCTTTCTCCATCAGATCTGACAGCCAGAGGGGGCAAGCGGCGCGCCCCTGACACGGCTTTTATGCGCCAAAAACACAAAGATCACCGTTAGGGGCTTGTCAAACCGCCCCTGTTTCGCTAATGAGCGGCCTCTAGATGTTTTCACCAACATCACGGGGCAACCGACATGCTCCTGTTGGGGGATAGTTCAACGGTAGAACTACGGACTCTGACTCCGTCAATCTTGGTTCGAATCCAGGTCCCCCAGCCAAATTTCAAATACATGCAGTAAGCCGAACAGCTCCAGTTGATCAATCCGTGGGATCACCAGCACAATCATTAGGCACCCTTCGGATTTGCCATTGAGTTGGGCTGTTTACTTAGATTTCAGGGCCCTTCGATTGCCCAAGGATTACTGTCGACAGCCCCTTGCGGCTTCTGGTATATCAGATGCATTCGCGGTGATTTTCGGAATCTGGGACGTGTTGAATGTATAAGCAATCGGTGATTGTCGCGGCCTTGTTGGGGGCCGGTTTTGCTGTGGGAGGGGCTTTGACAACCCCGGTGCTGGCGCAGAATGCGCCTCCGGCCCAGAGTTCGGGGGCCGCACCGAGGACAGTTCCTGTTGCCTTGGGCAAGGCCGAGCGCCGCGCTATGCCGGTGCGGTTCGATACGATCGGCACGGTGCAGGCCCTGTCGACTGTGACTTTGCGCTCGCGGGTGGAAAGCCAGATCATCGAAGTGGCCTTTGCCGATGGCGCGCTGGTCAAGAAAAACGATGTGCTGTTCCGGCTCGACTCACGCGGGATCGAGGCCCAGATCAAGCAGGCTGAAGGCAATCTGGCTCGTTCGGCGGCCCAATTCGAGCAAGCCCAGCGCGATGTGAAGCGCTACGAGCAGTTGATTGCCAGCGATTCCGGTTCCCGCCTCAATCTGGAAAACAGCAAGACACAGGTTGCGGCCTTTGCCGCGCAAATTCAGGCCGATCAGGCCGCACTGGACAATCTGCGGGTGTCCCTGAGCTATTACACAATCCGCGCGGCGATTGATGGCCGTATGAGCGTAGCGGCTCTGAAAGAGGGCAATATCGCCAAAACCGGCGATGCCAGTGTGCCCTTGGCAACCTTGAACCAAACCTCGCCCATCTATGTGGCCTTTGCCGTGCCGCAACGCTACATCATGTCGCTCAAAGAGGCGGGCAAAGAGGCAACAGCTTCGGTGATGGTAACCCCGCAAGGGAGCAAGCGCAGTTTCGAGGGCCGGATTTCGGTGCTCGACAATGCGGTTGATGCCGCCAGCGGCACGCTGACCGTTCGCGCCGAATTCGATAACAAGGATGAAGGCCTGTGGCCCGGCCTGTTGTGCAATGTGCGGGTGATCTTCAAGGTCGAGAACAATGCCGTGGTGGTGCCGCGCTCTGCCGTGCAAACGGGGCAAAAGGGCACATTTGTCTTTGCCGTCGAACAAGGCGTTGCCAAAGTGCGTTCCGTCACCGTGGATCGGATCATTGATCAGTTTGCAGTGATTTCCGAAGGCCTGACCGGCGAGGAAACAGTGGTGACCGATGGTCAACTGCTGATCACCGATGGCGTGAAGGTCGAACAGCGCGGCGGTGGTGGTGGCGGTGGCGGCCAAGCGCCTGCCGGAGCCGAGCAGAAAAAGGGAGCTTCCTGATGTCGCTTCCAGAGGCCTGTATCCGTCGTCCGGTGATGACGACACTGATTACGCTCAGTTTCATCGTCTTCGGGATGTTCGCCTATCGGCAATTGCCGGTGGCGGCCTTGCCGCGCGTCGATTTCCCTACCATCAATGTGCAGGCCCAGCTTCCCGGTGCCAGCCCTGAAACCATGGCGGCTTCGGTGGCCGCACCGCTGGAACGCCAGTTCTCGACGATTTCCGGCATTACGGCCATGACCTCGACCTCGACGGTCGGCAGTACCTCGATCACTTTGCAATTCGATCTGGATCGCAATATCGACGGGGCGGCGCTGGATGTGCAGGCCGCGATCAGTTCGGCCGCGCGCCGACTGCCGGCCGATCTGCCCAATCCGCCGAGCTTCCGCAAGGTCAATCCGGCCGATCAGCCGATCCTGTTTCTGGTCGTCACCTCGCAGACCCTGCCTTTGTCGCGGGTGCAGGATTATTCCGAAACGATCCTGCAACAGCAGGTCTCGCAAATTCCCGGCGTGGCGCAGGTCAATATTTACGGCGGCCAGAAATATGCGGTCCGTATCATGGCCAATCCCGAGGAAGTCTCGGCGCGTGGCCTGTCATTTGCCGATATCCGTGCGGCCATTGCCGCGGCCAATTCCAACCAGCCGACCGGCTCCCTGCTGGGGCAAAACCAGCGCGTGACGATTGAAGCCTCCGGCCAGTTGACAGCGGCCGCCGATTACCGCCCGCTGATCGTGTCTTCCAAAAACGGCGTGCCCGTGCGGCTCGAAGACATCGCGACTGTGAAAGATTCGGTCGAAAACGACCAGACAGCCAGCTGGTACAACAATGACCGCTCGCTGATTCTGGCGGTGTTCCGCCAGTCCGATGCCAATACGGTGGAAGTGGTGGATGCGATCCGGTCGCGTATACCGCTGTATCGCGACCAGTTGCCGGCCTCCATCAATCTGCATGTGCTCAATGACCGCTCGATCCCGATCCGCGAAGCTGTGCATGATGTGAAGCTGACTTTGGTGCTGTCGATCGTGCTGGTGATCGCGGTGATTTTCATCTTCCTGAAGTCGTTTACCGCCACCATCATCCCGACTTTGGCCCTGCCTGTGTCGTTGGTCGGCACGTTTGCGGCGATGTATCTGTTCGGCTATTCGATCGACAATATTTCCCTGCTGGCCCTGACCCTCTCGGTCGGCTTCGTGGTCGATGACGCGATTGTGATGCTGGAAAATATCGTCCGGCATATCGAATTGGGCGAACGGCCCTTCAAAGCCTCGTTGATCGGCTCGCGGGAAATCTCCTTCACCATCGTGTCGATCACGCTGTCACTGGTGGCGGTGTTCATTCCGGTGTTTTTCATGAGCGGCGTTGTCGGGCGCGTGTTCCGTGAATTCGCGGTCTGTATTTCGGTCGCCATTCTCGTGTCGGGTTTCGTCTCCCTGACGCTGACCCCGATGCTGTGCGCCCGTATTCTGACCAGCCATGATCACGAGAAAGTCACCACATTCGGCCGCATCGTCGATCGCGGGTTCGACGGGATGCTGACCGCCTATCGGGTGTCACTCGATTTTCTGCTGGCCCGCCGCATGTGGGTGATCGGCTTCACGCTGGCATCCATCGTCGCCAGCGGCTATCTGTATAGCGTCATTCCCAAGGGCTTTTTCCCGCAAGAGGATACCGGCTTGTTGCGCGCCGCCACTTTGGGCCCGCCCGATACCTCGATTGATGCCTTTGCCGCCCGCCAGACCGCTCTGATGGATATTATCCGCAAAGATCCGGCGGTCGAATATCTCAACGGCAATGTCGGCGCGTTCGGGACCACCAATCAGGGCTTCATGTTCATCCAGCTCAAACCGATCGAAGAACGCGATCCCGCGCCCAAGGTCATCGCCCGCTTGCGGCGTGCCACGGCAGGGATTCCGAACGTGTCGATCGTGTTCCAGTCGGTCCAGAACATCAATCTGAATGCCGGTCGCCAGTCGCGTGCCCAATATCAGTATACCTTGCAGAGCACGGACATTAACGCCTTGTATCAGGCCGCCCCGACCATGCAGGCGACTTTGTCCAAGTTGCCCGAATTGCGCGATGTCGTGAGCGATCTCGAAATTGCCAATCCGCAGGTGTTTGTCGATATCGACCGCGAACGGGCCGCCAGCTTCGGCATTACGGCCGATCAGATCCGGCAACAGCTCTACAGTGCCTTTGGATCACGCCAGATTTCGACGATCTATACGCCATCCAACGATTATCAGGTGATTTTGGAGGCCGATCGTGGCTTCCAGAATGATCCGACCGCGCTGGCGCGCCTGTTCATCAAAGGAGCCAACGGGCAGAATGTGCCGCTCGATGCGGTGGCGACATTGAGCCGCAAGATCGGTCCCTTGTCGGTCAACCGCCAGTCGCAACAACCGGCTGTGACGATTGCCTTCAACGTCCCGCCGGGCACCTCCTTGGGCGAGGCGGTTGACTCGATCCGTCGGGCCGAGCGTGAGGTTGGTTTGCCGGCCTCGATTACCACCGGCTTTACCGGTTCGGCGCAATTGTTCCAGGATGCTTTGAAGGGGCAGGGCTTGCTGGTTCTGGCGGCGGTGCTGGTGATCTATATCGTGCTGGGTGTGCTCTACGAGAGCTTTATCCATCCCATCACGATTCTGTCCGGCCTGCCTTCGGCGGGTCTGGGGGCGCTGATCGCCTTGCAGATCTATGGCATGGATCTGTCGGTGATCGCCATTATCGGTATTTTGATGCTGATCGGGATTGTGAAGAAAAACGCCATCATGATGGTGGATTTCGCACAGGAAAGACGGCGCGAGGGGGCCGATGCCGCCACAGCCATCCGCGATGCGGCTCTGTTGCGCTTCCGCCCGATCATGATGACCACCTTTGCCGCGTTGCTGGGCACTCTGCCGATTGCCATGGGGGCGGGTGCGGGCTCGGAACTGCGCCAGCCTTTGGGCATTGCCGTGGTCGGCGGCCTGATTTTCTCGCAGGTGCTGACGCTCTACATCACGCCGGTGGTCTATTACTATCTCGACAAGGTCGAGGCCTGGATGAAGCGGGGCGAGGTCAAGCGCGCTTTGCAAGAGGCCGAAGCCGAACAGGATCATGCCACTCTGGTGCCTTCACCTGTGGCAATCCCCACGTCCAACTCGCCTAAATCCTGAGTTTTCGGACCGTCATCGAACCAAAGGGAGCCTGTTTCAAGGCTCCCTTTTTTCGTTTGGGCGGCCTTGATCAGCGGTCGTGTGAAGAAATATTGCCATTCAGGGGCCTTGGCGGCTTTTTCTTGGGCTTCTTCGTGCTACACTGAGGTCATGAACAGGATTGGGACTAAAACGGGATCATCAACGGATACGGATAACGGAACACAGAATAGCTCTCACACACGAGCCAATGACACGTCTATCTCTGCCGCCAGCCAGACCGGGTCCGGACGTGGCGCGGGTTTGACGGGTTCCGACCCGCATGATGATCTGCCTTATGAGGAGTGCCGCAAGCGTCCGGTCTATGCCGCGCTTGATCTGGGCACCAATAACTGCCGCCTGCTGTTTGCGAGGCCGTCCGGCCATGGCATCAGGGTGGTGGAGGCTTTTTCGCGGATTGTCCGGTTGGGTGAGGGCATTACCCGCTCCAACCGTTTGAGTGAACAGGCAATCCGCCGGACCATCGAGGCCCTGAAAATTTGTGCGGAACGCATGTCGGCACGCACGGTCGAGCGGTCCCGCCTGATTGCGACCGAGGCTTGTCGTACCGCCGTCAACGGGGTCGAGTTTCTGGATCGCGTCGAGCGCGAAACCGGCCTGACACTGGAAATCGTCACCCGCGAGACCGAGGCCCAACTGGCCGCGGCCGGTTGTCTCGAACTGGCCGATCCGCGTGATGACGGCGTGGTCCTGTTCGATATTGGCGGCGGCTCGTCCGAAGTGGTGTGGCTGGAAAGCGATCCGAGCGGCGAACGCGATGTGGCCCAACGGATCCGATCCTGGATTTCAATCCCGTGGGGGGTCGTGACCCTGTCCGAACGCCATGGCGGGATCGAGGTTTCGCGCGCGCTTTATGACAGGATGGTTGCCGAGGTGACCGGACATCTGGGCGAATTTGCCCAAGGCTTGGCCCAACAGCGCGCCGACGGGCGGTTCCATCTGTTGGGCACGTCCGGCACGGTGACCACGCTGGGCGGGGTGCATCTGGGCTTGCGCCGCTATGACCGCCGCCGGATCGACGGTTTGTGGCTGTCGGATGAGGCCATTAGCGCCACCATCAATTCGCTGGTCGATATGACCTATCGCCAGCGTGCCGCCAATCCGTGCATCGGCCACCAGCGGGCCGATCTGGTACTGGCAGGCTGTGCCATTCTCGATGCCATTCGCGGCCTGTTCCCCTCGGAACGTCTCCGGATTGCCGATCGCGGCTTGAGAGAAGGCCTGTTGATCGGCATGATGATGGCTGACGGGGTTTGGCCGAAACAGAGGACAAGCGCGTGAGCACTGAAGGTTCGGGACGCGAAGGTGGACGCTCGCTGAAACAGCGCGTCAAATCTTCCAGAAAGCGCACGACATCGCAGACCCGCTGGCTGGAACGCCAGCTCAACGATCCCTATGTGGCGCGTGCCAAGCGCGAGGGCTACCGCTCGCGGGCGGCTTTCAAAATTCTGGAGATCGATGACCGCTACCACCTGTTCAAGCCGGGTGGCCGTGTCGTCGATCTGGGGGCCGCACCGGGCGGTTGGGCGCAGGTGGCGGCCAAACGGGTCAGGTCCGAAGAGGGGCAGGGCAAGGTCATCGGGATCGATCTGCTCGATATCGACACCATCCCCGGTGTGCAATTTCAGGTGATGGACTTCAACGATCTCGATGCGCCCGAACGGTTGATGCACATGCTGGGCGGCGAGGCCGATGTGGTCATGTCCGACATGGCTGCCAATACCACAGGGCATAAGAAAACCGACCATCTGCGGATCATCGGATTGGCCGAACTGGCGGTGGAATTTGCCCGTCAGGTTTTGGCTCCCAAGGGGGCTTTTGTCGCCAAAGTGTTTCAAGGGGGCATGGAAACCGCGCTTCTGAATGATTTGAAGCGTGATTTTGCCATTGTGCGCCATGTCAAACCCTCGGCCAGCCGTGCGGATTCATCTGAGCTCTATGTGCTGGCCACCGGTTTCCGCGGCCGCTCGCTCAATGATCCGGTCCCCGCACCTGTGGACAGGCAGAGCTGAGCCGGCTTTCGGCTTGCGGTTTTTGCCTAGGAACATTTCCGAATCCGGCAAGAACGTGCTAACAGCACGCGCCAACCCCCATGCTGTGCCTGTCACAGCGTGCCTCTCTCTCAACGCAGGAGTTGGTCATGCCAGCCTATCGCTCTCCCATCCGTGAAGCCCTGACTTTTGACGATGTGCTGTTGCAGCCCGGCCATTCCGAAGTGATGCCGAGCGAGGTGACTGTGCGCACGCGCCTGACGCGGTCGCTTTTCCTGAATCTCCCCATCATTTCAGCGGCGATGGACACGGTGACCGAAGCGCGGCTGGCGATTGCCATGGCGCAACTGGGCGGGATCGGGGTGATCCACCGCAATCTGGAACCGCATGAACAGGCCGCCGAAGTGCGGCGCGTCAAAAAATACGAGAGCGGCATGGTGATCAATCCGGTGACGATCGGACCGGATGCCAGTCTGGCCGATGCATTCGAATTGATGAAAAACCACGGCATTTCGGGGATTCCGGTGGTGGGTGAGGCCGCACCGGGCGCGCCGGGCAAGTTGCTGGGGATTTTGACCAATCGCGATGTGCGCTTTGCCACCAATCCGCAACAAAAAGTCTCGGAATTGATGACCAAAGAACGCCTGATCACGGTGCGTGACGGCGTCTCGCAGGAAGAAGCCAAAAAGCTGTTGCACCAGTACCGCATCGAGAAATTGCTGGTGGTGGATGATGACTATCGCTGTATCGGTCTGATCACCGTCAAGGATATGGAAAATCAGGTCACCCATCCGATGGCCTCCAAGGACGAGCAGGGCCGCTTGCGGGTGGCCGCGGCCACCACAGTCGGCGATTTGGGCTTTGCCCGTGCCGAAGCCCTGATGGATGCGGGCGTTGATGTGCTGGTGGTCGACACCGCGCATGGCCATTCCCAGCGCGTGCTGGAATCGGTTCTGCGGATCAAGAAAATCTCCAACAATGTGCAGGTCATCGCCGGCAATGTGGCGACAGCCGAAGGCACCCGTGCCTTGATCGATTCAGGGGCTGATGCGGTCAAAATCGGGATCGGACCCGGCTCGATCTGCACAACCCGCATCGTCGCCGGTGTCGGCGTGCCGCAATTGACCGCCATCATGGACTCGGCCGAGGCCGCCCATAAGCTCGATGTGCCGGTGATTGCCGATGGCGGGATCAAGTTTTCGGGCGATCTGGCCAAGGCGCTGGCGGCGGGGGCCGAAGTGGCCATGGTCGGTTCGCTGTTGGCGGGGACCGATGAAAGTCCCGGCGAAGTGTTCCTGTATCAGGGGCGTTCGTTCAAAGCCTATCGCGGCATGGGCTCGGTCGGGGCAATGGCGCGGGGTTCGGCCGATCGCTATTTCCAGCAGGACATCAAGGACGCGCTGAAACTGGTGCCCGAAGGCATTGAAGGCCAGGTGCCTTACAAAGGACCGGTTGGCGCGGTGATCCACCAGTTGGCCGGTGGCTTGCGTGCCGCGATGGGCTATGTGGGAGCCAAGACCCTGACCGAATTGCGCGAGAAATCGCAATTCGTCCGCATCACCTCGGCGGGCTTGCGCGAAAGCCATGTCCATGATGTGACGATCACCCGCGAAAGCCCGAATTATCCGACCCGCGGATAAACAGCGGCAAACCGATGCAACCATGCTATGAGAGCGGGGCCGGATCTGTCTGGCCCCTTCTGTTTGATGGTTTCCTGCTCTGACACATTTTGAAAAGGTCTTTCGGCCATGACACCAGCCGCCCGCCTGTCTGCCGCCATTGAAATCATGGCTGATATCGAAGCGCGCAAGCGTCCGGCCAATGATGTGCTCAAGGATTGGGGCCTGTCGCACCGCTTTGCCGGATCGGGAGACCGTGCCGCGATTGCCGTGCTGGTCTATGACACCTTGCGCCGCCGTGCCTCTGCCGCCCATATCACGGGCTCGACCAAGCCGCGCGCGCTGGTGCTGGGGGCCTTGCGCCTGCGTGACGGCATGGATGTCGAGCAAATCAATGCTCTGTGCACCGGCGAGCGGTTCGCGCCCGAGCCTTTGACCGACAAAGAGCGGGCCACCCTCGACAAGCCCAGCCTGAAGGGCGCGCCCGATCCGGTGATCGGCGATTATCCCGCCTGGCTTGACAGTGCCTTTTCCGAAGCCTTCGGCGAAGGCCGCGTCGACGAATTGTCGGCGATGACCAAGCGTGCGCCGCTTTATATCCGTGTCAACACCCTGTTGGGTGATCGCGCCTCGGCTTTGGCCGAGTTGGAGCATTTGGGCGCACAGCCCAGCGCCCTGTCGCCGATCGGCATCCGGATCCCGCCACGCGCCGATGGCCGCGCTGTTTCGGTGCAGGCCGAGCCGATTTTCCAGAAGGGCATGATCGAAATCCAGGATGAAGGCTCGCAACTGGTGGCCTTGCTGGCGGGTGCCAAGCAGGGGCAGGAGGTGATCGACCTCTGCGCGGGCGGAGGCGGCAAGACGCTGGCTCTGGCGGCGCAAATGCACAATCACGGCACCATCATTGCCACAGACAGCGACAAGCGCCGTCTGGCTCCGATTTTCGAGCGGTTGAAGCGGGCCGGCGTGACCATTGCCGATGTCCGTGGCCCCAAGGGCAAGGATGACGAACCGCTCAAAGGGCTGGAGCAACAGGCCGATCTGGTGCTGGTGGATGCGCCTTGTTCGGGCACGGGCACATGGCGGCGGCACCCCGATGCCAAATGGCGCATGCGTCCGGTCAGCCTCGATGACCGGATCCAGGATCAGGCTTTGGTGCTGGATCGCGCCGCACGCTACGTCAAACCGGGTGGGCGCATTGCCTATATCACCTGTTCGCTGTTGCCCGCCGAAAATGACGGCGCGGTGGAAGGGTTTCTGGAGCGCACCTATGACTATTACGTGGTGCCTGCCGAGCAGGTGGCCGAACAGGCCGGCCTGCCGGAGCTGGCACGCTTCCGCTCCGCCCGTGGGACCGGATTGCTGTTAAGCCCGAAACGCTGTGAAACAGATGGATTTTTTATCGCGATCTTGCAGCATCGGTCTTGAGAGGCGCGCAAGGATAGCTTAACCGTGGATGTATGACAGATCATAGCCACGACAAGATTCTCATCATC
>CANGOE010000066.1 GCA_947455455.1 Hyphomicrobiales bacterium
ATAAATTCTCAACCTACGCCACATGGTGGATCCGCCAGGCCATCACGCGCTCGATCGCTGACCAGGCGCGCACCATTCGCATCCCGGTGCATATGATCGAAACGATCAACAAGATCGTGCGCACCTCGCGCCAGATGTTGCATGAAATCGGTCGCGAGCCGACCCCCGAGGAATTGGCCGAAAAGCTGGCCATGCCTCTGGAAAAGGTCCGCAAGGTGTTGAAAATCGCCAAGGAGCCGATCTCTCTCGAAACCCCGATCGGGGACGAGGAAGACTCGCATCTGGGCGATTTCATCGAGGACAAGAACGCGATCCTGCCGATTGATGCCGCCATTCAATCGAACCTGCGCGAAACCACTACCCGTGTGCTGGCCTCCTTGACCCCGCGCGAGGAACGCGTGTTGCGCATGCGCTTTGGCATCGGCATGAACACCGACCACACACTGGAAGAAGTCGGCCAGCAATTCTCGGTGACCCGCGAACGTATCCGCCAGATCGAGGCCAAGGCCCTGCGCAAGCTCAAGCATCCCTCGCGCTCGCGCAAATTGCGCAGTTTCCTCGATAATTGATCAGAGATATGGCAGGGATAACCCTGCCATTTTTTGTTGTCCCGTTTTGATTTGCCCATTCGATGCTGTGGAGTGTTCCGCGTGGCCCGTATTCCTTACGCCGACAGCAACCGTCCCGACCGACAGGCTCTCGTGGACCGCATCACCCGCGAACGTGGCGGCGTATTGCATCTTTATGCCATGTTGCTTCATTCCGCGCCCATCGGGGAAGGCTGGTTGAACTATCTGACCGCGATCCGGCAAAAAGCCGGACTGGCGGGCGATGTCCGCGAAATGGTGATCATGCGCATTGCCCATCTCAACGGCGCGCCTTACGAAGCGCAACAGCATGCGCCGATTGCCTTGAAAGAAGGCATGACACAGGGCCAGCTTGATGCGCTGGATGACTGGGTCCCGTCACCACTTTTTTCGCCCATGCAACGCGCGGTGCTGGCCTATACCGATGCCATGACCAAAGAGATCCATGTCTCCGATCCGGTTTTTGCGGATGTCAGGGGCTTTTTCGACGAGACAGGCATTGTCGAGCTCACAGCCACCATCGCCGCCTATAATATGGTATCGCGTTTTCTCGAAGCCTTGCAGATCCATTCGACCGACCCGCTCTGAAGAGGGGCCGACTTCCGGTGTCCCGCCTTGTCGGAATTTGAACGCTGGTTGGTCGTGAATAAGCAAGCATTTGGTAAGATTCGCTGACATAGAAGTGGATCTGGCAGTCACAGGACAAAGGACAGTGCGATGGCGAATGCGTGTAGTGAAGGCATTGATGTCGGCTTCGCCACGCTTGGCTATACCGAAGCGGCCATTCTCGGAGTGGTGCAGGGCGTCACCGAACTGCTCCCGATTTCCTCCACGGCCCATATGCGGATTGTCCCGCATTTTCTGGGCTGGCAAGATCCCGGCTCGGCTTTTTCCGCCGCCATGCAATTGGCGGCCCTTGGCGCTGTGATCACCTATTTCTGGGGCGATATTGCCAGCCTGACCACCTCGTCGGTGCGGGCTCTGGTGCATAGGCAATATGACCATCCCTCGTTCCGCTTCGTGTTCGGTATCGGGCTGGCCACCATCCCCATCGGTGTGGTGGGCATTGCCATGTCGAAATTGCTCAACACCTGCGATACACCGCTCAGGACCCTGCCGGTGATCGGCGCGTCATGCCTGCTCATGGCAGGATTGATGGCTCTTGCCGAATGGCGCGGCTCGCGCCAGCGCGATCTGTCGGGCTTTACCATGCTGGATCTGATGCTGGTGGGGCTTGCACAGGTCGGGGCCTTGATCCCCGGTGTGTCGCGCTCCGGTTCGACGCTCACGGCAGGCTTGTTGCTCGGTTTCAACCGCGAGGATGCGGCGCGGCTGTCGTTTCTGTTGGGGCTTCCGGCCATCACATTGGCGGGTCTGAAGGAAATCTGGGTGCTGACCCATGCGGGACTGGATGCCCATGCCTGGTCGGTGCTGGGCGTGGGCTTGCTGTGCGGCACGATTTCGGCCTTTGCGGCAGTCTGGGGTTTGTTGCGCTTTTTCGAGCGGATGTCGACCTGGCCCTTCGTGGTCTATCGTGCGGCCATGGGTGTGCTGTTGTTGAGCATTTCCCTCTGATCGACAGCGCGAAAGGGATTGAAGCGCAAGCCGAGACGTGATCGACTGCGATGCTCCGGTGCGTCATGCATCGGGGAGTGGTTGATCATCGGGGCTGTGCCATGTCGTCTTCTGCCGCTTTGCGGATTCTGCCCTGCGGCGATGCCGCCCTGACTGTCGAATTCGGCGATACGGTCGACCCTCACCTCAATGCACTGGTGCTGGGGCTTGACGATGCACTCAAAGCCCATGATGTCGCCGGCTTGCAGGAAACCATCCCGACCTATCGCTCGCTGTTTGTGACCTATGATCCTGTGGTCACCGATTTCAATTCGATTTCCGGTCTTTTGCGGGAACTGGCGCAACAGGCCGGACCCAAGCCGAAATCGCCGCGCCGCTGGCGGGTGCCGGTGGTCTATGGCGAGGATTTCGGCATCGATCTGGAGGAAGTCGCCAAAGGCAAGGGATTGACCGCCGACGAGGTGGTGCGCCGCCATTGTGCGGGTGATTATCGCGTTTATATGCTGGGCTTCATGCCGGGCTTTGCCTATCTGGGCGGGCTTGACCAAACCATTGCCACCTCGCGCCGTGACGAGCCGCGTCTGGTCACTCCTGCCGGTGCTGTGATGATCGGCGGGGTGCAGGCCGGAATCCAATGTATCGAGGCTCCGAGCGGTTGGCATATTTTGGGCCGCACACCGATGCGCAGTTATCACCCGACCCGCGCGCAGATGTTTTTGATCGAGCCGGGCGATGCCTTGAGCTTTTACGCCATGCCCCGCTCCGATTGGGCCATGATGGAGGAGGCGGCCGAAGCCGGAGAATGGATTGCCGAACTGGTCATCACCGATGAGGTGGCGGCATGAGTATTCTTTTGATCGAGGAGGTCGGACCGGCCACATCGGTACAGGATTTCGGCCGTTACGGGGCCTTGCGTTACGGTTTGGGCACAACGGGGGCGATGGATCGTGTCGGGCTGGCCTATGCCAATGCGCTGGTCGGGCAGGACTGGCACGCCCCGTTGATCGAACTGGGTCCGTTGCCGATCAAGATCAAAGCCAAGGAAGGGACAATCCGTCTGGCTGTGTCGGGTGCCATGCGCGGCATCAGCCTGCGCGGGCAGGCCGTGGCCATGAACGAGAGCTTCTGTCTGGCCGAGGGCGAAAGCGTCATGATCCGGGCGGCCAGAGGTGGCGTGTTCAGCTATCTGGCGATCGAGGGTGGCATCGTCGGCACCCCGACCTTCGGCAGTTTCTCGGTGCATCGGCGGGCGGGGCTCGGCAGTCCGTTTGCCCGTCCGCTGGAAGGCGGCGACCAGCTTGAGGTCGGCCATGCCAGCGTGATGGAGGGCGAGCGCCGCTTGCCCGCGCCGGCACTGCCGGATGGGCCGATCCGTTGCGTCCTGGGTCCGCAGGATGATTTTTTCACCGCAGAAACCATTGCCCAATTCCAGGCCACGCCATGGACCATTTCGGCTACATCCGACCGGATGGGCTATCGGCTGGAAGGCCCGCCGCTGGCCCATGCGCGCACGGCCAATATCGTATCGGACGGGATCGCCAATGGCACGGTGCAAATTCCCGGCACCGGACAACCGCTGTTGTTGCTGGCCGAGCGCGGCACCACCGGCGGCTATCCCAAGATCGCCACCGTGATCACCGCCGATCTGGGGCGCGCGGCCCAGACACCGGTGGGGGGCGTGATCCGCTTTCAGGCCATTCCGATTGACGAGGCGCAGGCATTGGCGCGGGAGCAGGCCCGGATGATTGCCGCCTTGCCACAGCGTGTCGAACAGCTTGGCGGCGGGAGCCTCTCATCGGAAGCCTTGCTGGCAGGTAATCTGGCGGGCCATGCCACCAATGCGCTCGATCCTGCCCTGACCTAGCCTTGTATGCACAGACTGGAGACAATGATGAAATCGATTGATCTGAATTCCGACCTCGGCGAAAGTTTTGGTCCGTGGACCATGGGTGATGATCAGGCGGTGCTGGGCATTGTCACCAGCGCCAATGTTGCCTGCGGCGGACATGCCAGCGATCCCGAAACCATGTTCAGAACCCTGACGCTGGCCAAGCAAAAGGGCGTCAGCGTCGGCGCGCATCCGGGCTATCCGGACCGCGAGGGGTTCGGGCGACGGATTATTCCGTATACGCTGGGCGAGATCGAACGCTTCACCGCCGTACAGATCGGCTCCCTGCTGGGGATTGCGGCGCTTGTCGGTTCTGAAGTGACCTATATGAAGCCGCACGGGGCGATTGCCAATCAGGCGATGGATGATGAAGGCGTGGCCCAAGCCCTGATCAATGCCTCCAGGGCTGTGGCTCCCGATCTGCCCATTCTGGCCATTTCCGGGACGGTGCTGGAACAATTGGCCCGCAAGAATGGCATGACCGTCTATTCCGAAATTTTTGCCGATCGCGCCTATACATCCAAAGGCCGTCTGGTCTCGCGTGCTCTGGAAGGGGCCATGGTGACGGATGCGGATTTTGCCGCGCAACGGCTGGTCGATTTTCTCAAAACCGGCCTGATGCCGACGCTGGACGGTGCGCCGGTCAAACTGGCCGCCGACTCCATCTGTGTGCACGGGGACAGTGCCCATGCGGTGGATATGGCCCGCAAGGTCCGCGCCGCACTGGAAGGCGAAGGGGTCACCATCCGGCGCTTTGTCGGGGCTTAGGCACTCAGATCCTGCGCGGTTGGGTCAGCATGTCTGGCCGCAATATATCGTCGAGTTGCTCTTTGGTCAGCAACCGGTGCGCCAGCACCAGATCATAGACACTGCCGCCGGTGGCCAGCGCCTCCTGCGCCAGTTTGGTGGCATTGTCATAGCCGATATAGGGATTGAGGGCGGTGACGATGCCAATCGAATGGGCGACGATGTGTTGCAGGCGGTCACGATTGGCGGTAATGCCGCGCACGCATCGGCTGGCAAGAATATCGCACCCGTTGCGCAAATGGGTGACGCTTTTGAACAGGCTATGGGCGATAATCGGCTCGAAAGCATTCAACTGCAACTGTCCGGCTTCGGCGGCGAAACTGACCGTGACATCATTGCCGATCACCTCGAAGGCAATCTGGTTGACCACTTCGGGGATCACCGGATTGACCTTGCCCGGCATGATGCTGGAACCGGCCTGCATGGCGGGCAGATTGATTTCTCCGAATCCGGCACGCGGCCCCGAAGAGAGCAGGCGCAAATCATTGCAGGTTTTGGAGAGTTTGACGGCAACCCGCTTCAACACGCCCGATAATTGGACAAAGGCCCCGCAATCCTGTGTCGCCTCGACCAGATTGGGGGCGGTGATCAGGGGCAGGCCGGTGATGGTGCGCAAGGCCTCGCAGACTTTGGCGGCATAATCGGGATGGGTGGTGATGCCGGTGCCGATGGCTGTGGCACCGAGATTGATTTCGCAAATCAGCATCGAGGCTTCGCGCAAGCGCTCCTCGTCCTCGCCCAGCATCACGGCATAGGTCAGAAACTCCTGCCCCAGCGTCATCGGCACTGCATCTTGCAATTGGGTGCGGCCGATTTTGAGAATATCCTTGAACTCGTCGGCCTTGTCGGCAAAGGTCTCGCGCAACCTTCCCATGGCGGCAATCAGGCTCTGGATGCCGCTGAAGGCCGCCATTTTCAAAGCTGTCGGATAGACATCATTGGTGCTCTGGCTGGCATTGACATGCTCGTTGGGGTGCAAATGGGCGTAGTCACCCCGCGCATGGCCGAGTATCTCCAAAGCCCGATTGGCGATCACCTCATTGGCATTCATATTGGTCGACGTGCCAGCCCCGCCCTGGATCACATCCACGACAAAATGCTGGTGCCACTGGCCATGCCGGATTTCCTCGCAGGCCTGCTCGATCGCCTGCATCCGCCGGTGATCGAGCAGGCCAAGCTGGAAATTCGCCTGGGCCGCCGCCTGCTTGATGGCCGCAAGGGCATTGATCAGATCGGGATAGATCGAGATGGCGGTGCCGGTGACCGGAAAATTTTCGACCGCCCGCAAGGTATGCACGCCATAATAGGCACTGCTGGGCACGTCCTTATCGCCGATCAGGTCATGTTCGCGTCTGGTGGGCATTTCGAATCTGGTGGGCATTGTGCAACCTCCATCAAGCGGGAGACATGCCCGTGATCGCCGGACACACCCTCCACGCGATACTGGAGGAGCAGGCTAGCCCCGTTTTAAAGACTTGGCTAGCCAAAAACCCTTAACCGCCTTTGACGGCTCCGTCGGTCAGGCCCGCAACAATCTGGCGTTGGGCAAAGACCGTCAACAGCAGGACGGGCAGGGTCACAATCAAAGCGGCCGCGGCCAGTGGTCCCCAACTCAATTGATCGAACGAGATCATGTTATAGACAGCCACAGGCAAGGTCCGGGTGCCACGGCTGGCCAGCACGATCCCGAACACGAAATTGTTCCATGAGAAGATGATGGCGAGAATAAAGGCCACCGCAATGCCCGGCTTGGCAATCGGCAGGGCGACATGGCGAAACACCTGCCAGCGCGTCGCGCCGTCAATCATCGCCGCTTCTTCGAGTTCCATCGGGGTTGTCTCGAAATAGCCGATCATGATCCAGATCGCGATGGGCACGGTCACCACCAGATGGATGATGATTTGCGGCCACAGCGTGCCGAGCAGGCCGACCCATTGAAACAGCAGGAACAACGGGATCAGATAGGACAGGCCGGGGGTGATACGGGCAATCAGCACCACGATGGTGGATTTATGCGCCTGCATCCGCGCAATGCCATAACCGGCAGGGACACCGATCAGCAAAGCCAGCAGTGTGGCCGACCCCGTCACAATCAGCGAGTTGAAAAAATAGGTGGTGAAGCGGTTGGAATTGAACACCGCGGCATAATTGGACCACGCAAATTGCGTCGGAATCAGCACCGGCGGATAGCTGGCATTGTCGATTTCCATTTTGACCGACAGCGAGGCCATCCAGATGAAAAACAAAATAGCCGGTGACACGATGATCAGCACACCGAAGGCAAGGCCGAGATTGCCGAGAAGCGCCCGCAGTTTCATGCCGCACCCCCTGTCTGGTTCCAGTGGAGGCGTTGGCGCATGTAGAGCATGATGGCCGCCAGCACCACGATCAGCACAAAAAACACCACCGCAATCGCCGAGCCATAGCCGATATCGTAATAAACAAAGGCCACGCTGTAGAGATAGAGATTGATGGTTTCGGAAGCCGAACCGGGGCCGCCCTGGGTGATTGCAAAAATGATGTCGAAACTTTTGACCGCATCAATCATGCGGATCATCGAGGCGACAAAGATGAACGGGGTGATCAGCGGCAGGGTGATATAGCGGAACATCTGCCAGGCATTGGCCCCGTCAATCCGCGCGCTCTCGTAAGGCTCGCTGGGGATGGCCGACAGGCCGCCCAATACGATCAGCATCACCAGCGGGGTCCATTGCCAGGTTTCAACCATCACCAGCGACGGGATCACGGAGCCGGGATGGAAGACCCACAATTCAGCCGGCAGGCCAACCATCGATAGAAGGTAGTTCAGAACCCCCAGTTGGGGATGGAACATCATGGTCCAGACCAGCGCCACCGCAACCGGTGTCGCCATCATCGGCATGATGAACAGCCCGCGCAGGAAACCGCGGAACGGGAATTTCTGATGGAAAATCACGGCGGCAAAGGTGCCGAAAATCACCGGCAAAATCACCGAGAGCAAGGTATAGGTCACGGTATGACCCACCGCCTCGACAAAGCGCGGATCGGTGGGAAGGCGCATGTAATTGGCCAAGCCCACAAAGGTGGTCGGTGCGCCGACCTTCCATTCATGCATGCTCATCCAGATGGTGAACAGCCACGGAAACACAATGATACCCGCAACAACGACCAGAGCGGGGACAACAAACGGCCAATATGAGGGCACGCGCCAAGCCTTGCGCGCCGGAGGAGTTGCTGTCTCGAGGTTTGCCATGATGTGATCCGAAGTCATCGTCCTGCCCCGGCGCGAAACCGGGACAGGAGCTGTCATGAAACGTCTATGACGCGGGAAGGCTTACGATTTTTCGCTGCGTTCCAGAATCGGACGGAACTGTTCGTGGGCCTTTTTCAGCTCTGCCGCAGGATCGCCACCCGACAGGGTTGCCGTCACGCCGGCACCGACCAGATCGCGGAATTCGGCGACAGGAATCACCACCGGCAGACCGAGCTTGCTGATTTTGGCCGAGTCGATCACCGACTGCACCCATTCCTTCGGCAGTTTCACGCCGTTGCGGACATCCTGGTCGTTCAGGATCGAATTGCGGAATGGTACACCGCCACCCGCCTGCAAGAGGCGCGCGCCCTGCTTCTTCGAGACAGCCCACTGGCAGAGCAGGAAGGCGGCTTCCTTGTTCTTGGAAGCGGCCGCAATGCCGATGCCGTCGCCATAGGTGGCGGAATACTGGCCTTTGGGGCCTGCAGGCACAACGGTATAGCCGACCTTGCCGACAATGCGCGAGGCTGTCGGGTCTTCCAGAGGCGGAGCCCAGCCGACACCGTCCAGCCACATGGCCGAACGGCCCTGCGAGAAGGAGGCCATCGATTCCATCCAGTTGAAGCCCGATACGCCGGGAGGCGCATATTTGGTCAACAGCTTCTGGTACAGCTTGGTGGCTTCGACCGCTTCGGGGCCATCGGTGAGGATGTCGCCCTTGGCATCGAGGAATTCGCCGCCGTAATTGAGGAAGAAATTGGTCCACAAGGTCATGTTGGCATTGCGCAAACCACGACCCACAAAGCCGAAAGTGCCTGCGGCAGGATCGGTCAGCTTTTCAGCGGCCACGACCATTTCATCGAAGGTTTTGGGAACGGCAATGTTCTTCTTCTCGAACATTTCCTTGTTGTAATAGAGAATAAAATAATCCACCGACCATGGCAGGGACAACAGACGGCCCTTGTCATCTTTGGCATACTTCAGGCCAGCCGCCGAAAAATCGCTTTCGGTCAGATCGGAGGCGGTCAGGTTCGGATCCTTCATGAAGCCCGACAGATCGGCCAGCCAACCGCCCTTTTCGAACTGGCGCTTCTGGACGTGATAGCTCAGATGCACGACATCGAAGCTGGGTTTGCCGGAAGCCAGTTCGATCACGGCCTTCTGGCGCTGTTGCTGTTCGGGAACCTGTTCCGATTCCACTTCGATCCCGGTGAGATCGGTAAATTCCTTGATGTTTTTCTGGAAATTGTCGCCGCGCGGGCCCTTGGCCAGCAAGACTTCAAGTTTGGTGCCTGCATATTTTTTCCACTGCGGATCTGCCAATGCGGGCATCGGGGCGAGGCCAAGTCCTGAGGCAGACATGGCACCAGCGGCCACGGTGCCTTGCAAAAGAGTACGACGCGATAGTGTGGTCTTGCTCATCGGGTTCCTCCATGATGTGCCCCTGCTTGTGGTGCAGGTTGATTGATTGCTTTAGTCGCTGAACGATAAGCAGGTTTATCGACCCTGTCCATACAAGCTGTGACCGATTATCCACCCGTTGTTTCAGACAGGTTGAGACAAAACAATTCAATGGATTTAGTCTTCTGATGTCACAAGGCGCGCTTTGTTCAATTCACATTTATGGAGGAGTTTACGAATTAGCCAGCACGAGTCAAGACTGACATGTCAGTGCGCGAATCATTCCAGTTGCTCACCAGAGGGAATGGACACATTCCCGGAACAAGGCGCCTTTTTGCTCCAGCGTCATGACCGAGATCAGATGGGCCTCGGCCTGCAAGGCGGCTTTGCGGGTTCTGTTGTCGACCCCCCTGTCTTCGAGCAGTTTTTCGACTTCTTCCATGCCATCGGTCAATTGGCGCATGGCGACAAACACTTCGGTCGATGCCTTGCCCGCTGTGACACTGAAAGTGTCGATCGCCGACATCCGGCATTTGGCCCAGCCATTGGTTTTGTATTTGGCCACCCATTGTTCGACCGTTTCGGGAGGGTAGAACGGCACCACTTTATCCTGGTTTTGGGCTGGTTTGGCAGGAGCAGGCGGGGTTTTGGCCTGTATCTGGATGATGGTCTGGGCCTGTGCGGCCATTGGCAGGGCCAACGGGAACAGGCTGATTACGGACAGACTGGCAACAGACAGCACAAAAAAGCTGTAAAAAGTCAGGGCCAGCCTTATTCCGGTGGGTCGGGCAATCATCAGCGGGTTTTCACTCATCCACAACACCTAAAACGACGATCCATTCCTTCCATGGGCAGTTGGAAAGAGGGATGATTTTGAACTGCCGCATATTAGCATAGCTGGATTGACGGTGCGACCGCGCTTTTCCATCGATTTTCTCGTGCTTTATGCATGGTATAGACAAGGATAGTGCACTATGGTTGTTTTGAGTTGTATTCGAGGTTCCTGCCTGCCGGGTTTTGAACAGCCTGCGGGTCTTTTAACTGTAACGAGGTTGCTTTTTCGATGAATTGTCTCGATCAAGCCCGTCCGCTGGGTGCGCATGCCGGATGTTCCCACCATGTGAAGGGTGAGGATTGCCGTCTCTGTCTGGTCAGACCCCTCAGCGTCTGCTCGGCTCTGGAGCCGGACGAATGGGCCTCCATTGAAAAAATTTCGACCGATGTGCGTTTCGAAGAACGCGATACCGTTGTGCGCGAAGCCGATGATGTGGTGTCGCTCTATACCATCACGGCAGGCGTGGTGCGTCTGGTGCGCACCCTGCACGATGGCCGCAGGCAGTTGACCGGCTTTGCCTTGCCCGGTGATTTCCTCGGCCTGTCGCTGGAACGCACCTGGACCTTCTCGATCGAGGCGATCACGCCTGTCACCGCCTGCCGGTTCGGCCGCGCCTCCTTGATGGAATATGTCGACCAGAAGCCGCATTTTCTGATGCGCCTGCATGAAATGGCGACCCATGAGCTGAGTCTGGCGCAAGACCATATGGTGTTGCTGGGCCGTTTGACGGCTGAAGAAAAGATAGGTGCCTTTCTGCTGGAATTGCGCCGCCGCTGGGCGCGGATCGAGGGCCATGCCAGCGACCACATCCCATTGCCGATGGGACGGCAGGATATTGCCGACTATCTCGGCCTGACCATCGAAACCGTCAGCCGGACCATCAACCAGATGCAACGCGCCCATCATCTGGTGATCGTGCCCGATGGTGTCCGTTTGCTGAATACGGCCTATTTCGAACAGCTTTGCCCTTAAAGTCGGCTGTTTTGCCGCGCAAGTGGCTTGATTTTCCTCATTTGACGAAAGACTAAGGGTCAAGCCGTTCCCGAAGGGGTAAGGTTTGATCTGTATCAATGCGAGTCGTCGGTGAGTTGTGTGAGGTTACGGCAAAGCTGTCGCTGCACTGCACAAAGTGCCTCGCATTTGCAGCAGAAACGGAGCCGGTAATGACTGATCGCAGCACAAACAAGCAAATGACATGGGGTGAGGGCGGGCTTGCGGCCGTTATGGCGGTCTTTGCCATTTTCGCCCTGTTGGTTGCCGCCAATGCCCATACACAGGCCTATGCTTTCCATGCCTATGTGTTTTCGGCTTCCGGCGTGGCGGCGGTTTTTGCGATTATCAACCGCTATTATGACCGGCCCGCCGAATTGCCTGCCCAGTTCATCGACGGCAAGCCCAATTACAACATGGGTCCGGTGAAATTCGCGACCATCGCCTCGATGTTCTGGGGCATTGCCGGTTTCACCGTCGGTTTGGTGATCGCCCTGCAACTGGCTTTTCCGGTTCTGAATTTCGATCTGCCATGGACCAGTTTCGGCCGTTTGCGTCCCTTGCATACATCGGCGGTGATTTTCGCCTTTGGTGGCAACGTTCTGCTGGCGACCTCGTTTTATGTGGTGCAACGCACCTCGCGCGCCCGTCTCGCCGGTGATCTGGCCCCGTGGTTCGTCATTCTCGGCTACAATCTGTTCATCGTGATTGCGGGCACGGGCTATCTGCTCGGTGTCACGCAGGGCAAAGAATATGCCGAACCGGAATGGTATGCCGATTTGTGGCTGACAGTGGTGTGGGTGGTCTATCTGCTGGTGTTCCTGCTGACGCTGGCCAAGCGCACCGAGCCGCATATCTATGTCGCCAACTGGTTCTATCTGGCTTTTATCGTCACCATTGCGGTGTTGCATCTGGTCAATAATGCGGCGATCCCGGTGTCGATCTATTCACCCAAATCCTACATCATCTGGTCCGGTTTGCAGGATGCGATGGTGCAGTGGTGGTATGGCCATAATGCGGTGGGCTTCTTCCTGACTGCGGGCTTTCTGGCCATCATGTATTATTTCATTCCCAAGCGGGCCGAGCGTCCGGTCTATTCCTACCGCCTGTCGATCATCCACTTCTGGGCTTTGATCTTCATGTATATCTGGGCGGGCCCGCATCACCTGCACTTCACGGCTCTGCCCGACTGGGCACAAACCCTGGGCATGACCTTCTCGATCATGCTGTGGATGCCGTCATGGGGCGGGATGATCAACGGTCTGATGACCCTGTCGGGGGCATGGGACAAGTTGCGCACCGATCCGGTGTTGCGCATGCTGGTTGTGTCGGTGGCCTTTTACGGCATGTCGACCTTTGAAGGTCCGCTGATGTCGATCAAGGCGGTCAATTCGCTGTCGCATTACACCGACTGGACCATCGGCCATGTCCATTCGGGTGCGTTGGGCTGGGTGGGTTATGTCTCCTTCGGGGCGATCTACTGCCTCGTGCCATGGCTGTGGAACAAGCGCGAGCTGTTTTCGATGCGGCTGGTCAACTGGCATTTCTGGCTGTCGACCATCGGCATCGTGTTCTACATCTGCGCGATGTGGGTGGCTGGTATCATGCAAGGCCTGATGTGGCGGGCCTATACCGCGCTCGGCTTCCTCGAATATTCCTTCGTGGAAACCACCGAGGCCCTGCACCCGATGTATATCATCCGTGCCTTGGGTGGCGCGCTGTTCGTCGCCGGTGCCTTGATCATGGCCTACAATCTCTACCGCACCATTTATGACGGCGAGCCTGTCAAAGCGGCCAACGAGCCCCATCCGGCTTTGGCTTCGGGTCACTGAGGAGCAAGATGATGTCAGACACACACACCACATCAGGCGGCAAAACCTCCGTTTGGACCAAGCATCAGGTGTTCGAGAAGAACTCGATCTTTCTGCTGA
>CANGOE010000067.1 GCA_947455455.1 Hyphomicrobiales bacterium
CATGCATGATGTCTGCGCCATCATTCCCTATGTCTATCCGGATCTGATCCAGTTCCTGCATACTTCGATTCGTATCGAATTGACGGGAACCTATACCCGCGGCATGACGGTGTGTGATGTGCGCCATCCCAATGGCAGTGCCGAGACGAGCTTGCGCAACAGGACCGAGCCGAACGGGCTGGTGGCTGTGTCGGCCAAAAGTCGGGAGTTGATTGAAAAGGTCATTGCCACTTTGGAGCAGTACTGATCAGACAGGGCCACTTAGCCCTGACGAGCGGGAACGTTTGAATGTACAACGGAGAGTGCGTATGTCGATCGACCGTCGCCACTTTTTAACAGCAGCCGCGGCTGGATGCGGGCTAGGTCTGCACGGCTTGGCTTCACAGGCACAAACGGGTCATGCCCACCCGCCCTTGCCGGAGGCGAAATCCTCGGCGGATCCCTATGCCCGCTTGCAGGGTGGAACGCCGCACCATCTGACGGCCGATCAGGAGTCGCAGCGCTCTTTCGACAGTCCGGCTCCCAAAGGTCCGCTGGGCCGTTGGATCGGACGCGCGGCTCTCCCGATACCACGGAGCGAAATGGCGTGGGCCACAGAACTGGGTGGGCGATTGCATGTGATAGGCGGCTATGGCGAGGGTCGTGTCGATCGCGGCTATCACCATGTCTATGATCCCAAGACCGATCGCTGGTACGATGCCGCGGCCTTGCCGCGAGGGGCCAACCATGTGGCGGTCGCCAGTCTGGAGGGACGGATCTATGCTTTTGGCGGTTTTCTGGAGCAAAACCGGAATCCAGACCACAATGCCTATGTCTATGATCCCGCCCTCAATAGCTGGTCGCCGATTGCACCTTTGCCCCGTCCGCGAGGCGCGGCAGCGGCAATCGCACTGGAAGGAAAAATCCATTTGATAGGCGGAGCCTCATCGCCGACATCCGAAAGGGCAAGTGTCGGCTGGCATGAAGTCTATGATCCCAAAACCGACAGCTGGTCGTTGCGCAAAGCCTTGCCCGGAGCCAGGGACCATGTTGGATCGGCTGTCCATCAGGGCCGCATCCACATTATCGGCGGACGATTTAACACCTTCGAATATAATACCGGTTTGCACCATGTCTATTTGAGTGACCGCGATACATGGGAGTTGCGAAGTCCGCTTCCGACACCGCGTTCAGGTCATGGACTTGTCGCCTATCGTGGCCGCTTCTTCGCAATGGGCGGCGAGGGAGGTATCATCAACAAACCTGGCCAACAAACGGTATTTGGCCAAATGGAAAGCTATGATCCCCTGTCAGATAGCTGGCAGTCCCATGCGCCGATGCCGACACCGCGCCATGCGGTCGGTGCCGTCGCGATTGGCGATTTTATCTATGTCGCAGGAGGTGGGGCCGTTCTGGGCGGCAGTGTCCAATCGGCGATCCATGAGGCCTTCACCTTGTCCTGATGCTGGGCGGATCTTCGTGAAAAAAGGATTGTGGTTGGAGATCATTGGCCGAAAACATGCTTTGTCCGGATATGACCTGCCCCATCGGCACAGTGAGATTACGGGCTACTCCAAAGCCCTTCAGCAGGCCTGCACGCAATCGGGCATCTGGTTCTTGATATGAACCGCCGCCTTCAAGCACGCATGTATCGACGGTCATAGCCCCGAGCAGTTGGCTTCCCGATGACAGGAATGTTGCGCCAAACACGGATGCACCATTGAGATAGCGGCCGTGGTTGCCAATGGTGATTTCGGCTCCGGGGCGATTGGTTTTGGCCGTAAAACCGCCTTCACCAAATTGGTTGCATGAGCCAATCCGGATAGGGCCTGTCTCGGCTTCGATCAGTGAGTTGCTATAAAGGTGTTTTGGTCGTTAATTGATAAACGGCCTTGCGGACCGCACAATAATGAGACGCAAGGGAAGATAATATTCCCGCTACCGATTTGAATTCTATTAGAGATCAGCACCGAAAACGGATCAAAAACAATATTGCCACGTTCCACCAATGTTCGAATTTCATCGATGGTCATAAGCCCACGCGAAAGGCGGATCTCATCTATAAAAGCCGGAAAAGTCATATCATCTAGCCTTTGATGGAGTGTTGATAGGCTGGTGCTTTAAAATAAAAAATTGAATAACTGGATCGCCGTGAATTGCTGTGATCCGCTTATTGAATCTTGCTTGCCTTTTGGTGTCAATGGATCGGTGCCAGCATCAACGTCCCTGAGACAGGGACAGAGAAAAGTCCCTGCGTGTTCGGGGGATGGCATATTCACTTCACACACTCTCTGACTTCGAATTTATCCGGACCATGGGTGAAGCCATGACATCAATTCCAACAGATACTTGGTCGGCTGAATGACGAGATGGGGCTCTTTTGTTGCCGGCTGGCCTCCAAGCCAGCAATGCACTAACATCAACCCTAACCATCTTCGGAGCCCATCACAGTCAACCGCTTGAATAGGACGCTTTTTGAACATGCCTAAACTTGATGTCATTACTATTGGCCGTTCTTCTGTCGATCTTTATGGCCAGCAGGTTGGCGGGCGCTTGGAAGATATGGGGAGCTTCTCGAAAGCCCTGGGTGGTTCGCCAACGAATACGGCTTATGGCGCGGCGCGGCTGGGGCTCAAGACGGCTGTGATTACCCGGGTGGGTGACGAGCATATGGGGAGGTTTATCCGCGAGACACTGGAAGCCGGAGGGGTGGACACAACCGGCGTGATTACAGACTCGAACAGGCTTACGTCTCTGGTCATTCTGGGTATCCGCGATGACAAGACTTTCCCGCTCCTTTTCTATCGGACAGACTGTGCTGATTCCGCGATTTGCGAAGAGGATATCGACGAGGCCTTTATCACCTCTGCAAAAGCAGTGCTCGTATCGGGCACGCATTTTTCAATGCCGAAGCCTGCCGCCGCACAGCGAAAAGCCATCCGGTTGGCCAAAAAGCACGGCCTCAAGGTGGCTTTCGATATCGACTACCGACCCAATCTCTGGGGATTGGCCGGGCATGGTGACGGTGAGGAGCGCTATATCAAGTCCGATGATGTGACCGCGCATTTGCAACCCATATTGGCGGATTGCGATTTGATCGTCGGCACAGAAGAAGAATTGCATATTGCCGGCGGCACGGAAGATACCTTGCAGGCGATCCGGAATATCCGAGCGATCAGCACGGCTCTGATCGTTTGCAAGCGGGGCCCGATGGGATGCGTGGCATTTCCTGGTGCCATTCCTGACACTTTGGAAGGAGGTATCAAGGGGCCGGGATTTCCCGTTGATGTTTATAATGTGCTCGGCGCAGGTGATGCGTTCATGGGTGGATTTTTGCGAGGCTGGTTGCGCGGGGAATCGCTTGAGACCACGTGTGCCTGGGCCAATGCATGTGGGGCTTTTGCGGTGTCACGGCTGTTGTGCTCGGTCGAATACCCGACCTTTGCCGAGATGCAGTATTTTCTCACGCACGGATCGAAGCATCGTGCGCTTCGCTACGATACAGAGCTCAACCATATCCATCATGCAACAACCCGCCGGACCATCGGTCATGAACTCATGGCTTTTGCCATTGATCACCGCGCCCAGCTTGAGGAGATTGTTGACCGTTTGGGAGTAAACCGCGACCGGATTGCGACTTTCAAAACACTGGCCGTGACGGCTGGCGCACGCGTTGCACAAAAGCGCGCCGGTTATGGGATGTT
Source organism: Hyphomicrobiales bacterium (assembly GCA_947455455.1). Classification (GTDB taxonomy): domain Bacteria; phylum Pseudomonadota; class Alphaproteobacteria; order Rhizobiales; family Beijerinckiaceae; genus CAIYZJ01. Next base: position 3,684 of record CANGOE010000067.1, read on the forward strand.
GCTCGATACAACCTATGGGCGCGAGGCCTTGTTCAAAGCAGAAGGCGAAGGCCTGTGGCTTGGTCGCCCTGTCGAGAAACCGGGTTCGCGTCCTCTTGCCTTTGATGGTTTGCGCGATCTCGGTCCGGCACTCAATGAGTGGCCGGTCAACCAGACTGTCAAATGTCTTGCATTCTACCATCCCGATGACGCACCCGATTTGCGGTTGGCGCAGGACGAAAAATTACTGCAACTCATGGAAGCGGCTCGACATGTCGGCAGGGAAACCATGATCGAAATTATCGCGGGAAAGAATGGCCCCTTGCGTTCCGATACCGTCTCAACGGTTGTTGAGCATCTTTACGGGTTGGGTATCCGGCCCGATTGGTGGAAACTGGAACCACAGGCTGATCACGCCGCATGGCGGGCCATCGGCCAAGTCATCGATGCGCATGATGCCCTTTGTCGCGGCATTGTTGTGCTGGGGCTTGAACGTCCCGATGATGAGTTGTCAGCGGCGTTCGAGGCCGCACGTGCCACGCCTTGGGTCAAAGGCTTTGCAATCGGCCGCTCTATTTTTGGTGCGGTCGCTGAGCAGTGGTTTGCCGGAAAAATCGATGATACGGCGGCGATTGATCAGATGGCCGCTCGTTATGCCCACTTTTGTACCTTGTGGAAAAATTCAGCCAAGGGGACCCCTGAATAAGGAGTTCCGCGTCTGGTACAATGGTCGGCCAATGCCTTCCAGCCAATGCGATCCCCGAGGCACAAGAACCTGATCTATCCCGCAATAGGAGTGAGGCTAACATGACATCATTATTGAAGCGCCCGACCCTGTCTGGAGAGAGCGGGCAGATCCATGATCTTGGGCCTGATCAAACCGGCTTCGGCTATGTCGGATTTTCAGCCTTCAAATTAACCGATGGCATGACAATCTCGAAGCAATATTCCGATGTGGAGACATGCCTTGTTGTTGTGACGGGCCGTGTCCGATTTTCCACAGACGGGATTCATGGTGCCGAACTCGGAGGGCGTGCCACGCCCTTCGGGGACCATCCCGGAGTGGCCTATATTCCGCCGAATGTCGCATTTTCTGTTGTCTCGATAGGCTCTTCGGAAGTCGCTCTGTGTACCGCTCCAGCCAAAGGCTTGTTGCCACCACGGATCATCGAACCTGCCAACATGGAAAAACTGACGCGGGGAAAAGGCAGCAATATACGGCATGTCTGCAATATTCTGCCTGAAACGGAACCTGCCGAAAGTTTGCTGATCGTGGAGGTGATCACCCCTGCGGGCCATTCCTCAAGCTATCCACCCCACAAGCACGATCAGGATAATTTGCCGCACGAGTCCTTTCTGGAAGAAACCTATTACCATCGCCTCAATCCCCCGCAGGGGTTCGGGTTCCAGAGAGTCTATACCGATGACCGGTCAATCGATGAAACCATGACATTCCACGATTCCGATGTGGTGCTTGTCCCGCGCGGCTATCATCCTGTCGCGGCACCGCATGGTTATGATGTCTATTATTTGAATGTGATGGCAGGGCCAAAGCGCATCTGGCGTTTCCAGAATGACAAGGCCCATGAATGGATGCTTGCGTAAATCCATCTGGAGGCATTGGGTATGGGTGGGGGAAACGCGTAGGTTATTTGGCCAGAGATTTGATCTCTTTTTCAAATTTGGTCAAAAGCCGGGATCGTTCTGCTGGAGTGCCATATCGGGCGGTGTCGTAATCAATCAATTTGATATCGGAAAATTTCGGGGCATCAGGAGACAGGACAGCATTTTTATTTGACGGGATCGAGTGGATCTTGAGTTTGGTATTGATGTTCTGGGCCTCTGGCGATAGCGCAAAGTCCACGAACAATTTGGCGGAATCGGGATTGGGTCCGCCTTTGATGAGCGAAACCGAACCCGTCTCGTAGCCTGTGCCCTCGCAGGGAGCGATGGTTTTTACGGGGGCACCGTCAAGGATCTGTGTGATCATATCATGCATGAAACCGATGCCGACGGCTGTTTCACCCATGGCTGTGGCTTTTACAGGCGCAATGCCCGACTTGGTATATTGGCTGACATTGGCGTGGAAGGATTTGAGATAGGCAAAACCCTGTTCCTCGCCTAAGCGCTGGACGGTGGTTGCCAGAAACACATAGGCTGTACCAGACGAAGCGGGATCGGCAATCTGCACCTCGTCCTTGAATTGGGGGTTGAGTAAATCCGCCCAGCACTTTGGTTCGGGTATTTTTTTGCTCTGTAAAACCTTTGTGTTGAAGCCGATGCCCAAGGCACCCAGATAGATCGCGGACGTCTGGTAACCGGCCTTTTCAGCATAGGCCCGGGCCCAATCTTGAAGCTCTGGAAGGCGGGGTGATTGATAGGCCATCAGCAAGCCTTCAGTGGCGGCCTGCAAATGGCCTTCCCCCGGGCCGCCCCACCAGACATCTGCGCGCGGGTTGCTGGCTTCGGCGCGGATTTGTGCATAGACCTCACCGGTACTTTTACGGATCATCGTCACCTTGATGCCCGTGGCCGCTTCAAACAGCGTAGCCCCTTCACGACATTGCTCTTCAAGGATGGAACAATAAACAGTGACCTGTTTGCCGGTTTGCGCGTGGGTCATTCCGCCATGATCAATCAATGCATACACCATCAGCGCAAGGATCATTAAAGTCTTCAAGCGTCCCGACATGATGGCATTCCCCCCGTGATTAAGTCACATTTGATTGATCGATTAGAACCGTTCATATCACATTTGAATTTATAAGATTTATCATCGAGATCAATCATCCTTGCACTTCAAAACTGTCCTCGGAAAGGAGTGGGCAGGAGACGCATAGTCCGCGTTTTCAAACAGGCATGACCGACAGTTTCAATCATTGATTGATTTTGTGGTTTTGGTTCAGCGACAATGGGTTTTGACCGGAACGGGCAAGCCACTATTGTTAATCGAATTTATGTCTTAACTTGAGACATATCCTCTCATCTATCGCAACAAGGTTGATCATGAGTTCCACAGCCGGACAAAATCCAACACAGATCGTTTTCGATATCGGCAATGTGCTGATCGAATGGGATCCACGCCATCTTTACCGGAAGCTGTTTGATGACCACGACAAAATGGAATGGTTTCTGGCTCATGTTTTTACCATGGACATGAACAGGGATTGTGATCGGGGCCAGTTGTTTGCCGATGTCGTTGCGCAGGCCACGGCGCGCCATCCCGAGTGGCATGCGGAAATCAGGGCCTTTGACGAACGCTGGCCTGAAATGGTGCCGGGACCGATCGAGGGATCGGTGGCATTGCTGGCTGAAATTCGCCGCAAGAACATTCCCGATTATGCCATCACCAATTTCTCGCATGAAAAATTCGCTCTGGCCCGCCAGCGGTTTGAATTTCTCAATGGCTTCAAGGTCACAATCGTGTCTGGAGAAGAACAAGTCCTCAAACCCGACGCCACGATTTACCAGTTGTTTCTGGAGCGTGCCCGCCTGCAAGCCGCCGATTGCGTGTTTATCGATGACACGCTGGCCAATGTGTCGGCGGCACAAGCCTTGGGGATGCATGGTATTCACTTCAAAAACCCCGATGATCTGCGCGCCCGTTTGCGGCAACTCGGCTTTGATCTAGAGGGCTGAGCGGATTCCGAGATAGGTGCGGTCATCCGTCCATTGTGCGGGCGTGGTGCCTTTCTGGCCGAGCCAGCGCTCAACCTTGGCGGGATCGATCCGCTCGACCTCCCGGTGGCTGGCCTCCCACGCTGAGATGCCGAAATCAGCGGGCGGATTAAAGTATCCATCGGAAAACAGTTCGATGCTATGCACCTGATCGGAGGCCATCCGATGGGTCTGTATCAGGCTTTTCGGAATATCGAAGCCGTCTATCGCCGCATAACCCAGACAAGTCGCTTCACTGTTCTGATACACATGCTGGCCATGGACGATGCCGTGATCGAGCAAATGCAGGATTAGAGATGGAGGAACATGCGGCAAGTCGTGGATGGCTTGTGCCATAGCTTGACTGCGAATGGCGGCAACGGCCTTGTTGTCAAACCAGCTCTGATCCGCACCTGCTATAAAGTCCAATCCCTGAAAGCAGAGAAGACGGCTGGCCTTTTCTCGCTCGTCACTGTCCATATCAAGCCGTAAAAGGAATTTCCAACCGGCTTGTCGCAACAAGGCGGTGATGTGATCGAGATCCTTGGTCATCTGGAACAGGTGTGAGCCACTGATGCGGATGCCGCTGTCACCGACCAGTGTCAAATCGATGTGGTCGGCCTGCTGCTCGACCAATGCCAAGGTTGCGGTAAAACGGTAGGTGGCATTGTCGCGTGCTTGTTCCAGAATACCGTGGTCACGATAGGCTTGCTGAAAACGCTGGTTGATCGCTGTGAGAAGCACAGCGAGGTCAGGCAATTTGCGGTTGTGGCGCATGAACAAGTCTTCAATGGTCTGCTTGACCAGTAAAGCGGCATAACGGCCGGCATAGATGCCGTTGTAGCGGGTGCCCAAACGATCCGTCGCGCCGTCGATGACGGCATAGAGATGGTGGGGAACGAGGACAAAGGCATCCTCGTTCTCTTGGGGCGAGGCGTGAATCTTGCCGCGCGAAAACGCCTCGATATGCATGGCTCAGTCTGTCTTTCGATTGTCGCGATCAGCGATCCTGATAGGCTTTCTTCCAAGTGGCAATCCAGGCATTGCGATTGGTCGCCACGGTTTTCATATCGTAATTGATCAGTTTGATCTCGCCGATCGGCTTCAAGCCGGTTGCCGCGACATCGGAGCGCACCGAGCGGCGGCCGATTTTTTCAACCAGAAACTCCTGCACGGGCTTGGACAGCAACCAGTCAATGAACAATTTACCATTGTCGGCATTGGGTGCGCCTTTGATCAGCGCGATACCGTCGGCTACGGTCGATGTGCCGTCTTCGGGGTAAACGATATCGATATTGCCACCGTTGCGGACATATTCGAGGGCGTTGTCTTCCAAAGTCAGACCGACAAGCGCTTCCCCATCATTGACGAAACGCGGCACTGCACCGGAGCTTTCGGAAATGACAAAATTGGCCAGAATGCCTTTATAAATATCCCATCCTTTGTCACCATTGGCCATCAGGACCGTGGCAAGTTGCTGGAATGACGAACCCGAACTGTCGGCGCGCGCCGAGGAGATTTTGCCTTTCCATGCCGGTGCGGCCAGATCTTTCCATGTCTTTGGATATTGGGCCGGTTTCAACTCTTTTTTGTTGACGGCGAAGACCGCAACAATGCCGGTATAAGGAATCCATTCGGGACTGACCGTATAGGTTGGCAACAAAAGCGCGGCATCTTTCGGCTTGTAGGTGGCCAACATGTCCTTGTTGTCCTCCAGAGCCTCACCGCCGATACTCCAGATGACATCGGCTTTTGGGGCCGCGGACTCGGCCTTGATGCGTTTGATGATGTCACCGGAACCCGCTTTGACCAGCTCGATTTTCATGCCGGTTTCTTTTTCGAAACGAGGCACGAGAACGTCGAGAATATTGGCTGTATGGGCGGTATACACGACGACTTTCTTGTCCTGCGCCACCGCCGATCCCGACAGCAGAGCTGCCAGACAAAGGCCCAAAATTTTCACTTTCATCGTTCTGCTCCCTGAAACATTGTATTTTTGCTGTTTTTACTTTTGTGCCGACAGGTTGATCAATGCTCAGGACTTTGTAAAGTCTGGATTGAAATTGGCCTGTTTGGACTCCGTGAAAGTTGACAATGAGCGAACTGCATATCCAGTCCGTTACCAAACGTTTCGGCCTCGTGCCGGTGTTGCATGGCATTGACCTCACCATTCGGCAGGGAGAATTTTTCACGCTTTTAGGGCCATCAGGTTGTGGAAAAACGACCCTTTTGCGGGTATTGGCAGGCTTTTTGATGCCTGATAGCGGCTCGGTGATGCTTGGCCAACAACGGCTTGATCTGCTCCCGGCCCATCAACGCGATATCGGCATGGTGTTTCAGGATTATGCGGTGTTCCCGCATCTCACTGTGGCGGAAAATATCGGCTTCGGTCTCAAAGCCCGCTCGGTCTCATCCTCACAGTTGCGTGAGCGGGTGCAAGAAGCCATGCAGATGGTGCAATTGGATGGTTTGGCGGATCGATTGCCGTCGGCGCTGTCCGGCGGGCAACAACAACGGGTCGGTCTTGCCCGTGCCATCGCCATTCGTCCGAAACTATTGTTGATGGATGAGCCTCTTTCCAATCTGGATGCCAAATTGCGCACGGAATTGCGAGACGAGATCCGCGATTTACAAAGGCGGCTCGGCATCACCACCATCTATGTCACCCATGATCAGGAAGAGGCTTTGGCTGTGTCCGATACGATCTGCGTGATGAACAAAGGACAGGCCGAGCAAATCGCTGATCCTTTCACCATCTATAGCGCACCGGCCACCCGGTTTGCCGCCTCCTTTGTCGGGACGATGAATTTTATACCTTGCCACAACATGACGGGATCCTTGCATATCGGACAGGATGGTACGGTACACACCGATGCCTTGCAGGCCCTGTGTCCGCAAGGCGCGTTTGAACTGGCCATCCGGCCCGAGCATATCGCGATTGTTGCCGACAGCCACGCCTGTCCCGATGGGCTTGTTTTGCACGGCCACGTCGAAAAAACCGTCTATCTGGGACGCGAGGTGCAAATCAAACTTGTCTTGAACGGCCATAGCTTGCTTGTGCAAACGCCTGCGCCGTCGCGACAAAACCTGGCCCGTGAAGGAGATCGCGTTTCGGTTCTGCTTCCCTTCGAACATCTTGTATTATGCCATCCGGATGGACGCGCCGGAGCGCTTCTGCCGTGATGACGCGTCTGGGGTTTGATGTCTGGAAGCCGATTTCTGTAGGCCTTTGGCTTTTACTGCTCGCCTTTCTGGTGTGGCCCTTGTCATCGGTTTTGCTCGCCAGTTTCATCGACAATGACAGCGGCGCGTGGTCCTTGTCCAACTATGTCGATTTATGGCAATCGCGGGCTTTCCATCGGGCTTTCATCAATACGTTCATTGCCGGATTTGGCGGTATGGCGGGGGCCTTGGTCCTTGGGCTGACCTTGGCTGTGCTGACCTCCTATTGGTCTGTAAAAGGGCGCGGATTGATCCAGACACTTGCCATTCTGGCTCTGGTCTCGCCACCCTTTATCGGAGCCTATGCGTGGATTGTGCTGTTCGGTGCCAATGGTTCGGTGCGGGTGTTTCTGCGTGATTGGGGGCTGGCTATACCGACCATCTATGGGGCTGGCGGCGTTATTCTGGTTTTTGCTTTCAAATTTTACCCCTATGTCTATCTGATCGTATCGGGTGCCTTGCAGGCCCTGAACCCCTCTTTGGAGGAAGCGGCCGAAAGCCTCGGTGTGCCGCCGTGGCAACGGTTTTTCAAGATCACCCTGCCGATGATCATGCCGGCAATTGTCGGCAGTGCACTGCTGACCTTCGTGCTGTCGATTGCCGACTTCGGCACGCCGCGCTTGATCGGGCGGGATTTCAATGTGCTGGCAACCGAGGCCTTTTCGCTGTTTGCCAGTGAAATCGGCGGGCATGCAGGCGGGGCCTCCGCGCTCAGCGTCATTTTGATTGTGACTTCATCGGTTTTCGTGCTGTTGCAACGCTACGCGGTGCGCAGTGACCTGTATCATTCGGGGCTTGTCAAAAGCCGCACACCACATTCCGCTAAGGGTTTGGGCGCGATCATGGTTTATGGGCTGGCCTATCTGATCGTATTGTGCGGGGCCATTCCTGCGATCACCGCGGTTTTGTTTTCGTTTCGCAAAACCAGCGGGCCGGTTTTCCAGCAGGGATGGAGCCTGCAGAGTTACGAGAAAATCCTGTCATCGCTCTCCACCCCGATCATCAACACCTTGAATTATTCGCTTTCAGCGGTCTGCCTGATTGTGATGGTCGGCACATTGCTCGGCTATCTCATTGCCCGCCGCCGTGGCCCTTCGACGGCCGCGCTCGATACGTTGTTGATGGTGCCCTATCTGGTGCCGGGCATTGTCATGGGTATTGCACTTGTCACCCGTTTCAATGTGCCCCCGTTGGCGATCACCGGCACCGGCTTTATCATCATTCTGGCGGTGTTTGTCAGACGGTTACCCTATGCCTCGCGCGCGGTGGCCATGGCTTTGCGGCAATTAAGCCCTTCACTGGAGGAGGCCGCGATCAGTCTGGGCTACAAGCCCTGGCGGGCTTTTACGCGTGTCACAGTCCCGCTGATTGCCCCGGGGATTATGGCGGGTGCATTGATGAGCTTTGTGACGGCGATGAACGAACTGTCCGCGTCGTTGGTGTTGTATGTCGGCGGGACCATCACCATGCCTGTCCGCATCTATCTGTCGGTGATGGACGGGGATTACGGCACGGCCTCGGCATTGGCCACCGTATTGCTGGCGCTGACCGTGATCAGCGTCGCAACCGCCTTTCACCTGTCGGGGCGCAAGCAATCCGTTTTACTGTGAGCCTCCAGCCTTAATTGGCGGCCGCCACCAGTGCTTGCCATTTGGCCAGAAACTCGTTGCGCTTCAAGGCGGCATCGTCCTCGTCGGTGGCAAAAACCTTGATCTTGTCCAGAGCGGGCAATTCCACATATTTGCCGACATCGATATCGGTCCGGCTGGGACGGCGGAAGGCGCTTTCGAGCAGGGCAATCTGGCAGTCTTTCGACATCAACAGATCAGCAACCTGACGGGCCTGCTCGCCATTGGGCGCGTTTTTGATGAGCGTCAGA
>CANGOE010000068.1 GCA_947455455.1 Hyphomicrobiales bacterium
GGGCATCAAACGTGCCTTCCTTGTCCTCCTGCATGTCCTTGGCATAGGTCATCGGCAGGCCCTTCATGACGATCAGTAGGCCATTCATCGCCCCGATGATCCGGCCCGCTTTGGCACGCACCAATTCGGCGGCATCGGGATTGCGCTTTTGCGGCATGATCGACGATCCGGTCGAAAAGGCATCCGAGAGCCGCACAAAACCGAATTGCGGGGTGGTCCAGATCACCAGTTCCTCGGCCAGACGCGACAGATGCATGGCGCAGATCGAGGCCGAGGACAGCGCCTCCAGCGCAAAATCGCGATCCGACACGCTATCGAGCGAATTGGCGGTCGGGCGGTCGAAACCGAGGGTCTTGGCGGTCGCAAAGCGGTCGATCGGGAACGAGGTTCCTGCCAGCGCCGCGGCTCCCAGCGGGCACTCGTTCAAGCGTTTGCGGGCATCCTGCACGCGGCCGCGATCACGGCCCAGCATTTCGACATAGGCCAACAGATGGTGGCCGAAGGTGACAGGCTGTGCCGATTGCAGATGGGTAAAGCCCGGCATCACCGCACCGGAAAATTCCACCGCGCGTTCCACCAGTGCCAGTTGCAGATCCCGCATCTGCTGGTCGATGCTGTCGAGCGTATCGCGCACCCATAATTTCATGTCGGTGGCGACCTGGTCATTGCGCGAGCGGGCGGTATGGAGCCGGCCCGCCGCCGGACCGACGATCTCGGCCAGCCGTGATTCAATGTTCATATGCACATCTTCAAGCGAGCGCTTGAACTGGAACGTGCCCGTCTCGATCTCGCGTTCGACCTGTTCCAGCCCTTTCAGAATGGCCGCGCAATCGTCCTGCGTGATGATCCCTTGTTGGGCGAGCATCGCCACATGGGCGCGTGAACCGGCAATATCCTGGCGCCACAACTGCTGATCGAACTCGACGGATGCGTTGATTTCTTCCATAATGGCCGCCGGACCGCTTTCAAACCGGCCACCCCACATCGTATTGCTCATCTCTCTTGCCTTTCTCGCGTCCGAACCCGACCATCTCCAACACGGAATACAGATGCCCCGCGCGCGCTTCAATCTTGTGCTGATCGCCACTCTGGTGGGAGCCATTCTTGTGACTCTTGTTCTACACGAGAGAAAAGCAGATTGGAACAACCTCGCGCAGGCTCCACAGCCAACCGTGTTGACGGATCCCTGCCTCAACTCGCCAAGTCTGGCCGCGGCCATCGAACCGCTGGCCAAAGGCGAGATTGCCGCCCTGCAACGCACCAAAAAACCGGTGCTGTTGCCCGAAATACGGATGGAGGTTGCCAAGCAGTCGATGTCGCTCGCCAGCCTGCAAGGGCGGGTGGTTCTGCTCAATCTCTGGGCAACATGGTGTGTGCCGTGCCGGGAGGAAATGCCCTCGCTCGACCGGCTTCAGGCCCGCTTGGGCGGCGACAGGTTCGAAGTGGTGGCGCTCAATATGGATACGCGCAATCTGGAGAAGGTCCCGCAATGGCTCGATGCCAATGGCATCACCTCGCTGGTGCGCTATATGGACCCCGGCGGCAAGGCCTTCCAGAATTTACGGGGGATAGGCAAAGTGTCGGGCCTACCCACCACGTTTTTGCTCGACAGCAAAGGCTGTCTGATCGCCGAAATGGCCGGTCCTGCCGATTGGTCATCGGAAGAAGCCATTGCTGTGATCGAGAGAGCGATCAGAGGCTGAGGGCTCAAGCCTGAGCGGGAGCCTTGACGGCAATGCCGTGATCGGCCAGATGCGTCTGCAATTCGCCCGACTGGAACATTTCGCGCACGATGTCGCAACCGCCGACAAATTCGCCCTTGATATAGAGCTGGGGAATGGTCGGCCAATTGGCGAATTCCTTGATGCCTTCGCGAATCCCCTGATCTTCGAGCACGTTGATGCCCTTGAACGGCACGCCGACATAATCGAGGATCTGCACGACCTGTCCGGAAAAACCGCACATCGGGAATTGCGGCGTGCCTTTCATGAACAGCACGACATCCTGCGAGGCGATTTCGGTCTTGATTTGGTCCTGAACGCTCATGGTCTTGTCCTTTTCATCTTTGCGCGGTCAAGGCGCACAACAAGAGTTGGAATTACACACTTATTGGGGGTCTTTGACAACCGTTGTCAGGGCCAAAGCATGCAACACCCCGCCCATCCGGCCCTGCAAAGCGGCATAGACCATCTGGTGCTGGCGCACGCGCGGCAGGCCCTTGAAAGCACTCGACGCGACCGTTGCGGCATAGTGATCGCCATCACCGGCCAGATCTTTGATCTCGACATCCGCATCGGGCAGAGCCTCGCGGATCATGGCTTCGATTTCAGAGGCTTGCATGGCCATAGGCAGATCCTGTCAGTTGTGCTTGCCAGCCATATAGTCAGGCAACCAGCGGTCATTGGTCTCGGTCAATTGTGCGACTGATATGGGTGCTTCGCCCGGCAAAATCAATGCATCGCCGCCTGTTTTGCCGATTTCGAGCAGGCTGACACCGGCTCCGGCAAAGGCGGCTTTGACAGCGGCGAGCTTTTCGGGCGCAACAGCGAGCACATAACGGGCCTGATCTTCGCCGAACAATGCCGCATAGGCAGGCACACCGGCTGGCAGAGCGGCAATGGTTGCCCCGACACCCGAGGCCATCGCCATTTCGGCGAGGGCGACCGCCAAACCGCCATCGGACAGGTCATGCACGGTCGAAACCGCGCCTGACACGATCAACGGCCGCAAAGCATCGCCGACCTTGCGCTCCTGCGCCAGATCGACCGGAGGCGGCGCCCCTTCTTCGCGACCCAAAATCTCTTTCAGCCAGATCGACTGGCCCAGATGTCCTTTGGTCTCGCCAACCAGAACGATCACCTCGCCCGCCTCTTTGAAAGCCAGGCTGGCAAAGCGGGTTACATCCGGCAACACACCGACACCGCCGATGGTCGGCGTCGGCAGGATACCGCGTCCATTGGTTTCATTGTATAGGGACACATTGCCCGACACGACCGGAAAATCCAGCGCCAGACAGGCTTCGCCAATCCCCTTCAGACAGCCGACGAACTGGCCCATCGCATCGGGCCGTTCGGGATTGCCGAAGTTGAGATTGTCGGTAATCGCCAAAGGCTGGCCGCCCACTGCCGTGATGTTGCGCCATGCTTCGGCCACCGCCTGCTTGCCACCTTCGAACGGATCGGCCTCGCAATAGCGCGGTGTGACATCGGAGGTCAGCGCCAAGCCTTTCGGGCCATCCTGCACGCGCACAATGGCGGCATCACCGCCCGGTTGCTGTACCGAATTGCCGAGGATCAGATGGTCATATTGCTCCCAAACCCAGCGCTTGGAGCACAATTCGGACGAACCGACCAGCTTCAGCAAAGCCTCGCGGTTGGAGACAGGCGAGGCCAGCGCGCTGGCTTCCAGAACCGGCTTTGGCGGGGTCGGCACATGCGGACGGTCATACAGCGGGGCTTCATCGCCCAATTCCTTGATCGGCAGATCGGCCATGACCTTGCCGTGATGCTTGACCACAAAGCGCAACGTATCGGTGGTGTATCCGACAATGGCGAAATCCAGACCCCATTTGCGGAAGATCGCCTCGGCTTGCGCTTCCTTTTCGGGATCGAGCACCATCAGCATGCGCTCCTGGCTTTCCGACAGCATCATTTCATAGGCTGTCATGCCTTCTTCGCGGCACGGGATTTTTTCCAGATGCAGTTCGACACCAAGATTGCCCTTGGCACCCATTTCGACGGCAGAACAGGTCAATCCGGCCGCGCCCATGTCCTGAATGGCGATCACCGAACCAGTTTTCATCAATTCCAGACAGGCTTCGAGCAACAGTTTTTCGGCAAACGGATCACCCACCTGCACGGTCGGGCGTTTTTCTTCGGAGGCATCATCGAATTCGGCCGAAGCCATGGTGGCACCGTGGATGCCGTCGCGGCCGGTTTTGGAGCCCAGATAGACAATCGGATTGCCGACACCTGTGGCCGCCGCATAAAAAATCTCGTCGGTCCGGGCGATCCCCACCGCCATGGCATTGACCAGAATATTGCCGTCATAACGGGTATGGAAGCCGAACTGGCCGCCCACCGTCGGCACACCGAAGGAATTGCCGTAGCCGCCGACACCGGCCACCACGCCCGCGACCAGATGGCGGGTGCGCGGATGGGCCGGATCGCCGAACCGCAAAGCATTCAGGCAGGCAATCGGCCTTGCGCCCATGGTAAACACATCGCGCAAAATACCGCCGACCCCTGTCGTGGCTCCCTGATAGGGTTCGATGAAGGAGGGATGGTTGTGGCTTTCCATTTTGAACACACAGGCCAGACCATCACCGATGTCGATCACGCCGGCATTTTCGCCCGGCCCCTGGATCACCCAAGGGGCGGAGGTCGGCAGGCCCTTCAGATGCAGACGCGAGGACTTGTAGGAACAATGCTCGTTCCACATGGCCGAGAAAATTCCCAACTCGGTAAAGCTCGGCGTGCGGCCGATCAGCGACAGGATCCGCTGATATTCATCCGGTTTCAAACCATGCTGGGCAATCAGCTCCGGAGTGACGACAGGCTCGACTGCCTGTGCCGCAGATGATGGTGCGCTCACGTTCGCTTGCATATGACCCTCGGTATCAATGTCACGGCACAAACCCGCCGCCCGGCCTGTCAGAATCCGGCAGTGTCCCTGCATCCTCGCTTTGGCGGACAAAGGAGAAAACGCACGGCAAACCACCAACCAGCCCCAGTGCTGGCCCGAAAAACCAATCTGATCGCCGATACCCATCTTAGACCGGAATTGCAATCGATTCGACTCTTTCCCGGCCTACACAGCAGGGTTGCAATTTTAAGATGAAATTTAATTTTTAACAATCATTGATTGTAATATGTCTCTCTAGCCCAGATTTCCTCACATTATGATTGAAATCACGGCCCGTTTTTATATAATACCAACCTTACGGTTTCAGCGTTTATTTCTTTTTGAAAACAGTCTTGTTTCCTATTCACAGCGACACCGGATTTTCAGCATGTTTTTCAGATTGATCAGGGATTATTCACGCGACAGTCAGGCCGGCATTGCTTTAATGACTGTCTTGCTGTTGCCGATATTCATGATTGTGATTTTTGCATCATATGATTTCGGCCGGTTATTTATGATGACCCGGTTTGTCTCGACCGTTGCCCAGCAAACAGTTGAATGGGTGGCCGTTCGCGGGATGGGTCCGACAGAAGATCCCGATGTCTTAGCCAAACAAGCCTTTGACAAGCGCATGGGCAAAAACATCATTCCGTCTTTCGCGCTTTATAGTGGCATTACATCAACAAATTTAACCTTCACCTATGATCAAAGCACGGGTGTGAGCAGTTTGGTTGCCATTGCAAATTATAATATGGCGTTGCGCAAATTGCTTAAACTCAGTTCCATGCCAATTGCCGCAGATGCACGCTTCAAACTCAGAACAGTTTATATCACCGTAGTATTCAGCGCAGGCGAAATGCGCTCGGAAGGAAATTCAATATACGGCACAGGGCAAACAGGTCAGCCCGAATATAACAGGGGGGTGTCATGGTCCAATCGCTATTATACCGACATTGTCGGAAAACCGGTCGATACCCGCACCACCCCAACCCATAATTTCTACATGACTGCGGCATTGATCAAAGAATTAATGTCAAAATTCCAGTTCAGAAAGCGCTATGTCAGCATCATCCCTGTCTCGGCCACCATCAATCTCAACCCGTGGAGCAGTTCTGCAAGCATTCCAGGTTCGGATGAAGGGACCCTGCCGAGATGGATCTTTAGTGACGGCAATGTCATAGACGTGACAAGCTACACGCCAAAGACAAGTGCGATTTGCATAACAAATCGGAGCTTGCCTATGCCAAACAACATCCCTAATGACCAAATTATCAGTTATTATCAGGATTATCGTCGCATTCCCGGTCGAACCATAAGACGAAATGCATCTTATTATCCTGACAATTATTTTACACCGGATGTCTTACTGAAAGACTCAAGTCATGCTTTCACGATTGATGGAATTTATGCGACCGACAGAGGATATCCATATTCTCCTTTGAATAATGGTTTTTGCCCAGCCACGAATACAGCGCCAGCATTGGCATCATTTCAAGAAGTAACTACAGCCAATTACCAAGTCGCCAACACCCCGGACGACAACAAGCGCTTCTGGGCCTACATGGAAAATTTTATCGACCCTGCAAAGAAAATCCCCAACAACAGTCCCTATGCAATTTGGGGTTCTCCCAATATGGTTTTCGGATTGCAAATCGCATTTGAAAATATCGCAGAATTGATCGACAATAAACGGATCAAGGATTCCTCGACCGATGTTTACAATGATGGGGAATTTTTGGTCTATGTCGTGTCCGATCAAATCGGCGGCGTCAAAAATGCCAGTGGCGCACCATTTTCCATGCTGAACACGAACGCTGACTTGAGATGGCCCTTCTACAACAGCTGCATCAATGGGAACACAATCGACACGGACCCGTACCATTGTTCCACCAATGGCAAGAAAAGTGGCCGGGGATACCCACTTCTTCAATTACCAAGCAACAAAAGCACCTGGGCTACACCCTTCGCGTTCAACTTTAGCCATTTTTGGTGGGATAGCGCATATAATCCTACAGCTCCGAATTGTATCGCAGCCTGGATTATGGATAGCAAAACATGTGATATTGCTTACTCTGCACTACCGCACGAAACAGTTCATAATTTTTCAAATATTATCAACTACGCCATTGATATGAAAATCAACCGATTCTCACAAAAAATCTTCAGCAAGCCAAGTGTGTTTTTTATTGACACCGGATCCGGCAAAAGATCGGATTTTTGTGATGCCTCCAATGAAAAATTGATAATAGATAGCGGAAGTTTACCATATTTTTATTCACCATATGGCTTACCCAAACCCTGCCAAGCCTATGCAGAATTGAGTGGCTATAAAGTAACCTCAAAATTTCCTTCTTCCCCTCCTTATGTTGAAGGAGGGGTTGGAGCGGGTATTGGCTACATCGATTGGGGGCCGGAAGATCAGACATCGACAGGCTTCAGAAAAGTTTTTTCTTACAAAAGCACCGACCCCGATATGATTGAAGCACTCCAAGACTATCCAGACAAATATTTGCCGATGTATTTTTATAACAATGTCTCAAAATTACAGGTCAACAGCAATCCATTAGCGGCCTCGGTTGACTATAATGCGACCATCAACAATGTGACGAGGGCCGCGGCGATTGCAAAATTTGTAGTGAGTGAATCCGTGATCAATCCATAAAACAGGATCACTGTTTGCTTCACGCATGGCAGGCAATCTATCTGCCCTCCGAACGGCCAGCCCCTAGCCCTTTGCCTCATCCGCAAAGACCATCACTGACTCCGGCGCAATGCCGACCGATAGTACCTGACCTGTTTTGAGAGGGCCGACATCGGACATGCGGGCATGGATGATTTGTCCGGTGCCCGGTATGCGCAGACGCAGACGGTCGTCATGCCCCAGAAACTGCCGTGATACAAATTCGACCGGCACGCCGTCTCGGTCAGAGGCAATGGCCTGCGGCCGGATGCAGAGCACACAGGGCCCGTCCGGCATGGCCAAGGGTGCAGGAAAGCGACCCAACGAACTGTCGATCTGCCCGTTGCGACACACAGCCTCCACCTCGTTCACATCGCAGAAAAAGCGGGCGACAAACAGACTGGCCGGATGATTGTAAAGCTGTTCGGGCGTGCCCGTTTGCACAATGCGTCCGGCATGCATCAAAGCAATGGAATCGGCAATTTGCATGGCCTCTTCGGGGTCATGCGTCACAACCACCGCAGAAATCCCTTCGTCGCGCAACAAAGCGATGGTTTGCTCGCGGATTGTCTCGCGCAAGCGCTGATCGAGATTGGAGAAAGGCTCGTCCATCAGGATCACGCTAGGACGCGGAGCAAGGGCACGGGCCAGCGCCACGCGTTGCTGTTCGCCGCCCGACAGCATATGCGGATAATCATCGGCATAGCGGGCCAGCGACACCCTTGTCAAAGCCCGCATGGCCAGCGCACGCGCATGCTCTTTTGGCATATGCCGCAGGCCGAACATCACATTTTCGGCCACGCTCAAATGCGGAAACAGCGCATAATCCTGGAATACCAGGCCAACCCCGCGCTGTTCGGGTGGCACGAAGGAGGCCGAACCGCAAACCTCGCGGCCGTCCAGCAGAATACGCCCCTGTTCGGGCCGCTCCACTCCGGCGATCAACCGCAACAAAGTGGATTTGCCGCAACCGGAGGCCCCCAACAGGCACACAATCTCGCCGGGGGCGACTGTCAGCGATACATTGTCAATTGCCGGCAACGCCCCGTAATGGTGCCGCACATTCTCGATCACCAGAAATCCGGCACAACGCCCGCGCGGCAACCAGCGCTCCTCATCCGGCAAAACAGCCGTGTCGGCGGTGGATGATCTCAAAAAACTGGCTCTCATGATCCCGTCTCTGTCCGATCGGTTTTGGCGGCGGATTGTGGCATTGTTTGGCTGTTTTTACCAAATCCGGCAATCAGCATCACCGGCACCAGACCAAACAGCACAATCGCCAATGCGGCAATCGAGCCATCCTCATAGGTCCCGCGCGAAGCCTCGCCATAGACATGGGTGGCCAGCGTTTCAAAATTCAGGGGCCGCAACAGCAAGGTGGCAGGCAGTTCCTTCATGCAATCGACAAACACCAGCAATCCAGCCGATAACACAGCAGGACGGATCAACGGCAGATGCACACGCCACAACAGCCCCAGCGGATTGGCCCCCAAGGTGCGCCCTGCCTGATCCAGCGAGGGGGGAATCCGTTGAAAACCCGTCTCCAATCCGCCAACCGACATGGTGAGAAACCGCACCACATAGGCCGTCACCAAAGCCCCTCCCGATGCGAACAGGAACAGGCCACTGCCATGACCCAGCAAGGCAAGCGACAGGGCATCCAGCCCGTGATCCAGTCCGGCCAGTGGAGACAACAGCCCCAAGGCCAACACCGTGCCGGGCACAGCATAGCCGAAACTGGCAAGCCGCTGGAGTAGGCGCGTCAGCGGATTGCTGTTTTGCCGCACGGTAAAGGTCAGCACCAAGCCCAGCACCAGCGCAATCACTGTGGCCAATGCCGCCACGCCGACACTATGCAGGGTCTGGCTGATAATATCGTCCGAGAGGCCGAACAACCGCAACCGCGTGACAGCCTCCACCACAAGATAGGCCACCGGCAAAACAAAGCCCGCAACAACCGGCATGGCACAAGCGGCAAAAGCCATAAAACCGGCCAGCGGGGACAGGTTCTGGCGTGACAATCTGCGCCCTTGTCTGGCATTGCCGACATAGCGTTGATGACGGCGCGCATAGCGCTCTACCCCCACCAGCACCATGATCACCAACAGCATCAGCAAGGCAATTTGTGCCGCCCCACCCAAATTGGAGCGATTGATCCATGTCGTGTAAATCGACAGCGTGATGGTGCGCACGCCCAAAAATTCGGAGGCCCCGACATCATTGACCGCTTCCATCAAGGCCAGACTGGCGCCGACCGCAATCGCCGGACGGGCCAACGGCAAAGCCACCCGGAAAAAGACCCCCAGCCGCCCCGCACCCAATGTATGGGCCACCTCGACAAGGCTTGCGACCTGCATATGAAACATCGCCCGCGTCGCGATATACACATAGGGATAAAGCACAAAACCAAACAGCAGAACACATCCGCCCAGCGAGCGGATATCGGGCAATAGCAAATCCCGTGGTGACGACAGGCCCAGCAGGTGCCGCAATCCGCTTTGCAACGGTCCTATCGGGTGCAACAAATCAAGATAGCTATAGGCAATGATATAAGTGGGCATGGCCAAGGGGAGCAACAGGGCCCATTCCAGCCAGCGACGCCCGGCAAAATCATAGGCCGTCACCAGCCATGCCGTCAGCGTGCCGATGGTCGTGACCATCAAACCCACGCCAACCAGCAAAAGCAGGGTCGTGCCGATGGCCTCGGGCAGAACATAGGCCATCAGATGCGGCCATAAATCGCCTGATCCACCCAGACCCAGCACCAGCAAGGCCAGCAATGGCATCATTACCACACAGGCAATGACGGCAGAGGCCACCGTCCAGCCCGAAAACCCGCCACGCATGAACCGGCCGACAAAACCGAACGGCGCACCGATCCCGCGGGACGGGTGTATAGGCCACTCAGCCGGTTGGGATGGTCGCTGATCCAAAGACATTCAAGCACATTCCCGCGACGACATTTCCCAGCCCAGATCCATTGTACAGAAGCCCTGTGAAAGCCCGCCTCGCGCCGGCCGCTTGGGCGATTCAAGACCGACCATCTGGTCCCGTGTGCTTCCTATAGAGGGATTACTGGTCAAATCCAATGCGCTCGGCCAGCAAACTGGCGGCTTTGCGGTTTTTGGCAATCTCGGCCAAGGACAGATGATCCGGCTTTAACTCACCCAATTCGGCGATAAAGGGGCTCATCGGCGCACCTGCCTTGACGGGATATTCAAAATTGGCCTCGGCAATGATTTTTTGCCCCTCATCCGAAACCAGAAACTCCATGAACCGGATCGCCTGCGCCGGATTTGGCGCATATTTGGCCAGCACCACGCCGGAGGCATTCACATGGGTGTGGCCATTGCTGAAAGCGGGCAACAGCACGCGGATCGCCTGACCCCACTTTTCCTGATCGGGCCCGCCCGCCCCCGAGCGCATCAAGCCGACATAATAGGAATTGCCAACCCCGACATCACATAATTCGCCCATGATGTCGCGGGCCACTTCGCGGTCGCCGCCTGTCGCTTTGCGCGCCAGATTGGCCTTGATCCCGCGCAACCAGACTTCAGCCGCCGCTTCGCCGTGATGGGCAATATAAGCGGCAATCAGCGCCGTATTATAGGGATGCTGACCCGAGCGGATACAAATCCGGCCCTTCCACTTCGGATCGGCCAGATCCTCATAGGTCATGGCTTTCGCATCAACCCTGGTTTTTGCGGCATAGATCAGCCGTGCACGCAACGACAGGGCAAACCAGCGCCCTTCGGGATCGCGCAATTGCGCCGGAATGGCCGCTTCCAGTGCGGCGGATCTGACAGGTTGCGCCAAGCCCTTATCAACGATCTCAAGCAGTTTTGCGATATCGACCGTCATCATCAGATCGGCAGGAGACCGCACTCCCTCGGCTTCGACGCGTTCGGCCAAACCGTCATTCATAAACACCGTATTGACCTTGATGCCCGTTTTGCCGGTGAAGGCGGCAATCAATGGTTTGATCAGGCCCGGTTCGCGCACGGTATACAGGTTCAACTCCTGCGCTCCGGCCTGAAGACCCTGAATTGGCATGAAGCCCATTGCAAAAACAAACATGGCAACACGCAAAAAGCCATGCGCAGAACAGCGCAAAACAGTACGGACACGCGAAAGAGCAAAGGGCATTGGTCACCTGTTGTGAAAAGCAATGCCCTATTAAATGCGCTTAGAATAATTCTAAACGCAACACAAATCGTGCTACCCTTCAAACATTAGAATGAATGTAAAATGCGTTGGCTCCCAGCGACGCTGTCACCTGTCCGCACAAACGGGCCCGTATCACGAGGATACAGGCCCGGTCGCAACAAGTCGCGGGGAGAACAAACCCTGCTTATTGGCAGTACCTGAGAGACACCAGGTTCTTGTAAACCCCACTATTAGGCTCACAAATGGTCGGCATGTGCAGTTCGCTGATCACTGGCTTATTGTCCGTTTTGATGATGACATCTTTCACCACAGCGCCTGCATCGACAGACTGATTGATCTGCAAGATACCGTCGATGAAGGCCAGATCATAATTCTGATCAATACCTTTTGCCTTCGTCGCATAGGTGCCGACTGCCACACCCGACCCGGAAGCCGTCACGCCCGTCAGCACGCTGGCAGTTTCACCCCCCACCAAGCCGCTGGCGGTGAAGCCCGACACGGTCTGCGTCTGGCCGTTATAGGTCACCGTGTTCGAATTGGCGGTCACGGTCGCACTGGCCTTGTTGATCTGCAGACTGCCGGTGACGAAGTTCAGGTCGTAATTCTGGTCCGTCCCCGAAGCCGTGATCGTATAGGCTCCGACATTCTTGCCCGAACCCGACACCGACACGCCCGTCAGCATGCTGGCGGTGTCACTGCCCTGCAAGCCGCTGGCGGTGAAGGTCGTCACCGCTTGCGTCAGGCCGTTATAGGTGACCGTGTTCGAATCCGCGGTCACCGTCGCATTGGCCTTGTTGATCAACAGCGTGCCGTTGACGAAGGTCAGGTTGTAGTTGGGATCCGTCCCCGAAGCCGCGACCGTATAGGACCCGGCATTCTTGCCCGAACCCGACACCGACACAC
>CANGOE010000069.1 GCA_947455455.1 Hyphomicrobiales bacterium
CAAAAGTCGTGGATGGCAGGCACAGGGCCTGCCATGACAGTCTGGGAACATGAGAGTAAATCTAACCTGTCATGACCGCCCCTGTGGCGGTCATCCACGTCTTGTTTCCCGCACCATCGGGCACCCGACGCACAAAAAAAGGGCCGCCCGAGGGCGACCCTTTGATCTTGGATCCCGCAAGCCGGATTAGCGGCTGTTGCGACCTAGTTCAGTATTTGTCAATAACATCAATGTATTAACGCAGTGTATAGCAAATGTAATTGGCTTGTGTAGAGGAATATTTTCCTAAAAATGACCTGTTTATTTTATAAAATATGCATTACGTCCTATATGTACTATAAAAAAAGCTATTATCAATCAATTTTTATTCAATAATCAAAATAATACCCAACCTGTGAAAGGTCGGGTATTGATTGATTTGATCCTTACCTGTTACTTCGCAGCTTTTATCTGCGCCTTTGGCAGCGCTGATGGATTTGATCGGAAATGCGAAGTGCCACGCTCTGCCACACTCTCAATCGCATCATCCAATTCCCCTGCCTTTACAGCCTCAATCAAATTCTTGATGACCTCAGGAATATCGTCGCGCTTTGCAACCGATATCGCTGTCAGTCCTTCTTTCAATGGCAGCATGCGAGATCCATACATCACATTAAAAAAACAACCTGCAGCATTCATCCAAAACCAACTACGGACACGCTTTGGCACCACAACCGATTCACGCACCCCTTGGGCATTCGTAACCCACTTGATCTTGGTTGGAACATAACGCTCATTCCGCAAAAGCGCATTCACCATTGCCAACTGTTCTTCAAGTTTTGTGATTACCTTTAGACGACGATGCTCCTGTTTCGTCTGCATTTGCCGCTGTTGCTGTTTGACCAGTTTCATCTTTGCCAAATATGCGTGATTGACCATTTCAGAATCTCCTCAGTTATGGGCTCAACGCCCGTTGACTGAGCTATGCTGCATTCGGAACAGCCTGAATTCCTACCGAAAAGACGTCGATGTTCAGAAAAAAATATAAATATCAGTGACTTTACTAGGTTAACTACCCTTGATGCTTAAAGGCATCAGGTATGCTTTAAGCAGTAAAATGAAGAAGTAGCATAGTTGTTGCGGGGGCGCACATCCCCCTTTACCGAACACGTTCTTTGATAAGAATAAAACGGAAAGACAAAGGGTATGGTTTTCCGCAGCCTTGAAAGGCACTGTGAAAAATCCTCAGCCACTCACGAGCACATCGGAAAATCTCAGCCCTGTTTTGTGAAAGCCGGTACGCGCCTTCCGTTCGTTCTTAAAATAGTACAATGCACTCTCGTTTTAGTGAGCAACAACTACAAAAACGATTTAATTTTATAAAATAAATTGAATTCAAAATTTCATTCTCTGTTTGACGTTCTTTTTGGAGAACGGTTTCCTTGACCACCCAAGCTCATACAGGCATCATTGTCTGTATGATCGCAGTGATCAAACGAAGACGCAAATGATCCAGAGCGGCCTTTTGACAATTCAAAGCCCGACGGCATCGGCTGGGTTTTGAACAACGGAGGCCATCAATGACCAATTGTTGTTGCTACCGCTGACAGGGCGCTGAAGCGGGTATTATTCCCGCCGATTAAGTGCCCTGACTTTGCATCATACATCACTTCTCCCTCCAAGGGTTTGACGCATGCATGTCATGCGAATGCCGCTTTGCATCCAGAATTCCCGAAAGGAAATCACCATGTCCAGACGCAACTTTCTCACCTCGGTGCTCGCCATCGGCCTCGGGACTTTAGCAGGCCCGTCCTTTGCCCAATCGCTCGCTGGCAAAGAGGTTAAAATCGGTTACCAAAAAAACGGTGTTCTTTACCTCGCAAAGCAAAAAGGCGAGTTGGAACAGGCGTTGAAAGCAAAGGGACTATCGGTCAAATGGGTCGAGTTTTCGTTCGGACCGCCCCTTCTCGAAGCGCTTAATCTGGGCAGTATCGATTATGGCACAACCGGCGATTCACCGCCTATTTTCGCACAAGCCGCAGGCGCCAATCTGCTTTATGTCGCAGCCCAAGAAGCCGCCGGATCAGGTTCGGCCCTGCTGGTCGCCAAAGACAGCCCGATCCAGAAATTGGAAGATCTAAAGGGCAAGAAGGTCGGCTTTTCCAAAGCTTCCTCCGCGCACAATCTGACCATTGCCGCGCTTGAAAAAGCCGGACTGACCTATCAAGACATTACGCCCGTCTACCTCGCTCCGGCCGATGGCGCAGCCGCCTTTGCCAAAGGTGCGATTGATGTCTGGACCATTTGGGATCCGTTCTATGCGGTTGCCGAATACCAGCCAACAACACGGGTACTGGCCGAAGCCAAAGGCATTGTCCGGCAGAACTCGTTTTTCCTAGCCAATAAAACCTACACACAGGCCAATCCAGACATCATCGCGCTGGTCAATACCGAACTCGCCAAGACCGCCAAATGGGCCGAACAAAACCGTGACAGCGTCAGCAAGATCCTGTCGGAAGCCACGGGCATCCCGCTTGATGCCCAGAAGAAAAGTACCGACCGCACCGACTTTGTTGTCGTGCCAATTAATCAGGCCGTGGTCGCAGAGCAGCAACGCATCGCCGACCGCTTCCATGCCTTGGGTCTGATCCCCCACCCGATCAAGGTGGACGAGATCATCTGGACCTGGAAAGCCGGCTCCTAAGCAAAGCCCTTTGATCGCGCATTCAAGAAAGCAAATCCCATGAGCCAATCAACCAATCCCACACAGACACATTCTCAAAAACCACTCGCTCAAAAACCACTCGCTCAAAAGCCACTCGATGTATTCTGGTTCATTCCGGTCAGCGGCGACGGCTCCTATCTGGGCACCGAACAGGGCCACCGTCCTGCCGATTTCGGCTATCTCAAACAAATCGCCCAAGCCGCCGATCGCCTCGGCTTTGGCGGCGTGCTGATCCCGACCGGAAAATCATGCGATGACCCATGGATCACGGCCGCCGCATTGGCTAGCCATACCGAACGGTTGCGCTTTTTGCTGGCCTTGCGGCCCAGTGTGGCACTCCCAACCTTTGTGGCCCGCCAAGCGGCTGCATTGGACCGCATCAGCAATGGCCGTTTTCTGGTCAATATTGTCAGCGGCGGCAATCCGACGGAGCTGGCAGGCGATGGTGTCTTTCTGCCCCATGATGAGCGCTATGCCCATGCCGCGGAATTTCTGACCATTTACCGGCAATTGCTGGAAGGCAAGACAGTGGATTTCGACGGCCGCTATTTGCAGGTTAAAAAAGCCAGGCTGGATTTTCTGCCTGTTCAAACACCCGCACCTCCCATCTGGTTCGGTGGCTCGTCCGCTCCTGCGATCGATGTCGCCGCCGAACATGTCGATACCTATCTGACATGGGGCGAACCGCTGGACGATGTCAAAATCAAACTCGATGCTGTACGTCAGCGTGCCAAAGCCTTTGGTCGCGAGGTCAAATTCGGCTTGCGCATCCACTTGATCGTGCGCGAGACCGACAGCGAGGCGTGGGCCGCAGCCGATCGACTGATCAGCCATTTGCCCGATGCGGCCATCGAAGCCGCCCAGAAAAAATTCGCCCAAGAATCCGACTCCCTTGGCCAAAAGCGCATGAGCGCGCTGCATCAGGGCGGCAAACGCGATCAATTGGTGATTGCCCCCAATCTGTGGGCGGGCATCGGTCTGGTGCGCGGAGGGGCAGGCACCGCGCTGGTGGGTGACGCGAAAACGGTTGCCGAACGCTTGCGCGACTATCAGGCGCTGGGGATCGAAACCATCATAGCCTCGGGCTATCCGCATTTAGAGGAGGCCTATAAAACCGCCGAATTACTGTTCCCGCAACTCGGTATCCATCCCACACAGGCCCGTCGGCATGCCACCGAGACCGGAGAATTCGGGACCAGCGGAACCGGCGTCACCTTCTCCACGGCCGCATCGTGAGGCGAGAGATGACCGACCTCGCCTTTGATGCGATCAAACCCGCGACGGGCTCAAACCGGACGCTTTGGCCGACAAGCCTGCGTTTTGGTTTGCCGAACCAAAAGCTGCTGCCTTGGTTGCTGCCAATCACCATTCTAACACTTTGGCAATTGGCATCGAGTGTGGGCGCCCTGCCCGCCTCGATCCTGCCTTCGCCGACATCGGTGTTTTTTGCCGCGCAGAGGTTGATCCTCTCCGGTGAATTGCAAGGCCATATTGCCACGAGCTTTTCACGGGCAGCCACGGGCCTTCTGATCGGCGGCTCGATTGCTTTTACACTCGGCCTTTCAAATGGCCTGTCGCGCCTATCCGAACGCCTGCTCGACACCACCTTGCAGATGATCCGCAACATTCCGAATCTGGCGCTGATTCCTCTGGTGATCTTATGGTTCGGCATTGATGAAACATCGAAACTGTTTCTGGTGTCGCTCGGCGTATTTTTTCCGATCTACATCAATACGTTCCACGGCATCCGTACGGTCGATTCCCAATTGGTAGAAATGGCCCGTTCTTATGGCTTTCATGGATTCCAGCTCTTTCTTCGGGTGATCTTCCCCGGTGCCTTGCCTTCGATTTTGGTGGGGCTGCGCTATGCGCTCGGTATCATGTGGCTGACCTTGATTGTTGCAGAATCCATCGCGGCCCAATCGGGCCTTGGCTATATGGCCATGAGCGCGCGGGAATTCATGCAAACCGATGTCGTCGTTCTGGCGATCCTGATCTATGCGCTGCTCGGCAAAGCCGCTGACAGCACCGTACGGGCGATCGAACGCTGGAGCCTCTCTTGGCATCCGGCCTATCGCAAAGGAGGCCTGCAATGAATGCGTTGCCACAGGTCTCCGCCGCTGACATCAAAGGAGCCGCTATTTCGATCCGTCACGTCGGACGCAGCTTTGCCAGTAAAACTGTGCTGACGGATCTCAAGCTCGAAATTGAACCGGGTGAATTTGTTGCCGTCGTTGGTCAATCGGGCTGCGGTAAAAGCACCCTGCTTCGCATCATCGCCGGATTGGACGACGCCTATACTGGCAAAATTGTAATTGAGAGCGAAGGGCGTGACACTGCGTCCGCACGCATCATGTATCAGGAGCCGCGCCTGTTACCTTGGGCAAGCGTCATCGATAATGTGGCCATGGGACTTGGACCTGACATCACCAGACAGGTGGCACTCATTCGCGCCCGCAAAGCGTTAGACGCCGTGGGCTTAGGGGATCGTGGCAGCGAATGGCCTCACGTGCTCTCGGGCGGCCAGAAACAACGCGTGGCTTTGGCACGCGCCCTCGTCAGCCGCCCCGATGTACTGGTGCTGGACGAACCCTTGGGGGCGCTTGATGCCCTGACACGGATTGAGATGCAGCAATTGCTTGAACGCGTCTGGTTGGAAGAGGGCTTTACCGCCTTGCTGGTCACGCATGATGTTGTCGAAGCCCTGACCTTGGCTGATCGTGTGGTGCTGATCGAACAAGGCGAAATTGCACTGGATTTCAAAGTCCCCTTTCCGCGTCCGCGCAAGCGTTCATCCGTTCCATTTGTCACCCTTGAAGAACGGTTGCTTGCCGCCTTGCTGCACACCAACCATCAACCCGTGGACTATGTCATATGAGCCAGCCATGCGATCTCATCGATTTTCGTCAGGCCATGCGAATGCTGGCTGGCGGGGTCAGCGTGATTACGGTTGGCACAGGCGAAGACCGCACAGGATTAACGGCCACCTCGGTCACCTCGCTGTCGGCTTCACCGCCGCGCTTGATGACTTGCATCAACAAATCCGCCTCGGCATGGCCGATTTTGTCCGAATACCGTAGTTTCGGAATCAATCTTTTGAGCGCTGAACAAACGGATCTGGCCAATCGGTTTGCCGGCCGTGGCGGTGAAAAGGGATTACAACGTTATGAGGGCGCAGAATGGTACACTGCCGTCTCGGGGGCGCCTTTACTGGTCGATGCACTGGCCGCCATTGATTGCACGGTGGAAGAGATCATCGAACGCCATTCACACGCCATCGTCATCGGCCGCATCGAAGCTGTCAAAGTCACGCAGGATGATACCCCACTAATTTATTGGTCGGGTGATTACCGCACGATTACTCATGGATTCAATATTGAGCGTTGATCAGACGAAACCTCATGATTGAGCGCGGCTGCGATCAATGCGACCTGTTGCGCCAAGTCTGGATTGTCGCGGTCATTGCCTTTGTTCTTGTCGATAACACGATCAAGAGCAATGCCGCCCGCCTCGCCAGTCAAGGCAATAACCCGGTCCCCGATGTAAACCGCCTCATCAATGTCATGGGTCACAAACACAATCGTCACATCGGCCTTGCGGCGCAGATCCAACACTTCATCCTGCAACGTATGACGCGTGAACAGATCAAGCGCCGAAAATGGCTCGTCCATCAAAAGAATATCCGGTTTGATCGCCAAAGCTCGGGCCAGCGAGACGCGCTGCTTTTGACCGCCCGATAATTGATGCGGAAAGCGATCTTCGTAATCTGCCAGACCGACCAGTGCCAGAGCCCTACGTGCAAGTTGTAACTGTAGCGTAGGCGGGATGTCCAACCGCTCGAGTCCGAACAACACATTCGACAGGACCCGCCGCCACGGCAACAAGCGGGGATCCTGAAACACAAACCCGACAGGGGCGTCACTCTGCCGTGCCGAACGCACCAGCACGTCACCACGTTCGGCCTTGATCAATCCTGCGATCACGCGCAGCAAGGTCGATTTCCCAATACCGGACGAACCCACAACGGCCAGAATCTCACCTTGGTTGACCGACAAGGACAGATCGGACAACACGGTTCGCTTGTGCGCGCCCTCGCCGAATGACAATGCGAGATTGCGGATGTCGATCACGCTTTCCATTGCAGGGCCCTGTTTTGCACCACGATAAACATCACATCAAACAGACCGTATAAAGCCGCCATGGTGGCCATATAGACCACAACAATATCGGTCGAGAGCAGGCTCGCGGCCTGCATCATGCGCTGGCCGACACCCGGCACACCGAATAGTTCTGCAGCCACGACCGCCATCCAGGCCTGACCGAGCGAAGTCCTCAACCCCGCCAGAATGCCGGGTGCTGCCGCCGGCACAACGATAGTCAGCCATTGCGAGGTGACCGAGCGGTAGCCGAACGCCCGCGCCAATTCGTAGTAATCGCGTTCGATCGCCATCACTGCGCCCATCGTCGCAAAATAGACGATCCAGAACACGCCAATTGCAATGATGAACACGGCAGAGGCCGTCGAGACCCCGAACCAGATAATGGCAAACGGCACCCAGGCCAAGCCCGGCACAGGACGCAACAGCCGGACAATCCATGCCAGACTTGCTTCAGTCCGGACCGAGATGCCTGTCACAAGACCCAATCCCACACCAAGGCTGGCACCCGCCAACAGACCGACAAGATAATGCGACAGGCTGGACACCACCGCTGCCAGCCACTGGCCGGATACCAGTTCTCTGGTAAACGCCACCGGTATCTGCGAAGGGGCGGGCAACAGAACAGACGGGGTCAATCCGAAGCGGACAGAGGCTTCCCAGAGGACCAGAAAGGCGGTCAACCCGCCCGCACCATAGAACGCGCGTCTTTTGTTTGACAGCACGCCCGACGCGCTCATGCTTTGGCCCTGAGATAGAAAGAGGGTTCGAACAAGGCATCCACCGGATATTCCTTGTCGATGGTGCCCAATTTCAATTGATAGGTCTGCATTTTAGCTGTGGCCTCGACAATCGCCCGCGGATCGGACACGAATTTGGACGCGGGCGATGTCAGAGCGGCCTGCAAAATCGCAGGATCAACCAACCCCTTGCCAAGCGCGGCTTCAATGCTCGGCACAGCGCGTGCGGGATCATTGGCCATCACATCCAGAGCCTTGATGCCAAGACCAGTGATCTTCTGGACAGCATCGGGAGACTGGTCGATCAGCTTCTGGGTGACTGCCAGCACGGTTCCGGGCTGGTTGGCAAACATCTCCCCGCCTAAAGCGATGATTTTGGCTTGGGGCAAACGGTTCAGTACGATGGTCACTGCAGGCTCGCGCACCGTTGCGCCATCCACTGCGCCGGTCAACAAAGCCTGTTGGGTGGCATCAATCCCCATCGCAATGATGTCGACATCGGCCGGATTGGCCTTCCCGACTTCCCACAGCCAATGCTGTAAAGTCGTATTGGGCACACTGCCTGCCGGCTGGGTGGCCAGTTTGGCAGGCCTACCTTTTTCGGATTTGAAGGCCGCCAGAGCCGCAGCCGTTGTACGCCCCTTGGTAAAAAAGGACTGCAATGCCGCACCCGCGACGACGGTCATTTCCTCGACAGCGGTAGACAGCACCACCTTGACCGCGACACCTTTGGCGTGCGCCACCACAAGCGGGCCAACGCCTGCCAGATAAACATCGAGCGTTCCCGACGCGAGAGCCTGTATCATATTGGGTCCTGATTCAAACTGGATAAAGTTGAAAGCCAACCCCTGCTCTCGCGCCCAGCCTTCGCGTTCGGCCAGATGCAAAGGAGCAGCGCCCAGAATGGGGATAAACCCGACCCGTAATGGGGATTGGGCTTTGGCCTTGCCGATGAAAGGCAGAGCCAAAGCCGAGAGTCCCGACACCATCTGTCGCCGTGTTATCATCATCATTTGACCACTCGCTTTGTTTTAAATTCTGCGATGTAAGAATGGAGAAAGGGAGGCTGGCTGCCCCCCTCCCCAAAACCATTTACCAACCAGCCAGTACAGAGCCTTTATATTTTTCAAGAATGAATGCCTTGACGTCCGGTGACTGATAGCTCTCCACTAGAAGTTTAGCCCACTCGCTATCCTTGTCGGCACGCCGTACCGCGATCAGGTTGACATAGGGGCCTTTGGGGTCTTCACGCAAAATCGCACTGGTTGGCTCGATCTTAGCTTCGACGGCATAATTAGTGTTGATGGCCGCGGCCGCCACATCAGGCAAGGAACGGGCGGTCTGGGCGGCATCCACTTCGACAAATTTCAGTTTTTTCGGATTTTCAATGATATCGACCAATGTCGGCTTGAAGCCAACGGCGTCTTTCAGCTTGAACACACCTTTGTCGCGCAACAACAGCAATGAACGGCCACCATTGGTGGGGTCGTTCTGGATGGCGATGGTAGAGCCATCGGGCACATCAGCCCAGCTTTTATATTTTGCAGAATAGATGCCGAGCGGGAAATTCACCGTCAGACCGATACTCACCAGATCATATTTGCGGTCATTGATCTGATTGTCGAGATAGGGCTGGTTCTGGAAGGAATTGGCCTCCAGCTCACCCGAGGCCAGAGCCTGATTGGGCACAATATAATCCGTGAATTCAATGATTTTCAGATCGAGACCTTTCTTCGCCGCAATCGGTTTGACGGCTTCAAGAATTTGCGCATGCGGACCCGGCGTAACACCAACTCTGATAACTTTGAGATTTTGTGCTGAGCCCGAGGTCGCAGCCCATGGCGACAGGGTCATCAGCACCAATCCTGTCAGGACAGAGCGGCGGGCGATTTTTGAAAAGACGGTTTTGATCATGGTTTAGTCTCCTGTGTTGATCAGTCGATTAGAAAAATTCAAGTTGAGCGGCTACGCTTGTTGACGCGGCGCGATAGATGTTCGCCCAATGTTTGAGCGCCCTGTACAAGGATCACCAGTACCGCAACCACAATGGCCATCACTTCGGGCATAAACCGCTGATAACCGTAGCGGATACCGAGATCACCCAAACCGCCACCGCCGACAGCGCCCACCATCGCCGAGAAACCGAGCAGGCTGACCAATGCCAGCGTCAGACCCAGCACAATCGCCGGCAAGGCTTCGGGCACAAGCACTTTGATAATGATCTGCAAGGGTCCGGCCCCCATGGCACGCGCCGCCTCGATCAAGCCCTGGTCAACCTCGCGGATGGCCCCTTCGACGATACGGGCGATGAATGGAATTGCGGCCAGTGTCAGCGGCACAATGGCCGCCTGCGTGCCGATCGAGGTGCCAACGATCAGACGGGTCAGTGGCACAATCGCCACCACCAGAATGATGAAAGGTGTCGACCGCGTGACATTGACGACAAAGCCAAGCATCAAATTGGCCCAAGGCGCAGCCAGCATTTCACCGGTCCGGCTGGTCGCCAGAAAAATACCGAGCGGCAGGCCGAAGGTTACGCCCAGCACCCCCGCAATTAAAACCATCGTCAGAGTATCAAGCGTTGCCGCAACAATCAGCGCGATCAATTCGGGTGACATGATCAGGCCTCCACCACTTTCGGGGTCCGCAAAAATTCAGCCCATTCATAGACCCGTGCATCGGCATGGCTGGGCGCAAGATAACCAAGCAGGCTTTGCGTCAGACCCAGAGCCAGAATAGCCGCCTGACACGCCTGCAATACGATCGGTTCCGCCGGAACACTGACGAGCAAAGTGCCGAAGGGCCGCTCGGAAATCGCATCGATCCGTCCCGCAACAATGTTGATGTCGGCACCGATAATGTTTGTCAGATGGCTGATGACAGGACTTGTTGCATTTTGTCCTGTGAAGGTGATTTTGACTAAAGCCGCGCCACGCGCACTGGCTTCGGGCTGGAGCACTGAAACCAGATGCGCGGGAATTTCGACATGCGTCACGGTCTCGACAAAGCGCGCGGTGATGGCGTGCTTGGGATTGGTAAAGACATCGAACACCGGACCGCTTTCGATGATTCTTCCCTGATCGATCACCGCTACATCATCACATAAATCCTTGATAACGGGAATTTCGTGGGTGATCACCAAAATGGTCACCCCCAATTGCCGGTTGATGGTTTTCAACAAGAACAAGATGGACTTGGTCGTATCCGGATCCAATGCCGAGGTTGCTTCGTCGCACAACAAGATATTAGGCTTGCTGGCCAACGCGCGTGCAATGCCGACCCTTTGCTTTTGCCCACCCGATAATTCGCTGGGATAATGGCTGGCCTTATCCTCAAGCCCGACCAGAGGCAGCAATTCACGCACGCGCGCATCGATGGACTTACGTTCATATCCTTGTATTTCCAAAGGGAGCGCAATGTTGTCATAGACCGTGCGGGACGACAGCAGATTGAAATGCTGGAAGATCATACCGATCTTGCCACGCAAGCTTCGCCATTCTTTTTCCGAATAATGCGTCGCATCTTCGCCCAACAGCGTCAGAGTACCGCTGCTGACTTTTTCCAGTCCGTTGACCAGTCGAATGAGCGTCGATTTTCCTGCACCCGAGGGCCCAATGACCCCTAAAATTCGCCCTGCTCTCACCTGCAAATCTACGTCTGTGAGGGCAGCAAAATGCAAAGTACCATTACGCGCAGCAAAGTTTTTACCGACCTGTTTCAACTCGATGGCCAATGGCCAATTCCCTTGCGACGGGTGCGAAAGATCCTGCGAAAGTGGCTTAAATGAACTGGTCATGACGTTTACCGGATACAGATTTGACGGGGGCGGGATGGCAAAACAGCACGTCCGACTGTTAAGTCCGAGACATCACGCAGCGGGTTGTCCAACGAGTGATCCGCCTTGCATGCCCGCACAGTCCTGTTTCATCAACCATCGCCGCGGTCTCCCAATCTCTCACTGGCGAGCCCACGGATGTATGTATGAGGTACTTTCAACCCGACACGGTCCGTGGCGCTTTAGCATTTTGTATCGCGGTGCAAGCTGCTCTATCAAATCTCCGCGTGATCCATTTTTGTTGGATCAAGGTAAGACAAAGCTAAATAAAATCGTTCTTTATATCAATGGTTTTGTCTTCTAAAAAGAACAAACAAAAGAGAATATTATTCTACCTCCCGTGTTTGCTGTCCAAAAAATTCATAACCCGCCAATAATTCTCAGCTCTTCATCTGCAAAATGGATCTGGTTATGGAGCGCACCGGAATGCCCATAAAACGTCATGCATCATATAATCGTATCGTGACCTTTGACTGCGAAGTTAGCGAAGGGAACAATCAATCCGTTGCGCAGGTGATTGATGGTTATGGAGATGTATAGCGACATGGTGCACTGGCGTGTTTGGGATATCTTGGTCAACACGTAAAAATTGGCCTGCGCGCAATTCCTCAGAGTTCCAGCACACTAAAAAGGCGGATAGGCCCACAACGCCTTGCCGCTTTTCGCCGGTACGCACCAACAAAACATTCGTTTTGCCGTCGACAATCGGAACTTTATCCGACGGAATAAGGTTCCATCAAAACAACCAAAACGTGGACGTCTGTGGCTCAACGATGGGTCCTGCATTCGGCTGCGGCCTGAATATCCGAACCATGTTTGGTCGTATGACTTTGTCGAGGATCGTACGCATGACGGAAGAAAATACAGGATGCTGA
>CANGOE010000070.1 GCA_947455455.1 Hyphomicrobiales bacterium
CCTGAAAACATCGAAGAGCTGGCCAAGCGCTTCGAAGAACATTATTGAGAGATCAAACCGGCGACGGAGCGGGGCAACCCGCTTTGATCGCTTAATGAAGACGGGCGTCCCTTGGCACGGCGGCCGTAAAAAGTAGGAGAGAGCCATGCGTCACGGATTTAGAGGTCGCCGGTTTAACCGGTCGAGCGAGCACCGCAAAGCGATGTTTGCGAATATGTGTCAGGCACTGATCAAGCACGAGCAGATTGTCACCACTCTGCCAAAGGCAAAAGATCTGCGTCCTGTTATCGAAAAGCTGATCACCCTCGGCAAGCGCGGCGATTTGCATGCGCGTCGTCAGGCGATTTCGCAGATCAAGGACGTTGTGTTGGTCCGTAAGCTGTTTGAAGTGCTCGGCCCACGCTACAAGGACCGTCACGGTGGCTATTCGCGCGTCATGAAGGCCGGTTTCCGCTATGGCGATAATGCGCCGATGGCTGTGATCGAATTCGTCGACCGTGATGTGGATGCACGCGGCAAGGATTCGGGTCCGACCATGAAGGACCATGTGGAAGACGAGGCCTGAGTTCTCGTGTTTCGACGTCAAAAGGGCAGCTCAGGCTGCCCTTTTTTTGTTTTTGTGGGTTGTCCTGCCCTTACTTCCACCTTTTTTCCTCCCCATATCATGCTAGATCATGGGAACGGCGATGATGCGTCGGGCCGGATGACGGCAGTCAGGCAACGAACCGGAGCAAGGGTTTTGATGATGCGGATAGTATTGCGCGCCGTGTTGATGTGTCTTCTTTGCGCCCCCTTGGTGGCGGTGCAAATTCAGCCTGTTCCTGCCCAGACGGTACCTGCCACACGCGGCGAGATGAAGCTGACCTTCGCGCCTGTGGTCAAACGGGTGTCGCCTGCTGTTGTCAATGTCTATGGCTCGCGGGTCGAAAAGACCGCGATCAATCCCTTGCTGAATGATCCGGTGTTCCGCCAGTTTTTCGGGGGGCAATTTCCGCAACGTGACCGCGTGCAACGTTCGGCAGGGTCGGGGGTGATCGTCGATGCCTCCGGTCTGATTGTCACCAACCATCATGTGATCAAGGACATGACCGAATTGCGGGTGTCCCTGTCGGACCGGCGCGAATTTGCCGCCACTGTGGTCTTGCTTGATCCGCGCAGTGATCTGGCCGTGCTCAGAATCAAAGCCGATACACCGTTGCAAGCCGTGGAATGGGGAGATGCCGACAGGCTAGAAGTCGGTGATTTCGTGATGGCGATCGGCAATCCGTTCGGGGTCGGGCAAACGGTGACACAGGGCATTGTCTCGGCTCTGGCGCGGACGGTGGCGGGTGTCGGCGATTACCAGTTCTTTATCCAGACCGATGCGGCGATCAATCCGGGCAATTCGGGCGGCGCTTTGGTGGATACCGACGGGCGATTGGTGGGGATCAATACGGCGATTTTCTCGCAATCGGGCGGAAGCCACGGCATCGGCTTTGCCATTCCGGTCGGGATGGTGCGGGTGGTGGTGGCCTCTGTCAAAGCAGGCCATAAAACGGTGAAGCGCCCCTGGTTCGGGGCCTCCTTGCAGAGTGTCACGCCGGAACTGACGGAATCGCTCGGTCTCGACCGTCCGCAAGGCGTGCTGGTGGCCTCTGTCCAGTCCTTCGGTCCGGCTTTCGATGCGGGCATCAGGCAAGGCGATATCATCACCACGCTGGACGGGGTGATGCTGGAAGACATCGAAGCCTTCGGGTTCCGTTTTGCCACCAAATTATTGGGTGGCCACACCAAGGTCGGTGTGCGGCGCGGCAAAGCCAATCTGACGGTGTCCCTGCCTTTGGTGGCGGCTCCCGAAACCAAACCGCGTGAGGAATTGACCCTCAAAGGCCGCTGGCCTCTGGCAGGTGCGACTGTGGTGACCCTGTCACCGGCTGTGGCCGATGAATTGGGTATCGATGGCGTTCAAGAAGGTGTGGCGGTTGCCGAGGTCGCGCCCAACAGCCCGGCGGCCAATCTGGGATTGACCAAGGGCGATGTGGTTGTCAGCGTCGAAGGGCAGGCAGTAACCACCAGCAAGGGGCTGGAGGCATTGGCCAAGCAACGGCAATATTACTGGCCGCTGGTGGTGGTGCGGCGGGGTGAGCGGATTACGTCCAAGGTGGGCGGCTGATGGCCAATCTGTTCGGGATCGATCCTGCAGATCGACACAAGCCAGGCCAGCCTTTGGCGGACCGGATGCGACCTGCCCATCTCGGCGAGGTGGTCGGACAGGATCATCTGGTCGGT
This sequence comes from Hyphomicrobiales bacterium, assembly GCA_947455455.1. Classification (GTDB taxonomy): domain Bacteria; phylum Pseudomonadota; class Alphaproteobacteria; order Rhizobiales; family Beijerinckiaceae; genus CAIYZJ01. The sequence continues at coordinate 2,269 of CANGOE010000070.1, forward strand.
GATGGTGGGGCTTTGTCCCGTCTGATCGATGCCGGATCGCTCGGTTCGCTGATCTTTTGGGGACCACCGGGTACCGGAAAAACCACAGTCGCGCGCCTGCTGGCCGGTGCGACAACGCTCTATTTCGAGCCGCTCTCTGCCATATTTTCGGGCGTGGCCGATCTCAAAAAGATTTTCGAGGCGGCCCGTTTGCGGCGCGGCGAGGGACAATCAACCTTGTTGTTTGTCGACGAGATCCATCGGTTCAACCGGTCCCAGCAGGATGCCTTTCTGCCGGTGATGGAGGATGGCACTGTGACGCTGGTGGGGGCGACCACCGAAAATCCGTCTTTCGCGCTCAATGCGGCTTTGCTGTCGCGTGCGCGGGTGCTGACATTCCGGGCATTGGGCGAGCAGGATATTCTGGATCTGCTGGCGCGGGCCGAAACCATCGAGGGCAAATCCCTGCCGCTGGACGAGGCGGCGCGGGTCGCGCTGGCGCGGATGGCCGACGGCGATGGCCGTGCGGCTCTGACTTTGGCCGAGGAGATCTGGCGGGCGGCACGGGCCGGCGAGGTGTTCGATACCGCCGGACTGGTCGATATCGTCCAGCGCCGTGCCCCGATCTATGACAAGAGCGAGGATGGCCATTACAATCTGATCTCGGCTTTGCACAAATCCATTCGCGGGTCAGACCCCGATGCCGCCCTCTATTGGCTGGCGCGGATGCTGGATGCCGGCGAAAACCCGCTGTTTCTGGCCCGCCGTCTGGTGCGGATGGCCTCGGAAGATATCGGTCTGGCCGATCCGCAGGCGCTGTTGGTGGCGCAGGCCGGCAAAGAGAGTTTTGAATTTCTGGGCTCGCCGGAGGGCGAATTGGCCTTGGCCGAAGTGGCGGTCTATCTTGCGACGGCCCCCAAATCCAACGCCGTCTATGTGGCCTGGAAGCAGGCTCTAGCCAAAGCCCGCTCGTCAGGCTCCCTGATGCCGCCCAAAACCATTCTGAATGCCCCGACCAAGCTGATGAAGCAGGAGGGCTACGGGGCCGACTATGCCTATGACCACGATGCCCCCGATGCCTTTTCGGGACAGAATTATTTCCCCGAACAGATCGGGCGACAGCGTTTTTACGAGCCGGTCGAACGCGGTTTCGAGCGCGAGATCAGGAAACGGCTCGATTACTGGTCGCGTCTCAGGGCAGAGCGGCAGAAGGGCTGATTGCTAGCGGGGCAGGTCGGGAAGCACGCGGGGCGGGATATCCGCAGTGCTGAAAAATTCGGGCTTGTTGCGATGGCTCAATGCCCAGCTCATTTGTGCAAAAGGCAGGATGAACAAAGCCGCCAGTGCGGCATAGGCCACAGCCCCGTTCAGAGCCGCCAGAATGGTCATCACAGTCATCAGCAGGGTTGTCGATGCGCCAAACAGTGCCGTGGCATAATAGACCGGCGCTGTCTTGCCCGCGATGCAGACCACGCGCGGATTGGCTGTTTCGGTCTGCCGGATCAGATCAATCGCAAAACGGGTATAATCGGCATCCTGCCGTTCCACCTGCACATAGCTTTTCCAGTCGAGATTGGTCAGCGACAGGTTGCGGCCATTTTTGTGGGTCATTGTCAGACGAAACCCCTGCCACACCACGCTTTTGGGCTCGTAGGTCATGCGGATCACCGCTATGTCACGCAAGGACCAGTTCTCGACCTCGCGGCCGGTGTCGATCACCAGCGTTTCGCCGTCCAGCCGGAAGCTGACCTCACCCCCGAAGGGGCGCGGGCGATGGCGGTAGTTCCATGCGGCATCCTGTGTCATGCCCTGATGGATGCCGTGCTTTGGCCCGATTGGCAAGGGGGGATGACCAGAGGATGCGTTTGCCGCGATTGCGGGATTAGCGCAACAGCATTTTCATGCCCTGATCAAGCCCGTCCAGCGTCAGCGGCACCATGCGGCCTTCCAGCAGGGTCATCAGCATCTGGGTCGACTGGCTATAGGTCCAGTGCGCTTGCGGCACAGGATTGATCCAGATGGTTTTGGGGAAATGGTCAAGCAGGCGCTTGATCCAGACAGAGCCTGCCTCCTCGTTCCAATGTTCGACCGAGCCGCCCGGCATGGCGATTTCATAGGGGCTCATCGCGCCGTCGCCGACAAACACCACTTTGTAATCATTGGGGAAGGTGCGGATGACATCCCAAGTCGGGGTGGTCTCTTCGTGCCGGCGGCGGTTGTTTTTCCATAACCGCTCATAGGGGCAGTTGTGGAAATAGAAAAATTCCAGATGCTTGAATTCGGAGCTGACCGCCGAAAACAGCTCCTCGACCCGCTCGATATGGTAATCCATCGAGCCGCCGACATCGAGAAACAGCAAGACCTTGATGGCATTGCGCCGTTCGGGGCGCATCCTGACATCGAGAAAGCCTTTTTCGGCAGTGCCGCGAATGGTGCTGTCGAGATCGAGTTCCTCGGCCGATCCGGTGCGGGCAAACCGCCGGAGCCGCCGCAAGGCAATCTTGATGGCGCGGGTGCCCAATTCGACATTGTCGTCGAGATCCCTGAACTCGCGCTTGTCCCAGACCTTGACAGCCGAGAAATTGCGGTTGCCCTCCTGACCGATGCGGATGCCCTCTTTATGGGTGCCATAGGCCCCGAAAGGGGATGTACCGGCCGTGCCGATCCATTTACTGCCGCCCTGATGGCGGCCTTTTTGTTCTTTGAGCCGTTCGGCCAATGTTTCCCATAATTTTTCCCAGCCCAAAGCCTTGATGGCTTCGCGTTCGGCGGGATCGAGATGGCGTTCAGCCAGCTTTTCCAGCCACTCCTTGGGAATGGCGGCTTCTTCAACCGGCGTATTGGATTGGGTCAAGGCTTTGAAGTGGCTGGAAAAGACACGGTCGAAGCGATCCAGAAACCGTTCGTCTTTCACAAGGCATGCGCGCGACAGATAATAGAAATCCTCGACCGAGCGGGCCGCCAGATCCTTGTCCAGCCCTTCCAACAGGGTCAGATATTCGCGCAAGGTCACCGGTATTTTGGCGGCGCGTAATTGGGTGAAAAAGCCGAGCAACATCGGGCGGGGTTGCTCCTAGCTGTGGTCAAAGAAACGACGGCGGCCCTTGCGCTCGTTCAGCACCGTGAATTCGCCTTCGATCACTTGCGGTTCGCCATCCTTGCGCGATTGCTCATAGGCTTGGCGCATCAGCTTGTTGAGCCGCCAGCGGGCGATCAAGCCGCCGATGACGATCACCGGCACAATCACCAGCAAAAGCCCTGCACCCAGCATCAGAATACCGAAGCCGAGCAGAGCGCCGAATACGCCCATCAGGGCCAAAGCCCAGGAGGGAACACGGATGGTTCGGATCGAGGAGTTGAAATCGGCCATGGTCTCGTTTGCCATAAAGGATCATCACCAGTTAATCAGGGCTGTCGCCACTTGACCAGTCCGGATATAGACTCATACCCTGATGATCATCATATAGGAATGCATCAATGCGTTTTGAAGGTACTGACAGCTATGTGGCCACCCATGATCTGACGGTGGCGGTCAATGCGGCCATTGTTCTGGAGCGTCCTTTGCTGGTCAAAGGCGAGCCGGGGACCGGAAAAACCGTGCTGGCAGAAGAAATTGCCCGCGGTTTGGGCGTTGAACTGCTGACATGGCATGTCAAATCCACCACCAAAGCCGCGCAGGGCCTTTATGAATATGATGCCGTCTCGCGCCTGCGTGACAGCCAACTCGGTGATCCGCGCGTATCCGATATCAGCAATTATATCCGCAAGGGCAAGCTGTGGGAGGCTTTCACCCGCGACAAGCGTCCGGTTCTGCTGATCGACGAGATCGACAAGGCCGATATCGAGTTTCCCAATGATCTGTTGCTCGAACTCGACCGGATGGAGTTTTTTGTCTACGAAACCGGCGAGACCATCAAGGCCAGGCAACGGCCGATTTTGATCATCACCTCCAACAATGAAAAAGAATTGCCCGATGCCTTTTTGCGCCGGTGCTTTTTCCATTACATCCGCTTTCCCGATGCTGAGACCATGCAACAGATTGTCGATGTGCATTTCCCGCACATCAAAAAGAACCTTGTTTCCGAGGCCTTGCGTCTGTTTTTTGAAATCAGGGATACGCCGGGCCTGCGCAAAAAACCTTCGACCTCGGAATTGCTGGATTGGCTGAAACTGCTGATGGCGGAAGACATCGGCCCCGATGTGTTGCGCGAGCATGAGGCCAAGAAGATCATTCCGCCCCTGCACGGGGCCTTGCTGAAAAACGAGCAAGATATCCATCTGTTCGAGCGTGTCGCCTTCCTGAACCGCCGCGAGACCCGCTGATGTTGCGTTTGATGGTGCTTCGCCATGCCACAGCGGTGCCGCATGGCTCGATGCCCGACCCCGAACGTGTACTGACCCCGCAAGGGCTGTCAGAAGCCGGTGAGGTGGCCCGCTATTGCGCGGATGAGATGCTGTTGCCCGATCTCGCACTTGTCTCGCCTTCGACACGCACACAACAGACCTTTGCCGCTGTGCGGACGGCGGTGCCCGATGTGGCGGCCCTGACCATTCCCGCGCTCTATTCCATGCAGGCGGATGAGTTGATTTCTACCCTGCAAGGGAATCATGGAGCGGCAGGCGAGGGGCAAGCCGGCCAGATCCGCACTTTGATGCTGGTCGGCCACAATCCGGCCTGCACGGAACTGGCCCAAAAGCTGGTCGGCTTCGGAGACCGCTATGCTTTTGCCCGTTTGCGCGGCGAATTTCCGCCTGCCGGACTGGCGGTGATGGATTTCGATGTCGGTGAATGGTCCCAATTGGCGGCCGGAACAGGGCGTTTGGACAGGTTTTGGGTGCCTTCTGCCTCAAACTGACACAGAATGATTTATTTCTGTTCAAAAATCTAAAAATAAGCGCGTATCGGCCTTGATTCTTGCGTTGCGGGGCTTAGTTGTCGCGGTTATAGTCCGCCCGCTTTCTGGGGTGCTTTTTGGCGAGTTTATATGACAATCAATGTTAAATCCGTGAAAAAAGCCAAGGTCGTTGCCGACCAGGCCTACCGTCCCACCGAGGATGAGGAATTCATGAGCGAACGGCAGCGGGAATATTTCCGCAGGCGTTTGCTTGACTGGAAGGACGAGATCCTGCGCGAAAGCCGCGAGACCCTCGTGGCCTTGCAGACCGAGAACGAGAACCATCCCGATCTTGCCGACCGTGCCTCGTCAGAGACCGACCGCGCGATCGAGTTGAGAGCCCGTGACCGGCAACGCAAGCTGATCTCCAAAATCGATTCTGCCATGGCGCGGATTGACGAGGGGACTTACGGCTATTGCGAGGAGACAGGGGAACCGATTTCCCTGCGCCGTCTCGAAGCGCGCCCAATTGCCACCCTGTCGCTGGAAGCGCAGGAACGACACGAACGCAATGAAAAAGTCCACCGCGACGATTGATCGATTGTTGCGCTTTCGGCGCTATGCTGTTGATCATCAACAAAAAAGGGGATCTTTATGATCCCCTTTTTTGTTTTTTGATGCGGGAGGCTTTATCAGCCTACATGCGGGCCACGGCCCAGCAATTTGCGGATTTCATCCTCGAAGGCTTCGGGTCCGCTGGCGGCATAGACACCACCTTGCGGGCCGGGCGGTTGCGGGTTGGGTTGATGCGGGTTGGTTTGATGGGCTTGCGGTGCGGGCTGAGTGTGGACCGGATGCGCTTGCCGCATGGCCTCTTCGAGTTTGCGGGTGACGGCCTCGGTGGGATCATAGGCAGGGGGTGGAGCCATTACAGGAGGTGGAGCCATTGGAGGGGGAGGCTGATAGGCGGCAGGCTGTGGCGCGGGGGCTTCGACAGGTTGGCGCTGGACAGCCTGCGGCATGACAGGGTGCTGGCTTGACGGTGTCGGGGCTTGCGGCGGTTGGGCATAGGCCTGTTGGCCAGCGCGCGTCTGTAGAAAGTCCGGTACGGCAATCGGCGTGGTGGCCTGATAGTCGGCCGTGGTCCGTGTGTTCAACTTGGCCATGGGTTGGGGCGGGAAGGGCAGGCCAATGGTGTTGCGGGCCTTTGCAGGGCCTTCAGGATGGCGATCCCGCAACGGAGTGGGACGGCTTTCGATCAGCAAATCACCGTCCTCGCCCAGCAACAGCAAATGATCCTTGTGGCCGAAGCGGATGGAGACCAGCGAGCGGCGGTCATCCAGCACCTTGCGGGACAGGATCCGGACCGTGTTGTGGTCAGTCTGTCCGGCCGCTTCGTCTGTCTCTTTGCCCTTTTGGGCCGGCGGGCGGGTCATGATCTGGAAAATGACCACCAATACAACCAGCAATCCCCCTGCGCCGATCATCAGGAGGGTCGGATCACTGTTCAAAACATTCATCATCGCGGATGTCCCGTTGCTCGTCCTGTGTCATGCCAAGGTAAAGAGCGGATCACAGGTATTGTTTGATGCGTGGTCAAAAGAAATCTTTTCAATCCATTCTTTTTATTGATGAATATCGTAAAAAGACAGTCTTGAAAAATGCGCTTCACGTCCTCTTTTAACCCCGGTACGCCACTTCGTCTATAATAGTCGGTTGATAGTTGCATCAAATGCAAGGTGAATCATCCATAATCGGCTAAGATCACGGGTGTTTCCGATCTTATCTGCCTCGCGAGTATGCCGATGACAACGACAAGCAACATGCCGGGTCCGACGGGCCTTGTGTCCAACCCGCAACGGGCCAGCGGTGAGGCTGTCAGGACACTGACCCGCACGCCTTCAGGCTGGGGTTTTGCGATGCGTGTGCTGTTTTTTCTCTCCGGTCTGGTGATTGGCGGACAAACCGCCTTGTTGATGTTGCGTGATGGCGGGCCGCATGTGCCGCTGATCCTGGCGCAGGCCGCCGGTGCGACCCTGATCACCATTGCGGGCTTTGTCCTGCTCTTGAAACTGGCCGCTGGAGAGCCAGAACAGGTCGACCCTTGGCTGATGCAAGTGATCGGGCGCGAAAGCCGCCCGTCTGTTCTGGTTGATCAGGGCGGAAAATTGCTGTTTGCCAATGCCGCTTATGTGGCGCTGACCAAGGGCGTGTCCGGCGACAGGATTGTGTCGCCGGTCTTTCTCATGCCGACCCATACCGATTATGCCGCCGCGGTCTATCGTCTGGCCGAAGCCCTGCGACAGGGACAGGCGCTGAGCGAAACCGTGTCTTTGCCGCCCCAACTCCAGCGGGCCGATCATCATGGCCGTCTGCAGGTGGCTGTCCAGCCGATTTTTGGTGCGGGCGGAGCGCTTGCGGCGGGGCTGTGGCAATTGACCGAGCTGGTTGACGCACCGGCTGTCAAAGCGCCGGTCAGCTTCGACAGTCTGCAACAGGCCACAGAAGTGCTGGATCAGGCGCCGGTCGGCTATTTGTCGCTGGCACCCGATGGGCGCGTTCTGCAGATCAATGCGACACTGGCCCACTGGCTGAATTGGGATCTGGCGCTGTTTTTTTCCGGTGAACGCGTTGTTCAGGAGATGTTCGTCTCCGATTGCAACCCTGTATTGGCGGCAATGGCAGGCGAGGGCGAGGCAGGGGCCAATCCCGCCGGCTCCCGGGCGGGGGTGTCCAGCCGTTTCGATCTGATGCTCAGACGGTCCGATGGTAGCCGTATGCAGGTGGAGTTGATCCATCAGGTGGGTTTTGATGCCCAGGGGCAGGCCTTGCCGAGTTGCGGCATTGTGGTGCCTGCCCGTGTGGTGGTGTCAGAGCCGCAAGACCTCGCAAGGCACGATGCCCCCGTTCTGGACCCCATGCGGGCCGCCCGCGCCCCCGATCACAGCATGGTGATGTTCAACACCGCGCCGATCGGCGTGGCAATTCTGGATAAAGACGGGGGAATAGTTTCTTCAAATCAACGGTTTGACCAGATTTTTTCACAAACAAATTCTGCGATTTCATCCAAATTGTCATCAGTCCTGACCCTGTTGCCAGCCGACCAGCAAGGCCCGCTCGCTTATGCCCTGCATCAGGCGACCCATCAGGATGGGGCCTTGTCGCCTTTGAATATCTCGCTGGGTGATGAGCGCTCGGTGCGGTTGCATCTGGCCCGTGCCTATGGCGGACGTGACGAGGCGGCCTATCTTTTTGCCGTCGAGACAACCGAACAGCGCAATCTGGAAGCCCAATTTGCGCAGGCGCAGAAGATGCAAGCCGTCGGCGAACTGGCCGGTGGCATCGCGCATGACTTTAACAATGTCTTGCAAGGTATTCTGGGATTTACAGATTTATTGCTCGTCAGCCACCGGCCGACTGACCCGTCCTTTCAGGATCTGATGCAGATCAAGTCGAATGCGACCCGCGCGGCGGGTCTTGTGCGCCAGCTTCTGGCGTTCTCGCGCCGGCAAACTTTGCGCCCCCGTGTGGTCAGCCTCAATGATGCGGTCACCGATGTGTCGCCTTTGTTGCGCCGGCTGATGGGCGAATCCGTGCCGCTTGAGATCAAATTGGGCCGTGATCTGTGGCCGGTGATGGCCGATCCCGGACAATTCGAGCAGGCGGTGTTGAACCTGGCGGTCAATGCCCGCGATGCCATGGCCGATGGTGGCCGTTTGACCATCCGCACCCGCAATGTGACAGCCGCAGATTGCGCCACCATGGCCTATTCGGGCATGAACGAGACCGATCTGCCGCCTTCCGATTATGTTGTGTTCGAGATCGAGGACAGCGGCAGCGGCATTGCACCGCAGGTCATGAGCAAAATTTTCCAGCCCTTCTTCACCACCAAGGAGGTGGGCAAGGGCACGGGTCTTGGCCTGTCGATGGTTTACGGCTTTGTCAAACAGTCGGGCGGCTTTATTTTCTGCCGTTCGGATATCGGGCAGGGCACCTGTTTCACGATTTTACTGCCCCGCCTTGACGAAAAGGACGCGCTGCAACCAGAGCCGGAAGCGTCGGCCTCTCCCGCCGGACCGCCCGCCGATCTCACCGGAGCAGGAACAATCCTGCTGGTCGAGGACGAGGATGCGGTGCGCGCCTTTGCCGCGCGTGCCTTGAGCCAGCGGGGCTATACGGTGTTCGAGGCCGCTTCGGGGGCCGAGGCGCTCGATGTGTTTGCCCAGCATCCCGATCTCGATCTGATCGTGTCCGATGTGGTGATGCCGGAAATGGATGGCCCGACCATGCTCAAGGTCCTGCGCAAGCAGGGCGCGACGGTCAAAGTCATTTTCGTGTCGGGCTATGCCGAAGAAGCCTTTGCCAAAAACCTGCCCGATGGCGAGGATTTCGGTTTCCTGCCCAAACCCTTCACGCTCAAGCAATTGATCCAGTCTGTCAAAAACACATTGGCAACAAGGGCTTGACTGAAAATTCAGGAGCGGATCACACTTTTTTGCAATGAGAACAAAAAAAGAACTTTACGATAAGAACAAAACATGAATATGATGCCTTATGCGTTGAGACTCACTTAGCCCTCTGTCATAAGGATCGGGAACAATGGCACAAGCCGCACTTCGTTTAGTTGAAGGACAATCCATGGATAAGGCCAAAGCGCTGGATGCTGCGCTCTCTCA
>CANGOE010000071.1 GCA_947455455.1 Hyphomicrobiales bacterium
GGCCAAACCAGAATGAAAAAAGATCAGGCAGAAACAATGTCCAGTGAAATTCGCAAGGTAGGGATCATCGGGGCAGGGCAAATGGGCAACGGGATTGCCCAGGTCTGCGCCGGCTCGGGATTTGAAGTGATGATGCACGATATCAGTGCGGAGCGCATCAATGCCGGCCTAGCGACCATCAATGGCAATATTGCCCGCCTGATCGCCAAAGGCGCGATGGACGAGACAGGCCGCCAGAACCTGTTGAACCTGATCCAGCCTGCGCCTTTGCTGGAAGATCTCGACAGTTGCGACATCATCATCGAAGCCGCCACCGAAAACGAAGAGGTCAAGAAGCAGATTTTCGTCAATCTGTGCAAGGCCATCGGTCCGCGCGCGATCATTGCCTCCAATACGTCCTCGATCTCCATCACCCGACTGGCCTCGGTGACCGATCGTCCCGAACGGTTTCTCGGTATCCATTTCATGAATCCGGTGCCGCGCATGCAGTTGGTCGAACTGATCCGCGGGATTGCGACCGAGGATGGCACTTTCGAGGTGGCCAAGACCTTTGTCGACAAACTCGGAAAAACCGTGACGGTGGCAGAGGATTTCCCTGCTTTCATCGTCAACCGCATTCTGCTGCCGATGATCAACGAGGCGATTTATACGCTGTATGAAGGTGTTGGCTCGGTTGACGCCATCGATACGGCCATGCGTCTGGGGGCCAATCATCCGATGGGTCCGTTGCAATTGGCCGATTTTATCGGTCTGGATACCTGCCTGTCGGTCATGCAGGTGCTCCATGAAGGCCTGGCCGATTCCAAATACCGTCCATGCCCCTTGCTGGTGAAATATGTCGAAGCAGGCTGGCTGGGTCGCAAAACCAAGCGCGGTTTCTATGATTATCGCGGCGAAGTGCCGGTACCGACCCGCTAAATCAAGCGCCCCTTCAGGGGGCTTCACAATTTTGTCACAGCATGGGTAGACTGTTCCTATCACGCGAATCGTTGGCGCGTTGTGAGAGGGAGCGGTGCGGTGACGGTCCACGTTCGCCAGCCTGCCTCGCCGGAGGCCTGTCCGGCACTGGTGCTTAACGCGGATTACCGCCCGTTGAGTTACTATCCCCTGTCGCTGTGGTCATGGCAGGACACCATCAAGGCGGTGGTGCTCGAGCGGGTCAACATTGTTTCTTTTTATGACCGCACCATCCGCAGTCCGGGCATGGAACTGCGTCTGCCTTCGGTGGTTTCCCTCAAAAGCTATATCAAGCCGACCCGCGAGCCGGTGTTTACCCGTTTCAATGTGTTTTTGCGCGACCGGTTCTGCTGTCAATATTGCGGGGTGCGCGAGGATCTGACCTTCGACCACGTGATCCCGCGCTCCAAAGGCGGGATGACAACCTGGAACAATGTGGTGGCCGCCTGTTCGCCGTGCAATCTGCGCAAGGCCGACCGACTGCCGCAACAGGCCAATATGTTTCCCGCGCAAAAGCCCTATGCGCCGAGCCTGCATGATCTGCACCACAATGGCAGGCTGTTTCCACCCAACTATCTGCATGAAAGCTGGATGGATTATCTCTATTGGGACAGCGAATTAGAGCCCTGATCGGCCTGTTCCTGCCGCCATTGCCGCAGGCTGAGGGCACCGAACACCACAAGACAACCGGCAATGATCGTATTCCAGGCCGCCAGTGACAGGCCGAAAATCCGCATGGCCACCGCATCACAGCGGATCACCTTGACGGTGTTGAGTTGGGCCAGCATCTGGTCCAGACCTGCGGGTTTGAAATCACCCGTGCAATCGCTTGGTCCTTTCCACAGTCCCCATTCCACGCCGGTATGAAAAGCCCCCATGCCGCCAGCAATGGCGAAGGCGATCAGGATGATGACCCACAAAGCCGAGGTGCGCGCCACATAGGGCTTGTCGTGGCGGATTTGAAGGATCAGGTTCACCAGCAACGGCAAGGATGCATAGTAAGGGAGGCGCTGTTCGAGGCAGAGCGGGCAAGGCTGGATGCCGAGCACGAGCTGGATAAACCACGCGCCACCCAGCGTGAAGCAGACAGCCAGCAACATCAGGATGCCGGCGTGGCGGGCCTGCAAGGCCCGGTTGAACAGAGCGCGGACCATTAGATCAACCGTCCGATGATGACAAAACCAAGCACGATCACCGCCACAGAACCCAGCGCCACAGCGGTCAGATTGCGTTCGATGAACAGTTTCATCGGGGTACCGAAGCGGTTGAACAGGCCCGCGATGAGAAAAAACCGCGCGCCACGGGTGATGGTTGCCAACAGCACGAATAGCCCGAAATTGAAATCCATCGCGCCCGAGACAATGGTCACCACCTTGAAGGGTATCGGGGTCAATCCTTTGACAAGGATGAAGTAAGCGCCCCATTCGGCGTAAAAGGCTTTGACGGCCTCGATTTTCGCGCCGTAGCCGTAGAGATTGAGCATCCACATGCCGACCGTATCGAACAGCATCGAGCCGATCAGATAGCCTGCCATGCCGCCGGCCACCGAGGCCACGGTGCAGACGGCGGCATAGCGCCAGGCCCGTTCGGGACGCGCCATCGCCATCGGGGCCAGAATCACATCGGGCGGGATCGGGAAAAACGAGCTTTCGGCAAAGGACACAAACGCCAGGGCCCATAGCGCATAGGGCTTTTCGGCCAGCCGCACGGTCCAGTCATACATCCGTCTGAGCATTCTCGATGGTCCTTGTTTTGGCTCGTCTCTTGTCTGTCGGGATGGGTTTAGCATGGATGTCCTAAAAATTTGCCAATCCGCCGCCATCCTTTACACTCGCGCTCATCATCCCGCAGACCTCTCCCGAAGGACGCTGTCATGCACCACCATCTCGAAGCCAGCGGCAAAACCTGCCATTGGGGATTTTTCGACGCGACACTCACCCCCCGTTTGACCATCAAAAGCGGCGACACTGTGACGATTGACACGGTGACAGGCCCGCCGGAGATGCATCCCAAGCCGGAAGCCGGATTTTTTACGCCTCCCGAAATCCATGATGTGCATCGCAATGCCGAAAAAACCCTGCCCGGCCATATTCTGACCGGTCCGGTGGCGGTGGAAGGGGCCAAGCCCGGCAATGTGCTCGAGGTGCGGATCGAAGATGTGCAGTTGCGGCAGGATTGGGGCTATACCTTTATCCGTCCGCTTGCCGGCACGTTGCCCGAGGATTTCGACGATTTTACCCTGCGCCATATCCGGCTGGACCGCGAGAGGCTGATCGGGCAGATGCCATGGGGCGGCGAATTGCCGCTGGCACCGTTTTTCGGAGTGATGGGCACCGCCCCGCCCCGCAGTTGGGGCCGCTTGACCTCGCTGGTCCCCCGCGCCTTTGGTGGCAATATCGACAACAAGGAACTGGTGGCCGGAACCACCCTGTTCCTGCCGGTTTTTGTCGATGGCGGACTGTTCTCCTGCGGCGACGGGCACGGCGCGCAAGGCGATGGCGAAGTCTGCGTGACCGCGATTGAAACCGCCCTGCAGGGCACGTTCACCTTCATCCTGCGGCAGGATATGGATTTTACGGTGCCGCGCGCCGAAACGCCGAGCCATCACATCACCATGTTCATGCATCCCGATCTGGACCGCTGTGCCGAGGAAGCCTTGCGCGACATGATCCGGCTGATTTGCGGGATCAGCGATCTGACCCGCGAGGATGCCTATATGCTGTGTTCGCTGGCCGCCGATTTGCGTATTACCCAGACGGTCAACGGCTCCAAGGGCGTGCATTGCATGTTGGCCAAACAGTTGATCCCGCCGAAAAAGCGGTGATCCGATCAGGCGGGACTTGCGTGTAAGGCCCAATGGTCGCTAAAAGGCGGTTGTTTCTTGTCTGGACATCTGCCAAACGAGATGCAAGATGCGGTGGGACTTGAAATAGACTGCGGAGCCAGCCCGACGCAAGATCGGGTGGTCTGTTGTGTGTGTCGGGGGGTCAACAACGGAGCCGGTTTGCATAGGGTTTGCCCTGTGTTTTGTGTGGTATGTGGATCATGCGTAAACCGTGCTGTCAAAGCCATTGTGAACCCTGACAACGATTGATGATCTGACTTTTGAATGTGGTCGATGTCTGACTTGAACCCGTCGCAGAACGGGTTCGCCTATAACCCAAACGAGGAACGCACATGAAACTGAAACTTGCTATGACGGCTGTTGCCGTTTTCCTGTCCGGTGCGGCGATCGCCGCCGATCCGATCAAAATCGGTCTTTCGGGTCCGTTCACCGGCGGTTCGTCTTCCATGGGCGTCAGCATGCGCGACGGCGTGAAGCTGGCAGTCGATGAAATCAACAAGGCCGGTGGTGTGCTGGGCCGTCCGATTGCGCTGGTCGAGCGCGATGACGAAGCCAAGAACGAGCTGGGCGTGCAGATTGCTCAGGAACTGGTCAACAAAGAAAACGTCGTGGCTTCGGTCGGCTTCATCAATACCGGCGTGGCGCTGGCCGCCCAGCGGTTTTTCCAGGAAGCCGAAATCCCCGTCTTCAACAATGTGGCCACCGGTTCCGTGATCGCCAAGCAGTTTGTGCCACCCGAGCACAAGGCCAATTACATTTTCCGCAACGCGGCCAATGACACGATCCAGAGCGCGATGATTGCCGATGAAGCGGTCAAGCGCCAGGGCTTCAAAAAGCCTGCCATTCTGGCTGACTCCACCAATTACGGCCAGCTTGGCAAGACCGATCTGACCACCGCTCTGGCCAAATCCGGCATCACGCCTGTGGCAACCGAAAAGTTCAATATCGGCGATACCGATATGACCTCGCAATTGCTGAAGGCCAAAGAGGCCGGCGCCGATGTGATCCTGACCTATGCGATCGGTCCTGAACTGGCACAGATTGCCAATGGCATGGCCAAATTGGGCTGGAAAGTGCCGATGATCGGTTCATGGACCCTGTCGATGGCTTCGTTCATCGATACGGCCGGTCCGAACGGTGATGGTGCGATGATGCCGCAAACCTTCATCCAGATGCCGACCACGCCAAAGCGCAAGGCTTTCATCGAAGCCTACCAGAAGGCCTATAATGTCGACCGTATTCCTTCGCCGGTCTCTGCCGCGCAAGGCTATGACTCGATCTATCTGCTGGCGGCCGCCATCAAGCAGGCCGGCGGTACCGATGGTCGCAAGATCCGCGAAGCCCTCGAAAACCTGAAAGAAAAGGTCGAAGGCGTTGTCACCACCTATGACAAGCCTTTCTCTCCGACCGATCATGAAGCCATCACCGACAACATTCCTGTGTTCGGTCTGGTGAAGGGTGGACGCGTGGTGCCTGCGCATCCCGAAGACATTGCAGGCGACAAAGCCTTGCGTGTGAAGTCCAAGTCCTGATTTTTGAATGGTTGAGAACCCGCCGCAAGGCGGGTTCTTTTGCCCTCAGGGGGGTCCTATGTCGATTTTAATGCAACTTGTTGTCAGCGGTATGGCTGTGGGCATGATCTATGGTGTGATCGCCTTCGGTTACCAATTGACATTCGCCACCTCCAAAACCCTGAATTTCGGGCAGGGCGAAGCCTTGATGCTGGGGGCGCTTGTCGGTTTGACCGCCATCAATTTTCTGATCGGGCAAGCATTGGGTACCTTCTGGGCCTATCTGTTGATGCTGCCGATCGTGCTGGCCTTCGGGGCCTTGCAGGGCACTGTTGTCGAATGGCTCGGCGTGCGTCAGGCCATCAAGACCAAATCCGAAGCGGGCTGGATTATGGCCACCATCGCTTTGGGTATTATTTTCAAGAATGTGGCGGAAAATGTCTGGGGGCGCGATGCGCTGAAATTCCCCTCGCCACTGCCAGAAGCCTCCTTGTCGTTTTGGGGTGTCCGGATCCAGCCGATGGAAATCGCCATCGTGATCGGGGCGATCGGCATGATGCTGGCTGTCGAATTTTTCAACCGCCGCACCATTCTGGGCAAGGCGGTTGTGGCAACCGCCAATGACCGTGATGCGGCCGGATTGATGGGGATCAATACGGCCAAGGTCATCACCTTCTCCTATGCGCTGTCATCGATGACGGCGGCCTTTGCCGGTGTGCTTGTTGCTCCTGTGACGCTGACGGGGGCCACCATGGGGGCTGTGCTGGGTTTGAAAGCCTTTGCCGTGGCCATTATCGGCGGGCTGTCGAGCGGGCTGGGGGTTGTGGTCGGCGGTCTGATCCTCGGTGTGACGGAAACACTGACCGGCTATTATATCTCCACCGGTTATAAAGATGTACCGGGGCTGGTCCTGTTGCTTTTGGTCTTGTCGTTGCGCCCGTCGGGCCTGTTCGGCAAAGCTACGATCAAGAAGGTCTGAAACAATGCAGAGAATTTTGTGGCCGCTTGGTCTGCTGGCGCTGGTTGTTTGCCCCTTTGTGGTGACCAGTCCCTATTATCTGCACCTTCTGGTGACGATTGCGATTTTTGCCATCGTCACTCTGGGGTTGGATGTGGTGTTCGGCTATACCGGTGAAGTGTCGGTTGGTCATGCCTCGTTGCTCGGCATCGGTGCCTATACGGCGGGTGTGCTGGCGTTCCAGTTCAATATCGGTTTCTGGCCCGCTTTGCCGATCGGCATCATTGTGACCGCGCTGTTCGGTGTGGTGCTGGCCTTGCCTGCTTTGCGGGTGACGGGTCCCTATCTGGCAATGGTGACGCTGGCTTTCGGGACGATTGTCCAGATCTTGATCAATGAAATGGTGGATGTCACCAACGGCCCGTTGGGGATCAAGTTCTCGACACCGCTGTTTATCGATCTGCGCGAGTATTCCGATACCATTCCGCTGTTCGACATGTCGCTCAAGCGCATGAAAGAGGTGGAATATTTCTATGTCACCGGTATTGCGCTGGCTTTGACTATTCTGGTGATCAACCGCGTGCTGGCCTCGCATTTCGGTCGCGCATTCGAAGCGTTGCGCGACAGCCCGATTGCTTCCGACTGCATGGGCGTGAGCGTGTACAAGCACAAGGTGATCGCCTTCGTGCTCAGCGCGGGTCTGGCCGGTTTGGCGGGCGTGCTGTTCGCCTATTCGGAACAATATATCGCCCCCAATAATTTCAGCTTCGAATTGTCGGTGCAATTGTTGCTGGCCGTGACAATGGGCGGACGCAAGTCGCGTTTGGGACCCATTCTGGGCGCGGTGATTATCGTGTTCCTGCCCAATCTGCTGGCCGATATCGCGCTGTTCCGGATTGCCGCCGCCATCATTGCCGGTGTTGCGGTGCTGTCCTCGGTGGTGATGTTTGTCCGTCAGGATGAGAACCGCTATCGCAATCTGGTTCCGGTCGGTTTGTGTGTGGCTTTCTTTGTCTTTTCGCTCTTCTTGCAGAAAATCACCGACTACAAATTGTCGGTTTTCGGCATGATGATCCTGTTCGTGGTCTATTATCTGCCGGACGGGATTGTCGGCTTCCTGCGCAAGATCGTGCTTGATCTGGTGCCCTCTCTGGGTCGCCAGCATCACAGCGATGATCTGCATGGCGACGATGCCCATGCCTGGGCGGCCTCGCCGCCGCAGGTGCAAAAGGATGCGCCTTTGCTGAGCGTCGATCAGGCGGTGATGCAATTCGGCGGGTTGCGGGCTTTGGATCGGGTCGATCTGCGCATCCGTCCCGGCACCATCCATGGTCTGATCGGACCCAACGGGTCGGGCAAGAGCACGATGATGAATGTGCTGACCGGCATCTATATCCCGACTTCGGGCCAGATCGCTTTCGAGGGGCAGGCCATTGCCGGTCTGAAATCCCCCGAAATCGCCTTGCGCGGGATCGCCCGCACCTTCCAGAATGTGCAGCTGTTCGGCGAGTTGACCCTGCTCGAAAACGTGATGGTGGGCTTGCACCACACCTATCGGTCGGGCTTTTTCGATGTGGCCTTGAGCACGGCTCTGTCACGCGGGGAAGAGGCACGGGCCACACAACGCGCCATCAGCATCCTGCACTTTGTAGGGCTGGATCAGCTTGCCCATGAGGAAGCGCGCAATCTGCCCTATGGCAAGCAACGACTGCTCGAAATTGGCCGCGCTTTGGCGCTTGATCCGAAGCTGTTATTGCTGGACGAGCCGGCGGCGGGCCTGACGGCTCCCGATATTGCCGAACTGGTGCAGATTATCCGCAAGATCAAGGATCACGGCATCACCGTGATTTTGATCGAACATCATATGGATGTGGTGATGAGCATTTGTGACGCGGTCACGGTGTTCGATTTCGGACAGAAGATTGCCGAGGGCCGTCCTGCCGATATCCAGTCTGATCCACGGGTTATCGAGGCCTATCTGGGCGGCACTGCCGTCGGAACCGCTTGAGGAAACACGCCATGTTGCATATCGAAAATCTGGTGGCGAGTTACGGCAAGGTGCGGGTGTTGCACGATATCACCCTGACCGTGCCCAAGGGCAAGCTGGTGGCGCTGATCGGCTCGAACGGTGCCGGTAAAACCACCACCTTGCGGGCGATTTCGGGCATGCTGGCTCCCGAATCCGGTCGGATCACGCTTGGTGGTCACGAGATCGCCGGTTTGCCCTCTTACGAGATCACCCGTTACGGTCTGGCCCATTCTCCCGAAGGTCGCCGGGTCTTTGCCACCCTCCCGGTGCGGGACAATCTGCTGTTGGGGGCCTATCCGCGCCTGACGGGCGCGCGCGCGCGTGGGGATGTCGACGCGGATGTCGAGCGGATGTTCGATCTGTTCCCGCGTCTGCGCGAGCGGTCCGACCAATTGGCCGGGACCTTGTCGGGCGGCGAACAGCAAATGCTGGCCATGGCCCGCGCCTTGATGCTCAATCCGGAGGTTCTGTTGCTGGATGAGCCTTCGATGGGGTTGGCGCCGCGCCTAGTGGCGGAAGTCTTTTCGATTATCGCACGGTTGAAAGAAGCCAATATTACCATGCTGCTGGTCGAGCAATTCGCCGCCGCAGCTCTTGAAGTGGCCGATTTTGGCTATGTGCTTGAAAATGGCCATATCACAGTGTCCGGCGAAGCCGCGATGTTGCGCAACGATCCGGCAGTACGGGATGCCTATTTGGGCGGCTCTCACTAGTCCTGTTTAAAATTTTATTCTCTTCTTCAAGAGCGAGCTAGTCTTAACTTGCGTAGTTAAGACTAGCTCGCTTTTTTTTATAAATATTTATATGTAAAATACTAAATTAAAAGAATTCTCAATTTTAGACTTTTAAAATTTAATAAATATAAAATTTTTAGTAATTTTGAAAATACAGAATATTGTATCAAAATATAAAATCAAAAATTTTATAATCTTATCGATTAATAATGGTTAATGTTAAACAACAATTAAGTTCGTTGACTCAAATTATACAATTATGTAAGAGTCAAAAAATAAGAAAACTTGTGTGAATGTTTTTGTTCTGGGGTCTGTGCGAATCAAAATATGGGCTTGTTGGCGCATTTTGATTTGTAATCATAAGAGCTTTATCAATAAAAGCGCTTATTGTAACGAGTATAGTAGAGTATGAGTTTGCGTTCGCGGAAACGTGATTTGGCTCGAAAGCATGGTCATGCTTGTGTAATGCCGCAAAAAACGCCAGGCTTAGGGCCTATTTGGCGTTTGAATACGTTTTACAGAACCCTCACAATTTGTGCGTCGGTGATTTCGGCTTGCTTGGCTGGCGGTATGCTGACTGCTGGGGCGCAAAGCCTGTTTGATTCGGGCTCTTTGTTGCACCAGATCGAGCGCAACCTGCCCACCCCGCAAATGCCGACAATTGGCCCCGCCGAGCCTCTGCCCAGCATTGCCTTGTTGCAGGGCAAGGGCGAACGCCTGTTTGTGCGTAAATTCGTGGTGTCCGGCAACACGCTGGTTGATACCGCTGTCTTGCAGGAGGCGCTGGCGCCCTATCAGGGGCATTCGCTGGCTTTGGCAGATCTGCAAAGTGCCTCGGCCGCTGTGGCGCTGGCTTATCGCAAGCTCGGCCTGATGGCAGGATGCTCCATTCCGAAGCAGGAAGTGGCAAACGGCATTGTGCGCCTGCATGTCACCGAGGCCAGATTCGGCGGAGCGGTGGTCGATGACAAGTCGACCGGACGGATCAGACCCGAAATGCTGGTATCACGGTTTGACAATGCGCTGGCCAAAGGCGAGCCGGTCAACATGTTCGACCTCGATCGCGCCTTGTTGCTCGGCAATGATCTGGCCGGCGCATCGGTGACGGGGGGATTGAGCGCCGGCGACAAAGACGGCGAAAGCCGGATGGTCCTGCTCTCCGAGGCCAAGCCGCTGTTTGCCAGCAATGCCATCATCGATAATGTCGGGTCGCATTCGACCGGTCCGGTCCGGTTTACCGCCGATACCTCGCTGAACAGTGCGTTCGGCTATGGCGAACAGTTCAGCGCATTGGGCATGCATTCGAGCGGCAGTGACTATGCCCGCATGGGCGTCAATGTGCCAGTGCACCCCTCGGGAAGCAAGCTGGGGATCAATGCCAGCGTGATGGGCTATCAGGTGATCGCCCCGTCTCTGCGGTCGCAGGATATTCACGGAACAACGACAACGGTCTCGTCGGATTTCTCGCAAACGCTGATCCGCAACCGCTCGTTCAATATGTTTGCACTGGTCAATTATGACGGGCGGCAATTCCTGAACAAGACCGGTGCAACCACCAATAGTGATTATCGCTCCGATTCAGTCAGTGCGGGTCTGACGGGCAATCTCTATGACAACATTCTGGATGGCGGCAAAACGGTCGCTTCCGTGACGGTCACTGCAGGGCGGCTCAATCTTGATGGATCCCCCAATAAGGCCGGTGACGCGCGGGGGGCCAATACCCAAGGTGACTATTCCAAATTCGTTGTGACCTTGTCGCGTTTGCAGACACTCACCACGGATGTGTCGGTGCTGGTCACTGTAACCAGCCAATTGGCCAGCAAGAATCTGGGTCCCTATGACAAAATGGCCGTGGGTGGTTCAAACAGCCTGCGCGCCTATCCGGCGGGTGAGGGCACGGGCGATCAGGGCGTGCTGGGCTCGGTCGAGTTGCAATATCAATGGCCCTACGACCTGCAAACCTTTGCTTTTTACGATTACGGCCAGATTGAACAGAACCGTGACAACCATTTTTCGGGTGCGTCGACCAACAATAATCTGGCTTACAGCGGCTATGGACTGGGCCTGAGCTGGCGCGGACCGGAACAGTCGCAATTCAAATTCACATGGGCGCACCGCATCGGGAGCAATCCTCTGCCGACATCCACAGGCAAGGATCAGGATGGCACCAAGCATGTGAACCGCTTTTGGCTTTCTTCATCCATTTCCTTCTGACGCAGTATGAGTAATACGATGGTCAAGTCCTCCGGCTTTAAAAACAGTGTTTTGCTGGTTGCAGCCTTTGCGCATTTTCATGCTGTCTTGATCACGCAGGCCGTCAGTCAGACTGTTGACCCGACGGCCCTGCCGACCGGCGGCACGGTGCGGGCGGGGGCGGCGACCCTGACGCAGGGTGGCACGGCGGGCAATCCGAGCCTGACCATCAACCAGACCACCAACCGCGCCGCCATCGACTGGAGCACCTTCAACATCGGCAGTGCCAGTGCGGTGCAATTCGTCCAGCCGGATGCCACCTCCTCGACGCTGAACCGCGTGCTCGACAC
>CANGOE010000072.1 GCA_947455455.1 Hyphomicrobiales bacterium
AGACTGCGGGTCTGGTGGTCGGTGACGAATGGTCCGACTTCCTCGAAGGCTCCAAGGATCTGATCTCGGATTGGCGCGCTCCGATGTCTTGCGGCAATTTCAACGTCAAGACCGGCAAGTGCGGCGGTGCAGGCAAGTAATAGCAGTCGCATCATGACTGCCTCACTCTGACAATACCGGACGGGGTTATCCCGTCCGGCCCCAACAATAAGACGATCTTGCACACACCAAGACAACAGGACACGATCATGCCGTCCAGAATTTTGATCCCGATTGTTGCGATGCTGGCTCTCCTTGCCTCCGCCCTCGGGACGGGTGCTTCGGCATCCCCCACCGATGATGCCTTTGCCAGACTGGCAAGCGACCAATTCGCCCAGATCGAGCAAGGGATTGTCGAACTCTCCGCCATCGGCACGCCGGAAGCGGCCGCCGCGCTGGAAGCGCTCAGCGAAACAAAATTATTCTATGCGCCCGACAAAAGCCTGGTGATCAAGCAGGCCGAAGGCCGGTTTGCCAGTCCTTCGGGGGCGGCGCTCAGCGAGACCCCTGCGGGCTTGAAACAGGTGCGCATCAACAACCGCGTGCGCCGTGCGCTCGAATCCGCTCTGGGATCGCTGACCCTGATCTCGCCCGATCCAGCAAAGCGCAAGGCGGCCGCCGAAGCGGTGTTCAAGGCGCGTGATCCTTTGGCCTTGCCGTTGATCACCCAGGCGCTGGCCCGCGAGACCGATGCAGGGGTGAAAGACACCATGGTGCGGGCGCGGGCCGCAATCATACTGGCCTCGTCCGGGGCTCCCGATCTCGAGCGCATCAATGCCGTGGATGTGCTGGCCGAAAAGGGTGATCAGGATGTGCTGGCGCTGTTCAGCACCGTCAAAACCTCTGCATCCGCCAGCGTCAAGCAGGCGATTGAAACGGCAATCGGCGCCATTGAACGGCGGCTGGCTTTGCTGTCCTCCGTGCAGAATGCGCTTTATGGCCTGTCGCTCGGCTCGGTGTTGTTGCTGGCCGCCATCGGGCTGGCCATCACCTTCGGCGTGATGGGCATCATCAACATGGCGCATGGCGAAATGGTGATGATCGGGGCCTATACGACCTTCATGGTGCAAGAGGTCATCCGCGCCAGATATCCGGCTTTGTTCGACTGGTCCTTGCTGATAGCCCTGCCTTTGGCCTTCCTGACAGCGGGCGCTGTCGGGCTGGTGCTGGAACGCTCGATCATCCGCTTTCTCTATGGCCGCCCGCTTGAAACCCTGCTGGCGACTTGGGGCGTGTCCCTTGTCTTGCAACAAGCCGTGCGCTCGCTGTTCGGGCCAACCAATCGGGAAGTCGGCGCACCGGCTTTCATGTCGGGTTCGGTCGATCTGTTCGGGCTGACGATTACCTCCGGGCGGTTGTGGATTATCGTATTTTCCCTTGTCGTCTTTGCGGTTCTGTCGCTGGTCCTGCGGGCCACCTCGTTCGGGTTGAAGATGCGGGCGGTGACGCAGAACCGGCGCATGGCGGCGGCGATGGGCATCCGCACCCCGTGGATCGACTCGCTCACATTTGCGCTCGGCTCCGGCATTGCCGGTATTGCGGGCGTGGCGCTGTCACAGATCGACAATGTGTCGCCCAATCTCGGACAGGGCTACATCATCGACAGTTTCATGGTGGTGGTGTTTGGCGGGGTCGGCAATCTCTGGGGCACGCTGGTGGCCGCGCTGACTTTGGGTGTGGCCAACAAATTCCTTGAACCGCTGGCCGGTGCCGTTTTGGGCAAGATTGTCGTGCTGGTGTTCATCATCCTGTTTATTCAAAAAAGACCACGGGGCCTGTTTGCCCTCAAGGGTCGGGCGGTGGAGGCATGATGTCGCGCGCGCTGTATCTTCGTCATGACAGGTTGGGCCTCGGCTTCCTGATGGTGTTGTGTGTCTTGGGCATCCTCGTGCCGGTGCTGAATCTCGCATTGCCGGTCACCTCGAGCTGGCATGTGCCGACCTATGCGATGTCCTTGATGGGCAAATATGTCTGCTATGCCCTCTTGGCGGTCGCCCTCGATCTGGTCTGGGGTTTTTGCGGAATCCTGTCGCTCGGCCACGGCGCGTTTTTCGCGCTCGGCGGTTATGCGATGGGCATGTATCTGATGCGGCAGATCGGCACGCGCGGGGTCTATGGCAATCCGCTATTGCCGGATTTCATGGTGTTTCTGAACTGGAAAGAGCTGCCGCTGACATGGTTCGGCTTTTCCAGTTTCGGCTATGCCATGCTGATGGTCATCCTCGTGCCGGGCGCACTGGCTTTTGTGTTCGGCTGGTTTGCCTTCCGCTCGCGCGTGACCGGTGTCTATCTGTCGATCATCACGCAGGCGATGACCTATGCGATGATGCTGGCCTTTTTCCGCAATGATATGGGCTTTGGCGGCAATAACGGCCTGACCGATTTCAAGGATATTCTCGGCTTCAACATCCAGGCGCAAAGCACCCGCGCCTGCCTGTTCATCGCCTCGATCCTCGCCCTGGCGGGATGCTATCTGCTGGCCCGCTACATGGTCCATTCCGCCTATGGCAAGGTGCTGATTGCCATTCGCGATGCCGAAAGCCGCTCGCGGTTTCTGGGCTATCGGGTCGAACATTTCAAACTGCTTGCCTTCACTGTCTCGGCTTCGATGGCCGGATTGGCGGGCGCGCTCTATGTGCCGCAGATCGGGATTATCAATCCATCCGAATTTGCCCCCGGCAACTCGATCGAAGCGGTGATCTGGGTCGCGGTCGGTGGACGCGGCACGCTGGTGGGGGCCGCTCTGGGAGCGGTACTGGTCAATTTCTCCAAAACATGGCTGACCGGTGCCATGCCCGAAATCTGGCTGTTCGCACTGGGAGCCCTGTTCATCGTGGTTACGCTGTTTCTGCCCAAGGGGATCATCGGGACAGCGGGAGAGTTCCTGAAAAACCGGCGTGAGCGGCACGCTCCCGCCCCGACAGGGGAGGTGCGCTGATGACCACGACCCACACCCATGAACTCACCAGTTCCCTGCTCTATCTCGACGGTGTCTCGGTCTCGTTCGACGGGTTCAGAGCGCTCAACAACCTGTCCCTGACCATCGGGGCCGGTGAAATGCGGGCGATCATCGGTCCCAATGGCGCGGGTAAAACCACCATGATGGATGTGATGACCGGCAAGACCAAGCCCGATACCGGTGATGTGCTGTATGGCGGACGCATCGACCTGACGAAGCTGGACGAAGCCGCCATTGCCGAATTGGGCATTGGCCGCAAATTCCAGAAGCCGACGGTGTTTGAAAGCCAGACAGTCGAAGACAATATCGTTTTGTCGCTCCGCGGCGCGCGCGGTGCATTTGCAAGCCTGTGGGGCTGGCGCAACCGTGTGCCTCAACGTGACATCGAACAGATACTGGAGACCGTCGGGCTGGCAAACCACCGCAAGCGTATGGCGGCGGATCTGTCACACGGACAGAAGCAATGGCTCGAAATCGGCATGTTGCTGGCGCAGGATCCCAAAGTGCTGTTGGTCGACGAGCCGGTCGCCGGCATGACCGATCACGAGACCGAACAGACAGCACAGCTGTTGAAGGACATCGCCAAAGACCATGCGGTGATTGTGGTCGAACATGACATGAGCTTTGTCCGCGCTCTGGCCTGCCGCGTCATCTGTCTGCATGAAGGCGCGGTGCTGGCCGAAGGGCATATCGATGCGGTGTCCAAAGATGACCGCGTCATTGAAGTCTATCTGGGGCGCTGAGCATGAGCACATTGACCGTCAATTCGATCGATCTCTATTACGGCGCGGCCCAAGCCCTGCGCGGCGTGTCGCTGGTGGCAGAGCCGGGCAAGGTCACCAGCGTGCTCGGACGCAACGGGGTGGGAAAAACCTCGCTGATGCGGGCCATTGTCGGCCAGGCCCCGATCAAGGCTGGCTCGATGACGCTGGGCGATGTGGCCATTGATCAACTCGCCTCCTATGACCGCGCCCGCCGTGGCATCAGCTTTGTGCCGCAGGGCCGCGAGATTTTCCCCCTGCTGACCGTGCGCGAAAATCTGGAAACAGGCTTTTCACCTCTTCCCCTCTCGGAACATTATATTCCCGAAGATGTGTTCGATCTGTTTCCGGTGCTCAAATCCATGTTGCACCGGCGCGGCGGGGATTTGTCGGGCGGCCAGCAACAGCAATTGGCGATCGGCCGCGCGTTGGTGATGCGCCCGAAAGTGCTGGTGCTGGACGAGCCGACCGAGGGCATCCAGCCTTCGATCATCAAGGATATCGGCCGCGCCATCGACTTTCTGCGCCATCGCGGCGGCATGGCAATCATTCTGGTCGAACAATATTTTGAATTCGCCCGCGACCTGTGCGACACCTATGCTGTGATGGACCGCGGACAGGTCGGGTTGTCGGGATTGAAAACGGAGATGAACGAGGCCGATGTTAGACGTCATCTCTCCGTCTGACCCGCTGACCCTGAAAAGCCAACTTCCCGCTTATATCAGGGCACGCGGACATCTGACCGCCCGTCTGCAGGACAGCGGGCGCGGCACCCGTGTTTTCGATCTGTCGGAAGCAGGCGGCTACCGTCTCAAATTTCCCCATGCCGACCAGTGCGAGGCGATGATCGTCAATACCGGCGGTGGCATGGCCGGCGGCGATCATCTGGCGCTGTCGCTGTCCCTCGGCCCGAAAGCCGTTGCCGTCTGCAGTACCCAATCGGCAGAAAAGATCTATCGGGCTGAACGTGACCGCGCGGAAATCATCGCTACCCTCACACTCGAGGACACAGCCGAACTCGCATGGTTGCCACAGGAAACCATCCTGTTCGATGGCGCACAATTACACCGCCAACTCCGCGTCGATATGGTGGCCAGTGCCACATTCATGGCCTGCGAGACGGTTGTTTTCGGACGCTCGGCCATGGGTGAAACCGTGCATAAGGCACAGCTGACCGACCATTGGGATATCCGCCGCAACGGCAAGCTGGTGTTTGCCGAACGCTTGCGTATGGCAGGAGACATTCAGGCACTGTTGGATCGCCGCACGATCGGTGCGGGCGCACGCGCGATAACCACCTTGGTTTATGTTGCTCCCGATGCCGAAGCGCGGCTGGAGGAAACCCGCACCCTGTTGGCCCCCGATGACAGCGCCCCTGTCGAATGGGGAGCCAGCGCATGGAACGGCCTGTTATGCATCCGCGCCGTCTCTACCGATGCCAGCGCCTTGCGCCGCCAGACTGCCCGCTTTCTGAACCGTTTCCGCCAGCGCCCCTTGCCGCGTGTCTGGCAATGCTGACACCACCATTTTCCAAACAGCAGGATCACCTCCCATGCAACTGACCCCCCGCGAAAAGGACAAGCTGTTGATCGCCATGGCGGCCATCGTGGCCCGCAAGCGACTGGAGCGCGGCGTTAAACTCAACTATCCCGAAGCGATTGCCCTGATCACCGATTTTGTGGTGGAAGGCGCACGCGATGGCCGCTCGGTCGCCGATCTGATGCAAGCGGGCGCAAAGGTGCTCACAGCCGATCAGGTCATGCCCGGCATTGCCGAAATGATCCATGATGTGCAGGTCGAAGCCACCTTCCCCGACGGCACAAAACTGGTGACGGTCCACGAACCGATCCGGGGTGCCTCGGGTGCGGTCCAGCCCGGTGCCATCGAGACGGAGCCGGGCGACATCATCATCAATGAAGGCCGTGAGGTCACAACCATCACGGTATCGAATACCGGTGACCGCCCGATCCAGGTGGGCAGCCATTACCACTTTGCCGAAACCAATGCGGGCCTTGATTTCGACCGCGCAAAGGCCCACGGCATGCGCCTCGATATCGCCTCCGGTACCGCTGTGCGGTTCGAGCCGGGCCAGACACGCGAGGTCAATCTGATCCCGCTGGCGGGCAAGCGCGAGGTCTACGGGTTCCAGCAGAAAATCATGGGCAAGCTGTAAGCAAGCGTTCAGGGAGAGTAAGACCATGGCTATAACACTGACGCGCCGCGCCTATGCCGACATGTTCGGTCCGACCACCGGAGACCGCGTGCATCTGGCCGACACCTCGCTGGTGATCGAGATCGAGAAAGACTTCACCACCTATGGTGAAGAGGTCAAATTCGGCGGCGGCAAAGTGATCCGCGACGGCATGGGCCAGTCGCAAATCACCAATGCACAAGGGGCCGTGGATACGGTGATCACCAATGTGGTGATTGTCGACCACTGGGGCATTGTCAAAGCCGATGTCGGGCTCAAAAACGGCCTGATCCATGCCATCGGCAAGGCAGGCAATCCCGATATCCAGTCGGGTGTCACCATCATCATCGGTCCCGGCACCGAAGTGATTGCCGGAGAGGGAAAAATCCTCACCGCTGGCGGGTTCGATACCCATATCCATTTCATCTGTCCGCAACAGATCGAAGAAGCCCTGATGTCGGGTGTGACGTCCTTGCTGGGCGGCGGCACGGGTCCGGCGGCCGGCACCAATGCCACCACCTGCACCCCCGGCCCGTGGCATCTGGGCCGCATGATGCAGGCGGCCGATGCCTTTCCGGTCAATCTCGGCTTTTCGGGCAAGGGCAATGCCTCGCGTCCCGAAGGGCTGATCGAAATGGTGGAAGCAGGGGCCTGTGCCTTGAAACTGCACGAGGATTGGGGCACCACGCCTGCGGCCATCGACAACTGCCTGTCGGTTGCCGATGACCACGATGTGCAGGTGATGATCCACACCGACACGCTCAATGAATCCGGCTTTGTCGAGGACACCATCGCCGCCTTCAAAGGCCGTACCATCCATGCCTTCCATACCGAAGGTGCGGGCGGCGGCCATGCGCCCGACATCATCAAAGTGGCTGGACTTAAAAACGTCTTGCCCTCCTCCACCAATCCGACCCGTCCCTTTACTGTCAACACGCTCGACGAGCATCTCGATATGCTGATGGTCTGCCACCATCTCGACAGCTCGATTCCGGAAGATCTGGCCTTTGCCGAAAGCCGCATCCGCCGCGAGACCATCGCGGCCGAAGACATCCTGCACGACATGGGTGCGCTGTCGATGATGTCCTCGGATTCTCAGGCGATGGGCCGTCTGGGCGAAGTGATCATGCGGACATGGCAGACAGCGGACAAAATGAAAAAACAACGCGGCACGCTCAAAGGCGATCATCGTGCCGACAACAACCGCGTCAAACGCTATATCGCCAAATACACGATCAATCCGGCGATTGCCCATGGCGTATCCCGCCATATCGGCTCGGTTGAAACCGGCAAGCTCGCCGATCTGGTCTTGTGGTCTCCCGCCTTTTTCGGGGTGAAGCCCGACATGATCATCAAGGCAGGCTCGATCATTGCCGCGCCGATGGGTGATCCCAATGCCTCGATCCCGACCCCGCAACCTGTCCATTACCGCCCGATGTTTGCCGCCTTCGGCAAGGCGCTCACCGCCTCCTCGCTGGTGTTCGTCTCGCAAGCGGCCATGCATAACGGCTTGCGCGAGCGGCTCGGTGTCGACAAGCAATTCGTCGCTGTCGAGAATGTGCGCGGCGGGATTTCGAAATCCTCGATGATCCACAATGATGCCCAACCCGACATTCATGTCGATCCCGAAACCTATGCCGTGCATGCCGATGGCGAATTGCTGGTGTGCGAACCGGCCAGCGAATTGCCGATGGCCCAACGCTATTTCATGTTCTGATCCGGCCCCTGACCATGATCAATCCCGCAACCCTGCCTCTGCTGGTCTGGCTGTCCCCGTCGTTTCCGGTGGGGGCGTTTGCCTTTTCGCACGGACTGGAATGGGCGGTTGAAGCGGGCGATATCCATGATGCCGACAGTGCCGGACAATGGCTGTCCGATCTGTTGCAATACGGATCCGGCTATAGCGATTGCTGTAGTGTGGCTTTGGCGTGGCAGGCGGCAACCGATGTTGATGGGGATCGCCTGCGCGCACTGGCCGAATTGACCTGTGCCATGCAACCCTCAAGCGAACGGCGGCTGGAGGCCACCATGCAGGGACAGGCTTTCATGCTCGCCGCACACTCGGCCTGGTTGCGTCCGGCGATGGAGACCTTGAAACCGGCGCTGGCCGACGGGGTCACCTATCCGGTTGCTCTGGGACTGGTCGCGGCCAGCCACGCCATTCCGCTGGAGCAAACCGTTTCGGGCTTTGCCTTGTCCTTCATCAGCAATCTGGTCTCGGCTCTTGTCCGGCTTGGTCCCTTGGGCCAGACCGACGGGCAACGGGTGATCGCCGCCCTGTTGCCGCTGATCGGGACCATCAGCCACGAGGCCACTGCCGCGGGTCTTGCCGATCTCGGCAGTTGCGCCTTCCGTTCCGACATCGCATCAATGCGCCATGAAACCCAATATACGAGGCTGTTCCGCTCATGACCCAACCTTCTCACGGACCTTTGCGCGTCGGCATTGGCGGACCTGTCGGCTCCGGCAAGACGGCTTTGATGGAAGCGCTGTGCAAGGCCATGGCCCATCGCGTCAATCTGTGTGCCATTACCAATGACATCTACACCAAGGAAGATGCCAGACTGCTGACCGTCTCCGGTGCCTTGCCGGAAGAGCGGATCATGGGTGTGGAAACGGGCGGCTGTCCGCATACCGCGATCCGCGAGGACTGCTCGATCAATCTGGCGGCCATCGCCACCATGAACGAGCGGTTCCCCGATCTCGACCTGATCCTGATCGAATCCGGCGGCGACAATCTGGCGGCAACCTTTTCCCCCGAACTGGCGGATCTGACCGTCTATGTCATCGATGTCGCCGGTGGCGAGAAAATCCCGCGCAAAGGCGGGCCGGGGATTACCCGCTCCGATCTGCTGGTGATCAACAAGATCGACCTTGCCCCGCATGTCGGGGCCAGTCTCGAGGTGATGGACCACGACACAAAACTGATGCGACGGGGCCGTCCTTATGTCTTTTCCAATATGCGAACAGGCGAAGGTGTGCAAACTGTCATCGACTTTATCGAACAGGCTGGCGGACTTGCCGCAAGCTGAACCCAAGGCGATTGTTCTTCGATCAGGAAAGGTTTACCCCATGCTTTCTTTCAGGCTTCTGGCTCTGGCTGGCGTGATGCTGGCTTCCTCTGTCCCCACTTTTGCCCATCCGGGTGAAGGCTGGCATACGCATGATGTTGTGACCGGCTTTGTCCATCCCTTCAGCGGGATCGATCATGTGCTGGCCATGCTGGCCGTCGGTTTCTGGGCAGGGATGGCGGGGCATCAAGCCCGCTTTGTCTGGCCGCTGGGCTTTGTCGCCTGTGTGGCGGCAGGCGCGCTGTTGGGCGCAATGGGCCTGACCCTTCCCGTGAGCGAGATCATGATTGCCGCCTCGGTGGCCGGTTTGGGCTTGGTGGTGGCGCTGGGCTGGCAAGCCTCTGTGAAGGCAGGCCTGTCGCTGTGTGCGCTGTTCGGGCTGGCCCATGGCATGGCCCACGGGGTTGAAATGCCCGTTGATGCCAATGGTCTGGTCTATGCGCTGGGCTTTCTGACCGCGACCGGTCTGTTGCACGCCTCCGGTTTGGGGCTGGGGCTGAAGACCCATCCGCTGGTCGGCAAACTGGCCGGTCTGGGTCTTGCGATGGTCGGGGCCGGCCTGCTGGTCGGGGCTGTCTGAGGTCTGCCGGAAGGCCTGTCGATCCGGCCTCTTTTCAGCCTGCTTAAAAAACAGGCTTTCACAGGATGCCGGACCGGACATTGCCCAATAATACCGCAATAGGTTGCATTTCAATCAACCACCTCTTGCGGTTGCAAACAGACTGCAAAACAATTTGAATCTGTTGGGATAACAACAGTTTTTCCCGTTTTTATCGTTATTTTTTATCCGGAATTTCCGTTTTTCCGGCTTTGGCAGACTTCTTGCGTTACCCCCCACAGACCATAGGAGGGTACACAATGAGACAGTTGAAATTAGCCACCTGCCTGACGGCCATGATGATGCTGGCCTCGACCAGTGCAAGCTGGGCGCAAGGCACCTTGCGGATCGGCATGACGGCTTCCGACATTCCGCTGACAACCGGCCAGACCGACAATGGCGGCGAAGGCCAACGCTTCCTCGGCTTTACCGCCTATGACGCTTTGGTCAACTGGGACTTGACCAGTGCGACCAAACCTTCCGATCTGGTCCCCGGCCTTGCCGTCTCGTGGGGTGTGGATGCGACCGACAAGACCAAGTGGATTTTCAAACTGCGCGATGGCGTGAAATTCCATGACGGCAGTCTGCTGACCGCCGAAGCCATTGTCTGGAACCTCGACAAACTGCTCGTGAAAGAATCCCCGCAATTCGATCCGCGCCAATCCGCGCAAGGCCGCTCGCGTATTCCGGCAGTGGCCAGCTATCGCGCCATTGATTCGCTGACGCTTGAAATCACCACCAAAAACCCCGATGCGACATTGCCCTACCAGCTCGCATGGATCATGATTTCCTCGCCTGCCAATTGGGAAAAACAGGGCAAGAGCTGGGATGCGGTCGCCAAAAGCCCCTCGGGAACCGGCCCTTGGAAGATCACCAATTTTGTCCCGCGCGAGCGCGTCGAAATGGTCCCCAATGCGGATTACTGGGAAAAGGCCCGTGTCCCGAAGCTCGACAAGATGGTGTTGATCCCCTTGCCCGAAGCCAATGCCCGCGTTGCCGCTTTGCGCTCGGGTCAGGTGGACTGGATTGAATCCCCTACCCCCGATGCCATTCCGTCGCTCAAGCAAGCCGGTTTCGACATCATCACCAATTCCTATCCGCACAATTGGACATGGCATCTGTCACGGATCGAAGGGTCGCCATGGAATGATATCCGCGTCCGCAAAGCCGCCAATCTGGCCATCGACCGCGACGGTTTGAAGGAATTGCTGAGTGGCATGATGATCCCGGCCCAGGGCTTCTTCCCGCCCGGCCACCAGTGGTTCGGTACGCCCAAGTTCAAGCTCAGCCACAATGTCGCGGAAGCCAAAAAGCTGATGGCTGAAGCAGGCTATGGCCCCGGCAAGCCGCTCAAGACCAAGATCCTGATCTCGGCCTCGGGTTCGGGCCAGATGCAACCTCTGCCGATGAACGAATTCGTCCAGCAAAATCTGGCTGAAATCGGCATCATGATCGACTTCGAAGTGGTGGAATGGAACACGCTGATCAATATCTGGCGGGCCGGTGCCAAGCACGAAAGTGCGCGCGGGGCGACCGGAATGAACTATACCTATTTCATTCAGGACCCCTTCACCGGCTTCATCCGCCATCTGCAATGTGATCTGGCTCCGCCCGCCGGCACCAATTGGGGTTACTATTGTGATCCCGAAATGGACAAGCTGTTCGGTCAGGTCCGCAACACATTCGACAAGGCCGGACAGACGGCCATCCTTGAAAAAATCCACGAGAAATATGTCGATGACGCTCTGTTCCTGATGGTCACGCATGATGTCAATCCGCGTGCGATGAGCAAGAAGGTCAAAGGCTTTATCCAGGCCCAGAACTGGTTCCAGGATTTCTCCTCGATCTCGATGGACAAATAAATCCAGCCCCTTTGAAAACAGGCCCGCGCCGCACATGCGGCGCGGG
>CANGOE010000073.1 GCA_947455455.1 Hyphomicrobiales bacterium
CTCAGGAACCGATATCCCGCCCGCTGATTGCTTCAAAATGCCCAATATTTGTGTCTCAGTAAATCTGCTGGTCTTCATCACGAATCTCCTCGTTCGTCTTGCCGAGAAAATTCTACTTTTGAAACCTACTAAAAAACGGGGGGATTACCCAAAGACTTGCACTTTTTCAACAATCCGGCGCATCATCGCGCTGTCAGGAAGCAGGCTGATCCAGTGCTTGCGGGAATAATCTGTATGGGAGTGTGTTTATGTGCCGATTTCTAGCCTATCGCGGTGATCCGGTGTTTATGGAAGATCTGATCAGCGCGCCCTCCCATTCTCTGGTCCATCAATCCCTGCATGCCGAAGAAGCGAAAACCGGCACCAATGGCGACGGCTTCGGGGTCGGCTGGTATGGCGACAAGCCGATGCCGGGGCTTTACCGCGAGGTGCATCCGGCCTGGTCGGATGAAAATCTCAAATCGCTGTGCACGCAGGTCCGCTCGTCACTGTTTTTTGCCCATGTGCGGGCGGCGACAGGAACGGCGACGACACGGGCCAACTGCCATCCTTTCACCCATGACCAATGGATGTTCATGCATAACGGCCAGATCGGCGGCTGGCCGCTGATCCGCCGCAAGGTCGAAAGCCTGATCCCCGACGAATTTTACGGCTCGCGCACCGGCACCACCGACAGCGAGGCTTTGTTTCTGGTCGCGCTTTCCAACGGGCTGGAGCATGATCCGGTTCACGCCATGGCCCGCACGCTGGCCACCGTCCGGACGATCATGCTGGAGGCCGGTATTACCGAACCCTTGCGCTTTGCCGCCGCTCTCACCGATGGCCAGCATCTCTATGCCTTCCGCTGGGCCTCGGACGACAAGCCGCCGACCCTCTATTGGCGCGAGCGCGAAGGCGCGTTGCTGGTGGTTTCCGAACCTATCGACCATACGCATGAAGGCTGGGA
Source organism: Hyphomicrobiales bacterium (assembly GCA_947455455.1). Classification (GTDB taxonomy): domain Bacteria; phylum Pseudomonadota; class Alphaproteobacteria; order Rhizobiales; family Beijerinckiaceae; genus CAIYZJ01. The sequence continues at coordinate 947 of CANGOE010000073.1, forward strand.
GGAAATCCCGCACGGATGCGCATTGGAAGCGCGCGCCGGGCAGTTACACAAAACCCGTTGCCTGAACGAAGCCATGGCTCAGGCCGCCTGATAACAATGCGGCCCGAACAGGGGACGATCCGGGCCGCAAACACACTTACTGATCCGATCTAAGCCTTACAGGCGAATCCCGTGCACCTGCCGCTCTGCGGCAATGCGGGCCAGATGCGTCGAGGGATCCTCATCCAGATCCAGCGCGCGGGTTGACAGCACATCCTGGCGCGTCAGGCCGATATCGCGCAATTCGCGCTCGTCCAGCCGATTCAGAACCGCCGCATGGTGCCGTGCCGTGATGACGCGGCCCGGCCAGAACAGCACATGTTTGGCCAAAGCGACTGCTTTCACCCAAACGGCTGTTTTGGTCAAAGTAATGCTCAGGGTCACGCTGTTGTTGCATGCCGACACTTGCGCGGTCATCACGACACTTCTCCTTCAAATCATCGTCCCGCCGACCATCGGCTTGGGATGCCCTGAAGCCTTCGCAAAAATTTATTGATCGGTCTAACAAATCATTTTAATCTCAATCATTCACAAAAGAGATCAATCATGCTTGATACGGATCAACTCCGCTCCTTTATCGCCATTGTGGACACCGGCAGTTTCACGCGTGCGGCGGAACGGGTGAACAAAACCCAATCGGCTGTCTCGATGCATATCCGCAGGCTCGAGGAGCAATTGGGCCGGCATTTGTTTTACAAACAGGGGCGCGGCGTGCGGTTGTCGGAGGATGGCGAGCGGCTGGTTGAACATGCCCGCCAGATGCTGATGGTGGAAGCCGCCGCCTTTGCCGCGATCTCGCGCAAGGCGCTGGTCGGCCGCATCCGGCTGGGTATTCCCGACGATTATGCCGAAATGGTATTGCCAGACATTCTCACCCGTTTCTCGCGCCGTCACCCGCTGGTCGAGATTTCGATCACCTGCGAAATGAGCACGGTCCTGCACGAGCGCATCAATGCCAACGAGCTTGATCTGGCGGTGGTGACCGAATGCGAGGATTACGGCCGGATCGAGGTGCTGAGCGAACAGCCCTTGCGCTGGGTCACCGGCATCCATTCCAGCATCCACGAATTGCGTCCCCTGCCGCTGGCCCTCGGCATGCCCAATTGTGCCTGGCGCAAAGCCGCCATCAGCCGGTTGGAAGAACGCGGCGTGACATGGAAATACATTGCATGGAAACTGGTGGTGGCCTCGGCCAATCAGGCCGCGATTGCTCCGGTGGTGGCGGCAGGGCTGGCCGTTACCGTCCTGCCGCAAAGCGCGATCCGTGCCGGCCAGCGCATGCTGGATGTCGAAGACGGCCTACCCGCTTTGCCCCTCGCCCGCATCGGCCTGCTGGAAGGCCGCATGGCCAAACGCTCCCCCGAGGGCAAAGCGCTGGCCGACGAAATCCGCGCCGTCTTCGCCAGCCAGAAATCCCGCTTTGCGGCGTGAGGCGTTAAAACCTCAACCCCTCAATGCGCCTCGTCCCAGTTCTGTGCGGCGGCGGCTTCCACCACCAGCGGGACTTTCAGAGTCAGCGCCGGATGCGGGGCTTCGACCATGACGGATTTGACCAGCGGAATGGTTTGTTCAACCTCAGCATCGGGCACTTCGAAAATCAATTCGTCGTGGACCTGCAACAGCATCCGCGCCGACAGTTTGGAGTGGGCCAGCGCGTCTTCCATCCGCACCATGGCGCGGCGGATCACATCGGCGGCTGAGCCTTGAATCGGCGCGTTGATCGCGGCGCGTTCCATGAAAGCGCGCTCGGACGGGTTGGAGGATTTGATCTGCGGATAGTGGGCCTTGCGGCCGAAAATGGTTTCGACATAGCCCTTGTCCTTGGCCGCCCGCTTGGTCTCTTCCATATAGTCGCGGATGCCGGGGAAGCGCTCGAAATATTTGCGGATATAGGCTCCGGCCTCCTCGCGGCCGATGCCGAGCTGATTGGCCAGTCCGAAAGCGGAAATGCCGTAAATAATGCCGAAATTGATGGCCTTGGCGCGACGGCGGATCGACGGATCCATGCCTTCGACCGGCACGCCGAACATTTCCGAGGCTGTCATGGCGTGAATGTCGATATGGTTGGCAAAGGCCTGCCGCAATTGCGGAATATCGGCAATATGGGCCAGCAACCGCAATTCGATCTGGGAATAATCGGCCGAAATCAGCTTGTATCCGGCAGGCGCGACAAAGGCCGTCCTGATCTTGCGGCCTTCCTCGGAGCGGATCGGAATATTCTGGATATTGGGATCGGACGAAGAAAGCCGGCCCGTGGTGGTCGCCGCCATGGAAAACGAGGTATGGACGCGGCCGGTCTGGGCATTGACGAAATTGGGCAAGGCATCGGTATAGGTTGATTTCAGCTTGGCCAGTTGCCGCCAATCGAGAATCCGGCGCGGCAGATCATGGCCTTGCTCGGCCAGATCCTCGAGCACCTGCGCGCCGGTCGACCACGCACCCGTGGCGGTCTTTTTGGCACCGGGCAGGCCCATCTTGCCGAACAGGATATCGCCCAATTGCTTGGGCGAGGCGAGGTTGAACTGTTCGCCTGCCAATTGGTGCACATCGGCTTCAAGCCGTGCCATGCCTTGGGCAAATTCACCCGACAAGCGCGACAGAATGGTGCGGTCAATGGCAATCCCGTGTTCTTCCATCCGCGCCAGCACCAGCGCCAAAGGCCGTTCGAGCCGCTCATAGACATGGCTCATGCCCTCGGCCACCAGACGGGCCTTCAACAGCAACCACAGCCGCAAGGTGACATCGGCATCTTCCGCCGCATAGGCTGTCGCCGTCTCGATCGCCACTCTGGCAAACCCGATGAAACTTTTGCCGGAGCCCGCCACTTCCGCAAAGGCAATCGGCTTGTGGCTGAAATGCAATTGCGCCAGTTCATCCATGCCGTGCCCGTGCAATCCGGCATCCAGCGCGTAAGACATCAGCATCGTGTCATCGACGGGGGCAATCGATACCCCGTGGCGGCGCATCACCAGCGCATCATATTTGATGTTCTGGCCGATTTTGACCACGGCAGGGTCCTGCAACAAGGGTTTGAGCAAAGCCAGCGCTTCGGTTGACGGAATTTGCCCCGCCACCAGATTGCCACCGCCGAACAGATCGCCACTGCCTTCCCCGACATGGCCCAACGGCACATAACAGGCCTTGCCGACCTCGCAAGCCAGCGAGAAACCGACCAGATCGACCGACATCGCGTCCAAACCGCTGGTTTCGGTGTCGAAAGCCACAAAACCGGTGGTCCGCGCCTGCGCAATCCACTCCTGCAAACGGGCGGTTGTGGTCACTGTTTCATAGCCGGCCTTGTCAAAGGGATGGGCCTGCAGGGTCTTCTGCCAGAAGGCCACCGCCGCTTGCGGCGTGCCGGCCGCATGCTCCGCTACAGTCGAAGCCGCAGTCACCGTAAAGGTGCTGGCACCGGCGCTTGCCGACAGGGCGGCCCCCTGTCTGGCAAGAGCGGGATCGGCCTCGATCGCGCTGGCATCAACCCCGTAAAGATCGGCAACCCGCTTGGTGATGGTGGTAAATTCGAGGGCTTTGAGAAAACCCACCAGCTTGGCCGGATCGGGTTCGGGATGGCCGAGCTGGTCGAGCGGCACCAGCACCTCGACATCATCAACCAGTTGCACCAGCTTTTGCGAGACGCGGATCAGATCCACCGCCGCCGGTTCGGTCAGGGCCTCGCGGCGTTTGGGCTGGGTGATTTCATGGGCCCGCGACAGCAAAGTGTCGAGATCGCCATATTCCTGAATCAGCAAAGCGGCGGTTTTCATGCCGATGCCCTTGGCACCGGGCACATTGTCGGTGGTATCTCCCGCCAAGGCCTGCACATCAACCACGCGGTTGGGCGGCACGCCGAAATAATCGACCACTTCCTTTTCGGAAATCCGCCGCTCGTCGCGCTCGCCGGAAGCCGGATCATACATGGCGACACCGGGGCCGAGCAATTGCATCAAATCCTTGTCCGCCGAGATGATCAGCACATCCGCACCCTGCTCTCTGGCCTGACGGGCATAGGTGGCAATCAGATCATCGGCTTCATAGGTGTCCTGCTCGACGGGTTGCATCCCGAAGGCGCGCACCGCCTCGCGCATCAGCGGAAATTGCGGCACCAGATCTTCGGGCGGCTCGGAACGGTTGGCCTTGTAGAGCGGATAGAGCGCCTTGCGGAACGAATTCTCGGATTTGTCGAAAATAATCGCCAGATGGGTCGGTTTGATCCCCGTGGCACCCTCGCGGACAAATTGCAGTAATTTGGTTGCAAAAATCCGCACTGCGCCGGTCGGCAAACGGTCTGACCGGTAATTGTATTTCTGGTCCTGACGGATGGACTGGAAATAGGCCCGAAACACAAAAGAGGAGCCATCGACCAGAAACACATGGTCGCCGGGGCGCACGGGACGGGAATTGAGGGTCATGGATCGGGCCAGCTCATCTAGTGGACAAAAATCATCCGGCAATCATGTCATGATGCCGGGCAGGTTGCGAGGGCCGGGCCCTATTGATCTGGGGATGATCCGTCATCATGGCCCAAAAAGCCGATGATTCCATGGGCGGCCGCCACCGCAGTCGCAAAACTGGCTTGCAGAAGGTAGCCGCCGGTCGGGGCTTCCCAATCCAGCATCTCGCCTGCCACGAAGACACCCGGTTTCGCCCGCACCATCAAATGCGGGGTCAACTGGTCGAAACCCACACCGCCCGCGGTGGAAATCGCCCGCTCCACCCCCTCGATGCCGCGCACGGTCAACGGCACACCTTTGACCAGCGCGGCCAATGCCTTGGCCTCCACCGGCAGGGGACCGCCGCACGCCTCGCGCATCAGGGCAATCCCGATCGGGGCGAGACCCGCCGCCCGATGCAGGAAGGTCGAGGCCGAGGCCTTGGCGCGGGGCTGGCGCAGTTTTTCTTCGATCAGCGCCAGCGGCAAATCGGGCCGCAGGTCGATGGTGATGGTGGTAGAGCCATGTTGCATCACCGCCTCGCGGATCGGGGCCGACAGCGCATAGACCGCGCCGCCCTCAAGTCCGCGCTCGGACACAATCGCCTCGCCGCGCACGCTCACCCCCTGATGGGTCAATGCCGCCCGCTTGATCGGTTCTCCGGCAAAGCGACTGCGCAAAATCTCCGACCATGCGATGCTAATGCCCATATTGGACGGTTTGAGCGGTGACACCGCCATGCCTTCACGCTCGATAATCCCGACCCATCCGCCATCCGAACCCATGCGCGGCCAGCTCGCGCCGCCCAGCGCCAGCAGGCAGGCTTTGGAATGGATCACCTGTTCGCCGTCCGGCGTGGAAAAGACCGCCTGTCCTTGCGCGTTCCATCCGGTCCAGCGGTGGCGGAACAGGAAACCCACGCCCAAGCCGTTCAACCGTTGCAACCAGGCGCGCAACAAAGGCGAGGTTTTGAAACTTTTGGGAAAGACACGGCCCGATGTGCCGGTGAAAGTCGGCTGGCCCAAGCCTTCGCACCAATCGATCAGATCCAACGGCGAGAAAGCCTCGATCAGCGGTGCAATCTGCGGTTGGGCCTCGCGGTAACGCGCCAGAAAATCATCGACCCCTTCCGAATGGGTCAGGTTCAGCCCGCCGCGCCCTGCCAGCAAAAACTTGCGGCCCGCGCTCGGCATGGCATCGACCACCAGCACGGAGTGACCGGCTTCGGCAATGGTTTCGGCCGCCATCAAGCCCGCCGGACCGGCCCCAATGATCAAAACCTCGGTTGTCTGTGTCATCTCATGCCCGATCCGGCCCGCGAGCCTGTTGTTCAGTCTCTTTGTGCCTGATTTGCCGGGATTTAGCGAGACAGTTTCAAACCATCGATAATCGTCTGGATGATCGCCGACGGCTCCTGGTCAATCGGCACGCGAAACGGCTTCTCGTCGTCTTGCGGGGCTTCCAGCGTGGCGAACTGGCTGTCGAGCAGGGTCGTCGGCATGAAATGGTTCTTGCGCGCCGCCATCCGCTCGGCAATCAACTGCTTGTCACCGACCAGATGCACCAGCTCGACATGGTCGCGGGAGCCGACAATCACCTCGCGATAGATCCGCTTGAGGGCCGAACAGGTGACAACCGCCGGATTGTTCTGCGCCTCGGCCTCGTCGATGAAACGGGCAATGGCCTGCAACCACGGCTTGCGGTCCTCGTCGTCCAACGGCTGGCCACTCGACATTTTGGCGACATTTTCGGGCGGGTGGAAGCTATCGGCATCGCGGAAGATCCAGCCCAGCCGTTCAGCCAGTCCTTCGCCGACCGTGCTCTTGCCGGAACTGGTCACACCCATGATCAACACAACAGACGGGGAATGGGCAGACATAGGCATTTCCTCTCATACGAACCAATCGCTTGGATATCTTTTCATTGTCTCCAATGGGAAACAGCCACAACTGTCAAGCCCCATGGGACAACCTGAACCGTTTATCAGCATAGATCGCCGGTTCAGAGCGCTTCTACTCCCGAACGATCCAGCCGCGCCAGATAGTCACGCACCCGATGTCCGCCGATCATCACATCGGGCGCCAGATCATTCAGCGGCACCAGCACAAAGGCCCGTTCGGCAAAGCGCGGATGCGGCAGAATCAGATCCGGTCCGTCACGGGTTTCGTCGCCATAGGCGATCAGATCGATGTCGATCCGGCGCGGTCCCCAGCGCAATTCCTGACTGCGGTTGCGGCCCATGCTCCGTTCGACCTCATGGCACAGGGCCATCACCTGTTCGGGCGACAAGCCTGTCTCGATGCTGATCACACTATTGGTAAAATCGGGTTGCGGCACCGGACCCACCGGCGAGGTGCGATAGAGCGGCGCGCGGCCCGACACCGCGACCAGTCCGGAGGCCGCCAGACGATCAACCGCCTCGCCGATCAGCTCCACACCGGGGCCGAGATTGCTGCCGAGCGACAGATAGGCCGTTGCCAAGCCCATGGTCACGCGGGAGGGCCTTCGCGGAATTTTTCGATGCTGGCCGAAATTGAATCAAATTGCGCCGCAATCGGGGCCGAAGGCTTGTGGACGGTGACGCTGACAGAACGGGCCTTGTCGAAGCGGCTCAACAAATGGCTGGCCAGCCGGTCCGCCGCGGTCTCGATCATGTTGTAGGATTGCGCGGTAAACGCCGTTTTGGTTTCCTCGATCACATGCGCATAGCTGACCGAGCGCACAATATCATCATCGATCAGTGCATCGGTGGCATTCACCCGCAAGGTGATATCCAGCAAAAACCGCTGCCCGAGCACCTTTTCCTCGGCAAACACCCCATGATGGGCATAAAGGGCCAGCTGGTGGATGCTGATCGTATAAAAACTCATTTACTGCATCTCCCGCAGGCGGTCGGTCACACGCGCCGCCTGCACGGCAGCAGCGACATCATGGGCGCGCACAATATCAGCACCGGCGAGGATGCCAATCGTGTGTGCGGCAATTGTCCCCGACAATCGTTGCATCGGTGCGCTGGGGTAGATTTTGTCGATCATGGATTTGCGCGAGGCCCCAAGCAAAACCGGCAGGCCGAACTGCTTCAAGCGGTGCAATTGCGCGATCATGACCAGATTCTGGTCCAAGGTCTTGCCGAAGCCGATGCCGGGATCCACCGCCAGCCGCTCCATCGGCACGCCTGCACGGCTGGCCAGCGCCAGCGAGCGCTCCAGAAAGCGCAAAGCGTCCTCCATGATATCAAGGGAGGGGTCGATATCCTTGCGATTATGCATCAACACGGCTGATGCCCCCAGCGAGGCCACAACATCCGCCATGCCCTCGTCAGCCTGAAAACCCCAGACATCATTGACAATCGATGCCCCCGCCGCCAAAGCACGCGCGGCAATATCGGCCTTATAGGTGTCAATCGACAATGGACAGGTGACCACCGCCGACAGGGTGCGGATAACCGGTTCGACCCGCTTCCACTCCTCCTCCATCGGCACGGCCTGCGCACCCGGACGGGTGGATTCCCCGCCGATATCGAGAAGATCCGCCCCCTCTTCCGCCAGATGGCGGGCATGGGTGATCGCGGTGTCGGGATCGAAAAACACGCCGCCATCCGAGAAGGAATCGGGGGTGATATTGACAATGCCCATCACAAGCGTGCGGCCATAGCCGCCCAGACGGCCGGCATGGGTCGCAAACATCCCGTTGGTCAATATCGCGTGTGATGAAGCATGCATGCCCTGCTGATACCCTCAATCAGCCGATTTGTCGCCCCCTTCCCGCACATGTCCAGAACAGTTTCATATGTGGTTTGTCCCTTGCTTTTGGCTCCACTTGTCACCAAAACCATTTGAAACGCCCTCAACCGCATCAGGGAAATCCGGCATGAGTGATATGATCAAACCAATCCTGCGCCACGCAATGATCTCTGCCTTTGCCGCGCTCCTGTCTGTTTCGGCAAGCGGAACAGGTCAGGCCGCCAACCAGACCAAATTGCGGCTTGGCATGATGGTCACCCTGTCGGGCTCGTCCTCCGTGCTCGGTACGCAGACCCGCGACGGGTTCCAGCTTGCGCTCAACCAGCTTGGCGGAAAATTGGGCGGGCGCGAGGTCGAACTGTTTCTGGTCGATGACGAATTGAAACCCGATATTGCGGTGCAACGTCTGCAAGGCCTGCTGGCCCGCGATCAGGTCGAATTGGTGGTGGGACCTATTTTCTCCAATATCCTGCAAGCCATCCACAAGCCGGTGCTCGAAAGCGGCCGGATCCTGATCAGCCCCAATGCCGGTCCCTCAGTCTATGCGGGTGCGCAATGTTCGCCCTATTTCTCGGTGGTCTCCTACCAGAATGATCAGGCGCACGAGGTGATGGGCCGCTATGCCGAAGGCAAGGCCTATCGCCGTATTGCGGTGATCATGCCCAATTATCAGGCCGGCAAGGATGCCGTGGCCGGTTTCCGCCGCGCTTTCAAGGGCGAGATCAGCGACGAGATCTATGTGCCGATGACGCAACTGGATTTTTCAGCCGAACTGGCCCGCATTTCCGCTGGCAAACCCGATGCCGTCTTCACCTTCATGCCCGGTGGCATGGGCGTGGCACTGGTCAAGCAATATGCCCAGGCCGGCCTTTCCAGCCGGATCCCGTTTCTGTCCACCTTCACCTTTGACGAGGCCACGTTGCCGGCCCAGCAGGAGGCCGCCTTGGGCCTGACCGGCTCGACCTCGTGGTCGCCCTCGCTCGGCAATCCCACCAACAAGGCTTTTGTCGCCGCCTATGAGGCCGCCTATCACAGCGTGCCCAGCGCCTATGCGATGCAGGGCTATGACACGGCCATGCTGATCCACTCTGCCCTGCAACAGACGTCGGGCGACACACAGGATCGGGACCGGCTGGCCCGCGCCATCCGCAAGGCTGATTTCACCTCTCTGCGTGGCCATTTCCGCTTCAATAGCAACGGCTATCCGATTCAGGATTTTTATCAGGTCAAAGCCATCAAACGCGCGGACGGTAAATTCCAGACCGAGATTGTCGATAAGATCCTGACCGACTATGGCGACACCTATGCCAAAGACTGCCGCGCCGTTCTCCAGCAATAACAGACCGGCCTTTGCGGGCAAAGCCGACAGATCATTGCCCGCCAACCCGATCGGCCACGCTTTTGCCGGGGATGCCTTTGACGGTGATGCCTTTGACAGTCTTGCCTTTGCCGGTGATGTACCGGTGATCACGAGACCTGTTGCACGATTATTGGCAATCCGTTACAGATAACCCGTCAAACGATCCGGCACGCGTGCCATGATCGGCACCCGTAGCTCAGCTGGATAGAGCGTTGCCCTCCGAAGGCAAAGGTCACACGTTCGAATCGTGTCGGGTGCGCCAAATTTCCTAATAAAATCAATAACTTAAAAATCGACAAATTCCCCATATCCTCATTTGTTTTCTATTTGTTCTATTTACAAATGTTGTACAAATTTCGGTGTCCTTTCCAATCACGACGGATTAATTTGGAATCACTGATTGAGGGAGGTCGGTGATGGTCGATACGGAACAGAGAGTTGACCTTCGTGGTGACGGTAGAATCATCCTCTACAAGAGAGAAGGTCTTAAGAACCCACTCTGGCAGGTCAGGATCCGTGTCCCTAACTCGAAGGGTTACAAGGTCGTCTCAACAAAGATGGCTGACCAGAGATCAGCCGAGAGGTTCGCCATGGACCTCTACGACGAGTTATTCATTCACGTTAAACAGGGTGGTTCAATCAAGACCAAGACGTTCCGTCAGGTCTTCGACGAGTGGGAACAGACCACCAAGACGATGGGTCATACGGTAATGCCCCCTTTTTTAAAGGGGTTTTGCAGTAGAACTTATGCGGCCAATTTTAACTTCTGAGCGGGTGTTATGCCGCCGATACCCATGTTGGGGCGTTCATTGTTATATGTCCAGAGCCATTTTGTTGCTTGATACTGTGCCTC
>CANGOE010000074.1 GCA_947455455.1 Hyphomicrobiales bacterium
ACGGACGCGGCCTCTTCCGGCATCCATTGCCGAAGCGGTTTTGGGGACATCAGGCTCGGCTTCCGCCATGGCGGGATCGGTGGCTGCTTCACCAAACACCAAAGGCTGATGGGCAACAGATCGGGGACATGGTTATGAAAACCTTCAAGCTCATTGCTGCCGCCGCACTTGTGTCAGGCTTTTTGGGTGGGGTCGCTCAGGCCCAGCACGCGCATGAACTGGCGACACCGCCACGCAACGAATGGTCCTTTGCCGGCCCGTTCGGCAAGTTCGACAAGACCCAGTTGCAACGCGGCTTCAAAGTCTACAAGGAAGTGTGTGCAAACTGCCATTCGATCAACCTGCTTGCCTTCCGTAATCTGGGTGAAGCGGGTGGCCCCGGCTTCTCGCAAGGCCAGATCAAGGCGCTTGCCGCAACCTTCAAGATCAAGGACGGCCCGAATGATGCGGGTGACATGTTCGAGCGTGAAGGCCGTCCGGCTGATCGCTGGCCCTCACCGTTCCCCAACAAGCAGGCCGCGGCCGCGGCCAATGGCGGGGCGCTTCCTCCCGACTTCTCCGTGATTGCCAAGGCGCGCACCTATCCGCGTGATTTCCCGTGGTTCCTCGTCGATATCTTCACCCAGTATCAGGAACATGGTGTCGATTACATCACGGCTCTGCTGAACGGTTACAGCGACGACACCCATGGTGTGGAAGTCCCGACCGGCAAATATTACAACACCTATTTCCCCGGCAACATCATCTCGATGCCCAAGCCGCTGAATGATGGTCAGGTTGAATATGTGAAGGGTGCGGATGGTCGTCCGCAGGTTCCCGAAACAGTTGATCAATACAGCAAGGACGTTTCGGCCTTCCTGATGTGGGCCGCCGAGCCCCATCTGGAAAAGCGCAAGGAAACAGGCTTCAAAGCCATTGCCTTCCTGATCGTGCTGGCCGGTCTGCTCTATTTCACCAAGAAAAAGATCTGGGCGCGCATTGAAGACCATCATTCCCACGCTTGATCTTGCGTCGATGATCGGTTGATATCAAAGGCTCCCTGTCGGGAGCCTTTTTTTGTGGTTAGATCGGGCAAAACCGAACAATTTTGCCGTGATGTTGCGTTGATCTGCGGATGGTCGGGGATGTGATCCGGTTGCGGATGGATGGGGGACAGTATGGCATTGGGCAAAGCTGTGTTGGGCGTGATCGGCGGCAGTGGCATTTATGATTTGCCGGGCCTGTCGGACAAGCGCACGGAAAGGGTCGCCTCGCCTTGGGGGGAAGCATCCAGCGTGTTGCATCGCGGACGGTTGGGCGACACCGAGATTGTGTTTCTCCCCCGCCATGGCGAAGGACACCGCCTGTCACCCTCCCAGATCAATTACCGCGCCAATATCGATGTGCTGAAACGGGCAGGGGTGACCGATCTGGTGTCATTGTCGGCCTGTGGTTCGTTCCGCGCCGATTTGCCGCCCGGGATGGTGGTGCTGGTCGATCAATTCGTCGATCTGACGCGCAAGCGCGAGACCTCGTTTTTCGGTTCGGGCTGTGTGGCACATGTGTCGCTGGCGCATCCGGTAGGGCCACGCCTGTCAGCGCGCCTGAAAGCGGCGGCAGAGGCCGAGCAGGTGCCGGTCCATGACGGGGGCACCTATGTCTGCATCGAGGGTCCGCATTTTTCGACCAGAGCTGAATCCCTGCTCTATCGCGCACAGGGTTTCGATGTGATCGGCATGACGGCGATGCCGGAAGCCAAGCTGGCCCGCGAGGCCGAGATGACCTATGCCATTCTGGCGCTGGTGACCGATTTTGATTGCTGGCACCCCGATCATGATGCCGTCGATGTGGCCTCGGTGCTGTCGGTGATGAAGGGCAATATCGACAAGGCCCGCAAGATTGTCACACGACTGGCGCAGGATTTCCCGCGCGAGCGCGAGGCCTGTCCTGTCGGGAGCCATCATGCACTCGACCATGCCATCATGACAGCGCCTTCTGCCCGCGATGCGGGTTTGCTCGCCAAGCTCGATGCCGTCGCAGGGCGTGTGCTTTAACCGTTCGGATATCGCTGTGCTTTTTGTCTCCAACCGTGAAGGCCGTCATGAACGCTGACCGCAACCCTCCTTTGTCCGACTCCGTGCGCACGATCAGGGATTATCCCAAGCCCGGCATCATGTTCCGCGATATCACCACTTTGCTGGGCGAACCGCGCGCGTTCAGGCGTGCGGTTGACGAATTGGTGCAACCGTTTTCCGGCACCAAGATCGACAAGGTCGCAGGCATGGAGGCGCGCGGCTTCATTCTGGGCGGGGCGGTGGCGCACCAGCTTTCGGCGGGTTTCATCCCGATCCGCAAGAAAGGCAAATTACCGCATGCCACGGTTTCGATTGCCTATTCGCTCGAATATGGCATCGACGAGATGGAAATCCACGAAGATGCGCTGGTCAAAGGCGAGCGGGTCATTCTGGTCGATGATCTGATTGCCACGGGCGGCACGGCCACGGCGGCCGTGCAATTGTTGCAACAATTGGGGGCCGAGGTGGTGGCCGCCGTGTTTGTGATCGATCTGCCCGATCTGGGGGGAGCGGCCAAAGTGCGGGCCTTGGGTGTGCCGGTATTGAGCCTCATGGCTTTCGAGGGGCACTGATGCTTTTTTGGATGGTGTCAGCCCGCTCTTTTCATTCTAAAGTCTGAGCGGATAAGAATGTGGCAATCAAGCCGATTATCGAGGGAGAGACGATATGATTGAAGATCTGAAGGGCAAAGTTGTGCTGGTGACCGGTGGTTCGACCGGGATCGGCGCGGAAGTCGCCAAGGAATTTGCCGCGAATGGCGCAAAGGTCATGGTGCATTACAATGCCAGCGAAGCCGATGCCAAAGCGGTTGTCGATGCCATCACCGCCAAAGGCGGCGTGGCACAGATGGTCAAAGGCGATGTGATCGACCGCAGTCAGCCCAAAAAGATTGTCGATGCCACCGTGAAGGCTTTCGGCCGGATCGACGTGCTGATCAACAATGCCGGCGGCATGCTGGGCCGTAAGCCCCTCGCAGAATTGACCGACGAACAATATGACAAGGTGATGGATTTGAACGCCTGGTCCGTGATGGCCTTCACCCGTGAAGTGGCCCCGATCATGCGCAAGCAGGGTGGCGGCAACATCATCAACACCACCTCGATTGCCGCCCGCAATGGCGGCGGCGGTGGCGCAGTGCTTTACGCCGCCTCCAAAGGCTTCGTCTCGACCTGGACGCGCGGGATGTCCAAGGAATTGTGGGCCGATAAAATCCGCGTCAATGCCGTGGCTCCCGGCGTGATCACCACCCCGTTCCATGAGCGTTATTCCAATGCCCAGCAGATGGAAGCCATGCGGGCGACCGTGCCGATGGGCTATCTCGCCGAAGCGCATGAATGCGTCGGCGCGTTCCTGTTCCTCGCCTCCGACAAGCTCTCGGGCTATATGATCGGTCAGGTGATGGAAGTGAATGGCGGCCAGTTGATGCCATAAGCCCGTCAGGCTTCGCCCAGAGGCAAACGGCCCCGCAAGGGGCCGTTTTTTTGTGCCGATCAGCCCCCAAGGGGCATTTTTGCAATATGTTGCCGTCGCGGGTTACGGCCGTCTTTCGCGCATCACGGTGGCGGAAAACTCGAAAACCGTGACCCCGTCCTGATTGACGGCCCAATTGTCGCACGACACCACACCCCAGCGCGGGCGGTGTTCGGATATGCGTTTGGCGGTGATTTTCGAGCCATAGCTCAATCGATCCCCGACATAGACCGGCTTGATCCATTTGAGGTTTTTGAAACCAAGACCAGGCCCCAATTCGGCTGTTGCCTCGCCACGCTGTTGTGCGGCCAGTTGTTGCTTCTGGTGATGTTGCACATAGAGCTTCATCCAGATCGAGGCGGTGTGCCAGCCGGAGGCGCAGAGCGCACCGAAATGCGAGGCTTTGGCGGCCTCGTGATCCAGATGGAAGGCCTGCGGATCATAAGCGGTCGCAAAGCGGATGATATGCTCTTCGGTGAAGGTGAAGGAGCCATAAAGCTCCTCGGTGCCGATCTCGATATCCTCGTAATAGACGGTCATGCCCCGACCTCCGTCCCGCGCAGGCCGAACATGATGGCATTGCGCTGGTCCAGCACAACATCACCGTTTTGGTTGAGCATCTCGAAGTGGAAGGACACAAAGCCCCGATCCGGCTTGGATTGCGAGGCGCGTGCCGACAGGACCGTGTGGCGCACCGACAGGACATCGCCGGGATAGACCGGTTTGAGCCAGCGCACCTCGTCCACTCCCGGCGCGCCCATGCACGAGGTATTGATCAGGAAGCTGTCAGTAAGCATCCGCATCATCATACAGCAACTATGCCATCCCGAGGCCGCAAGCCCGCCCAGCAGGCTCTTTTGCGCCGCAACAGCATCAAGATGCATGGGTTGCGGATCATATTCGGACGCATAGGCGCGGATTTCGTCCAGCGTCACGACATAACGGCCATAGGTCATGGCCGTTCCGGGCTTGAAATCCTCAAACGTCAGACGCGGCATGGTCCACTGCTCCTGTCGGGATCAATTGTTGAAACGGAAGTGAAGCACATCCCCGTCGGCAACAATATAGTCTTTGCCTTCCAGCCGGAATTTCCCGGCCTCGCGCGCGCCTGCTTCGCCTTTATGGGCGACATAATCGGCATAGGCGATGGTCTCGGACCGGATAAAGCCTTTTTCGAAGTCGGTATGGATCACACCGGCCGCGGCGGGGGCTTTGGTGCCTTTGACGATGGTCCAGGCGCGGGCCTCTTTGGGGCCGACGGTGAAATAGGTGACCAGATCCAGCAATTCATAACCTGCACGGATCACCCGGTTCAGGCCCGGTTCGTCGAGGCCGACGGCATCGAGATAGTCCTTCTGGTCCTCGAGCGCCATGATCGCAATTTCGCTCTCGATCTGGGCGGAGACGACCACGGCGCGAGCGCCTTCCTTTTTGGCGTGCTCCATGACACGGGCCGAAAAGCCGTTGCCCTCATGCGCCGAGGCTTCCTCGACATTGCAGACATAGAGAACGGGCTTCGAGGTCAGCAAATTCAGCATCAGAAAGGCGCGTTCTTCCTCGCTCTTGCGCTCGACCAGACGGGCGGGTTTGCCCTCGTGCAACAGGGTCAGGCAACGCTGGATCAGATCGAGCTGTTCCTTGGCTTCCTTGTCGCCGGTCTTGGCTTTCTTCTCGAGTGCATTGACGCGCTTTTCGAGGCTGTCGAGATCGGCCAGCATCAATTCGGTTTCGATGGTCTCGATATCGGCGAGCGGATCGATCTTGCCCTCGACATGGGTGATGTCCCCGTCCTCGAAGCACCGCACGACATGGGCGATGGCATCGACCTCGCGGATATTGGCCAGAAACTGGTTGCCCAGACCTTCGCCCTTGGAGGCACCGCGCACGATCCCGGCAATGTCGACAAAGGTGATGCGGGTCGGGATGATCTCTTTGGAGCCTGCAATGGCCACCAGATCGTCCAGACGCGGGTCAGGAACCGCCACATCGCCGACATTCGGCTCGATGGTGCAGAACGGATAATTGGCGGCCTGTGCGGCCGCTGTCTGGGTCAGCGCATTGAACAAGGTGGACTTGCCAACATTGGGCAGGCCGACAATACCGCATTTGAATCCCATGAGACGCTCGCCTTTATCGTTTGTTTGAACTGCTAACCAGTCGAGATGATCTTTTGCTGGCGATTGCCGCAAAAGGCAAGTTTTGGTTGGTCCTGTCGAGAGGGCTGTCCGTCAGCCCATCGCCGCATTGACCTTGCTTTGATAGTCCGCATCCGCCTTGTCGATCAGCAACGGCGCGTGATCGGCCAATGCGCGGCACAGATCATCGACACCTTGATGCTCGTCTTTGGCAAAATTGCTCAGGACCCAGCCATGGACCAGCGATTTGTCGCCCGGATGGCCGATGCCGATCCGGATCCGGCGGTAATCATTGCCGCAAATGCCGCTGATCGAGCGCAAGCCGTTGTGTCCCGCATTGCCGCCGCCGGATTTGACGCGCACCACGCCGGGGTCCAGATCCAGCTCGTCATGGAACACCACGACATCATTCAGATCGATCTTGAAAAACCGGATGGCCTCGTTGACCGACTGACCCGATAAATTCATGAAAGTGTCGGGCTTGAGCAGGACAGCACGATCGGTGCCCAGCGTGATTTCGGTGGTCTGTCCGGAAAATTTCTTTTTCCACGGTGGCGCACGATACTGCCGTGCGAGCCGGTCCATCGCCATAAAGCCGATATTGTGGCGGTTGCCCGCATATTGGGAACCGGGATTGCCCAAGCCGACAAACAGTTGCATCGCGTCTTCTGGCCCTGATCGGTGGAAAGATAAAAAAACGCGCCACAGGAGAACCCGCAGCGCGTTTTAGGAGTGCAAACGCTTGTGAGCTTACTTCTTGCCGGCAGGTTTTGCGGCCGCGGCGGCGGCTGCTGGCGAAGGCTCGTCCTTCATGCCTGCTGAAGCGACCACGGTCACCAGCGTGAAATCGGACTTGTCGACCGGCACGCAACCTTCAGGCATTTTGATGGTCGAGATGTGGATCGAATTGTTGATGTCCACGCCGGTCAGATCGACATCGAGCGAAGTCGGGATCGCATCGGGTGGCACCATCATCAACACGGAATGTTCAACAATGTTGACCGCACCACCGCGCTTCACGCCGGGGGAGGCATCCTGGTTGATCACATGCACAGGCACTTCGACGCGGATCTTCTGGCCGGCCTTCAGGCGCAGGAAGTCGATATGCATGGGCAGATCCTTGACAGGATCCATCTGGTAATCACGCGGAATCGCGCGGATCTTGTGGCCATCGAGATCGATTTCAAACAGCGTGGTCAGGAAGTGACCAGCGAAAATCAATTTCTGGGCTTGATTGTAATCGAGGGAGATCGGCTGAGGTGCTTCGCCACCGCCGTAGATCACGGCTGGAATACGACCGGCGCGACGAACCGCACGAGCGGCCCCCTTGCCGCCTTGTGCACGCGCCGAAGCCTGAAGCTGCTTTGTTGCAGATGACATCGGTTTTTTCCTTTTAATAACAACAGCTCATCTGGGCCCGAAACGGGGCTTGCCATGACTGCTTTCACGAATTGCGCTCGTGCCTCCAAGGGTGTCTGCCGAGCGTGAGCGTGTGTTAGCCGAAAAAGACAAGAAACACAACCGTTCCGGCCGCTTTTCAGCGGGCTGTCCTATTTGAACAAAGCCGCCATGGCGGCCAGCACCCATGCGCCGATCAAAAGCGTGCCGCCGATCGGGGCGACCATCGGGATGGTGGCCAATGCATGCACAAGGCCCCAATCGCTCATCGGGGCAAAGGCCCGCAAGGCCACACCCCCGCTGAACAGCCATGCCCCTGCCCAGGCCGCCATGGCACAGAGCAGGCCCAAACGGGGACGGATCAGGCCGGTGCGGGTCATGGCCAGCATCGCCAGCACCGCTGGAGCGGTCACCATGGCAATGGTGGCGGCGGATTCCAGTGATTTGCCGGGCGCGATATGGCTTGCCGCCGCCGCAAGGGTGACACCGAAGGCCCCGAGCAGGCAGGAGAGAAACGCCACAAGGCGGGCTGTCAGCTGGCTCATGTCAGGCACTCCGGCGTTAGACGGCGGGGAGAGGTTCGCCGCGCTCTTGCAACAATTTGGCAATATTGGCCCGCAGGTCGGCCATGCCGTCGCCCGAACGGCTCGATGTCAGCAGGACTTCGGGAAAAGCGGCAGGACGGCGGTGGATTGCCTCCAGCGTCATCTCGATGCGCGCATCGATTTCCTGCTTTTTCAGCATGTCGGATTTGGTCAGCACGATCTGATAGGAGACCGCCGCCACATCCAGCGTTTTCAGGATGTCCTCGTCGACCGGCTTGAAGCCGTGGCGCGAGTCCACCAGCACGAACACCCGTGCCAGATTGGTGCGGCCACGCAGATAATCATGGATCAGCCGGTTCCACGCCGCGACCTTGGCTTTCTCGACCGCCGCATAGCCATAGCCCGGCATGTCCACCAAGGTCAGCCAGCCGCCGATATCGAAGAAAATCAGCTCTTGCGTGCGTCCTGGCGTGTGCGAGGTCCGCGCCAAAGCGTTGCGGTTGGTCAGGGAATTGACCAGACTGGATTTGCCGACATTGGAGCGGCCTGCAAAAGCCACTTCCATCCCCTTCATGGGCGGCAGGGCATCGAGCTTGGCTGTCGCCCAGGTAAAATCCGCCTCGCCCGCAAAAATCTTGCGGCCTGCTTCGATCAAAGCGGGGGGCAGATCGGTGCGGATGGCTGGCCGGTTGGTGTCGGGACGTGAATTGCTCATAGGATCATTGTCACTCTTTACAGACCCCAAAGGCAAGGCCCCCGAATATCGGAGGCCTCAGGTCAGGATCAATCAGTTATGGATCAATCAGGTCGCGATCAATGGGGCGCTTTGGGAGGCTTGCCTGTCATCGAACGCAGATTGTCCCACAATTCCACCTTCACGCCTTGACGCTTGAGGATGGCATATTGTTGCAAGACCGACAGAAGATTGTTCCATGACCAATAGATCACCAGACCGGCGGGGAACGAGGCCAGCATGAAGGTGAACACCAGCGGCATCCACGCAAACATCATCTTCTGGACGGGATCGGGTGGCTCCGGGTTCATCTTCATCTGCACGAACATCGTAATGCCCATCAGGATCGGCCAGACACCGAGCATCAGGAACTGCGGCGGTGTCCATGGAATGACCCCGAACAGGTTGAAAATGGTGGTGGGATCAGGGGCAGAGAGATCGTGGATCCAGCCATAAAACGGCGCGTGACGCATTTCGATCGTCACAAACAGCACCTTGTAGAGCGAGAAGAATACCGGGATCTGGATCAGGATCGGCAGGCAACCGGCCAGCGGGTTGATCTTCTCGCGCTTGTACAGCTCCATCATATCCTGTTGCTGTTTCATCTTGTCATCGGCATGCCGCTCGCGCAGAGCCACGATTTGCGGCTGAATTGCCTTCATCTTGGCCATCGAGACATAGCTCTTGTTGGCCAGCGGGAAGAAGATCAGCTTCACAATCACGGTCACGGCCAAAATCGCCAGACCGAAATTGCCGAACAGATGGAAGAACAATTCCAGCAGTTTGAACATCGGTTTGGTGATGAAATAGAACCAGCCCCAATCGATCAACAGATCGAAATTCTTGATGCCGAGCTTATCGGAATAGGCGGCAATGGTTTTGACTTCCTTGGCTCCGACAAACAGGGTCGAGGTGATTTCGGTGGTGCTGGCGGGAGCGAGCACGCGCGGTTGCATCAGCAGGTCGACCTGATAGCTTTTGGCCACCGTGTTGGAACCGCTATTGCCGGAATAGGTCAGCACATAGGAGGCCGCCTGATCGGGGGCGATCACAGCCGCCCAGTATTTGTCGGTAATGCCGGCAAAGCCACCCGTGGCCTCTTTGAACACCTTGCCGCGGCCCTTGTTGCCAGGCAGGAGGGCTTCCTTGTCGATGGCGGCATAGTTGAATTCCTGCAGGCCCTGTTCGCCGGCCACGCCGACAAGTCCTTCATGCAGGATGTAATAGCCCGAGGTGGGCGGCGTGCCGTAGCGGCGCACCAGTCCATAGGGGTTGAGCGTGACTGGAGCCGAAGAGCTGTTTTCAACACTGTCGGTCACGGTAATGGCATAGCCATCATCAACCGTCAGTTTGCGTTTGAACACCAGACCCGCGCCATTGTTCCAGCTCAGGGTAACAGGCTGGCTCGGTGTCAGCTTCTGCTGGTCGGCGGTCCAGACGGTTTTGGGAGAGGGGACAGCGGTGCCTGCGCCAGCGGCGGCGGCCCAGCCGAATTCGGCAAAATAGGCTTCTTCACTGCCATAGGGTGACAGAACGCGGATCAGCGGGCTTTTGGGGTCTACGGTTTCATGATAGCCGCGGAAGGAAATGTCGTCGATCTCGCCACCGGTCAGCGGGAAGGAGCCGATGATCTTGGGGGTTTCGATCTGGATGCGGGCCGAGGCCTTCAAGGCTTCGCCGACCGGCAGGATCACGGGAGCCGCAGGCGTGGCGGCAGACGGGGCCTGCGCGCCCGAAGCCGGTTGCTTGGCCGCTTCGATCTGCTTTCTGTGTTCTTCGGGATTGGGCAAACCGAAAAAGGCGTTCCAGCCGACCAGAACAGCCAGAGACAGCGCGATGGCTAGAAAAAGGTTCTTGTTGTCTTGCATGGTCTCTAGCAATCCTTGTCAGCGGTCGTGTTGGTCATCACATATGGGCTTGGCGCGTCAGGATCGGGAATCCGGACGGGGTGGAAGGTGCGTTGCCGGAGCGGATTTTGCAACAGCCTTTGCGCAACTCTCGACAAGATCGGTGATCAGTTGCTCAAACGGTGCCGCGAGGCAATCCCGCCGCGCCACAAGCACATAGTCGTTTGCAACGCTTCCGTCGAGGGGGGCAAGCCGCAAAGCGGCCCTCAATCGGCGTTTGATCCGGTTTCGTTCAACCGAATTGCCGGTTTTTTTGGTCACCGTCAGCCCGAAGCGCGGCTTGGCGGGGGCATGGGCTTGATCGGCCACGGGCTCTTGCGCCCGATATTGCATGGTCATGCGCGGTGTATGCAACCGCCGGCCTTTGCCGACAGCCAGAAATTGCGCCCGCACCGTGAGCCAGCCAAACGGAGCCTCGTCTTCGGTTTTGGGGTTGCATCGATCGATTGAAGTCTCGGATG
Organism: Hyphomicrobiales bacterium; assembly: GCA_947455455.1. Taxonomy (GTDB): domain Bacteria; phylum Pseudomonadota; class Alphaproteobacteria; order Rhizobiales; family Beijerinckiaceae; genus CAIYZJ01. Next base: position 10,704 of record CANGOE010000074.1, read on the forward strand.
GGGCACTGTGATCTGGCATGAGAGCTGCTGAACCCGCTGTGTCGCCGCCAATGATCAGTGGCAAGGTTTCGGCTTGCCTGTCGGGATTGAACGCCGCCTAGCCGCGTTTTTGAACCCTGCCATCGATATCACTAATCAAGAAAATGATTGGCGCGGGACGGATTGATCCGTTTCCGCGCATATCATGTTTTTAAAATCTCTGGGCCAGCAGACAGTCTGCCGACCAAACAAGCGCGAATGGCTTAGGCCGACAGACGCTTGCGACCGCGCGAGCGGCGAGCGGCAAGGATCTTGCGGCCGTTTTTGGTGCCGAGACGGGCGCGAAAGCCGTGGCGGCGTTTACGCACAAGTTTACTGGGTTGATAGGTGCGTTTCACAGCGCGTACTCCGGTTTAGTCTTGTGCCCCGTCAAGACAGAGTGCCTTGAAGGAGTGATGAAATTTCAAAACGATAAGAACGACAG
>CANGOE010000075.1 GCA_947455455.1 Hyphomicrobiales bacterium
CGACAGGATCGGGCCGCAGGGGATGTCATCCTGATTGAGAATGTCCATTGCCTCGAATTTGGTCTTGGTCATCGTCCATTGTTCGATACGACCGAAAATCTCGTTGAGGCGCGGCAGACGGGCGGCGGGCTTGGCGTAATCGGGATGGGTTTTCCAGTCCGGTTCGCCGATCACGTCGCAAATCTTTTCCCACACAGGGGCCTGCGTGATGAAATAGATATAGGCATTGGGATCGGTCTCCCAGCCCTTGCATTTCAGGATGCGACCGGGCTGGCCGCCACCGGAATCATTGCCCGCACGCGGTGTGGCATCGCCGAAGGGAATGCCTTCGCCGAACTGGCTGTATTCCTTCAACGGGCCGTGATCGAGCCGCTGTTGGTCGCGCAGTTTGACGCGGCAGAGGTTCAGCACGCCATCCTGCATCGCGCAGGTGACCATCTGGCCCTTGCCGGAATGGGTGCGCTGGTAGAGCGCGGTGACAATGCCGAGCGCCAGATGCAGGCCGGTGCCGCTGTCGCCGATCTGTGCACCGGTGACCAGAGGCAGACCATCGCGAAAACCGGTGGTCGAGGCCGCGCCGCCCGTGCATTGGGCGACGTTTTCATAGACCTTGCAATCCTCGTAAGGACCGGGACCAAAACCCTTGATCGAGGCAACGATCATGCGCGGGTTCATGGCGTGGATGACCTCCCACGGAAAGCCCATGCGGTCGAGCACGCCGGGGGCGAAATTTTCCACCAGCACGTCGCAGGTCTTGATCAGGTGTTCCAGCACTTCCTTGCCAGACGGGTTTTTGGTGTCGAGCGTGATCGACCGTTTGTTGTGGTTCAGCATGGTGAAATACAGGCTGTCCACATTGGGAATATCCTGCAACTGGCCGCGGGTGATATCGCCCGTACCGGGGCGCTCCACCTTGATCACATCCGCGCCAAACCAAGCCAGCAATTGCGTGCAGGTAGGGCCGGATTGGACATGGGTGAAATCGAGGATTTTAACCCCTTCAAGTGCCTTGCTCATCGATCGTCTCCGTTATTTCTTTTTGACCACGCTTTGCGGGTTGAGATTGCCGATGCGGCCGCTCTCGGTGCCAGCCGCCGGATCGATGACCGCATTGATCAGGGTCGGCTTGCCGGAATCAATAGCCGCATTGACCGCGCGCAACAATTCATCGGGGCTGGTGGCATTCACGCCGACACCGCCAAAGGCTTCCATCATCTTGTCATAGCGGGAATCGCGGACGAAGACGGTAGTCGCCGGATCACTGCCATTGGTGTTGACATCGGTGCCGCGATAAATGCCGCTATTGTTGAAGATGACAATGCAGACCGGCAGGTTGTAGCGGCAGATGGTTTCGACCTCCATGCCGGAGAACCCGAAGGCGCTGTCGCCTTCGACAGCCAGCACGGGCTTGCCTGTCTCGATTGCGGCGGCGACCGCATAGCCCATGCCGATACCCATCACGCCCCAGGTGCCGACATCCAGACGCTTGCGCGGCTGATACATGTCGATGATGCCGCGCGCCAGATCGAGCGTGTTGGCCCCTTCATTGATCAGGATCATATCGGGCCGTTCCTTGACCACGGTCCGCAAGGCTCCCAGAGCACCGTGGAAATCCATCGGTGATTTGTTGTTCATCAGACGCGGGGCCATTTTGGCGATGTTTTCATCGCGCTTGGCCATGATCGTATCCATCCAGTCCGAGGGTGGCTTGGCCCAGTTCGCGCCCATGCCGGCCAGCAAGGCCGAAACGCAGGAGCCGATATCGCCGACAATCGGGGCGACAATCTCGATGTTGGAATCCATCTCTGTCGGCTCGATGTCGATCTGGATGAATTTCTTGGGGGCATCGCCCCAGGTCTTGCCCTTGCCATGCGACAACAGCCAGTTGAGGCGTGCGCCGATCAGCATCACCACATCCGCATCCTTCAGGACAGTCGAACGCGCCGCCCCTGCGGATTGAGGATGGGTATCTGGCAACAGGCCCTTGGCCATGCTCATCTGCAAAAACGGCACGCCGCTTTTTTCGATGAAGGTGCGGATGGTTTCATCCACCTGTGCATAGGCGGCTCCCTTGCCCAGAATGACCAGAGGGCGCTTGGCCGAAGCCAGCACATCCAGACCGCGCTTGATGGCGGAAGGGGCAGGAATTTGGGCCGGCGCGGCATCGATGACCTTGACCAGTGATTGCGCGCCCTTTTCGGCATCCATGACCTGCGAGAACAGTTTGGCAGGCAGATCGAGATAGACCCCGCCCGGACGGCCGGACACAGCGGCGCGGATGGCACGGGCCACCGCAATGCCGATATCGGCGGCATGCAAGACACGGAACGCCGCTTTGCACAAAGGCTTGGCAATGGCGAGCTGGTCCATTTCCTCGTAATCGCCCTGCTGGAGGTCGACGATTTCACGCTCGGAGGAGCCGGAAATCAGTATCATCGGGAAACAGTTGGTGGTGGCATTGGCCAAAGCCGTCAGGCCATTCAAAAAGCCCGGCGCGGACACGGTCAGGCAAATGCCCGGCTTCTGTGTCAGGTAGCCTGCGATGGCGGCCGCATTGCCGGCATTCTGTTCATGGCGGAAGGAGATCACACGGATACCGGCCGCCTGCGCCATGCGGCCCAGATCGGTCACCGGAATGCCGGGCACATGATAGATGGTTTCCACACCGTTCAGCTTCAACGCGTCGATGACGAGATGGAAGCCGTCTGTCAATTCGCGCTCTTGGCCGGCGTCTTGCGCGGGATTTTGGGTCGAAGCCTCACTCATCAGCTAGTCCTCCGCATTCTTTATGTCCAACAGTCATTGGGTTGGACTGTGGTTGTTGTAAGGGTTTGTCAAAACCAGTCCAAGAGAGAATACACCCTAGGCGACAATACACCATCACCACGGGTCCAAGGGGTTGTGCCCGATCTTTCCGCAGTCCTGCGCTCCGCAAATCCAGTGCACCGGAACTCAGCACAAAAGCATGGATCGACCGGACCGTCAGACACTCCCATTATGATGAATTGTTGGCATACCAAATGCCAACTGTCAATGCAGGCGCCCCTTGTTTACTCTTGGTCAAGATATTGATTTTAAATCGATAAATTTGTTTTCCATGCTAAATTTTATCGAGTGAACCCACCAATTCGATACGGTGCAATGCAAAAATGCGTTGGTTGCAATGCAAAAATATTGTTGGCACTTGGCATCTGGTATGCCAGAAAGAATGATCATTCGGATAAGACTTTCGTCTTATGTCTTGTGCGGCCACCCGTTCTGTCTGTCACCCGTTTTCCAGGAGCGTTGCATGTCCTCGTCCGTCATGATGTTGAACCGCTTTTCGCTGATTGCCGCCCTCGTGCTGATGGCCACCAACATCGGCGAGGCGCTATCGGCGGCTTATAGCCGCGCCGATGACATCGAGCCTTTCGGCCTCTGATCCTTTGTATCGATCCGGCTAAACCTGCCAAGCCTAAATCTGCCCAAGCTAAACCTGCCCAGCCTAAATCTGCCTCTGCCTTCCGGTGCGATAGAGCAGAGCCGTGGCATGGCCATGGGGACCGTGATGGAAGCGGATATGGCTTCCCAAAGAGGCCGCCCGCTTGCGCAGTTCGGCTTGCTGGGCATCGCGGACCTGATCATCAAGCCCCGCCGCCGACGCGCCATTGTCGTGGACATAGATGAAAATGCCGCGCGCACTTTCGCGCAACACCAGCACGACCCGATCACAGGCCTGATGCTTCAAAGCGGCAATCAGGCATTCCTGCACGATACGGCCGGCATAGAGGCATTGCACATCCGACAGGCCGTGATGGGCCTGCTGGCGTTTATAGGGGCGGTAATCCACTCCGATACCAGACTTGGCAAGACGCGGTTGCAACCGATGCAAGAGCGAGCCGAGGATCACCTCCATCTCGGCGCGCGGCCGCATCGAGATACAATCCATGATCAGCCGCATATCATCGATACAAATCTGGAACACATCGGCAAATTGGCCGCTGGTCAGTTTGCCCTCGCTGGCACGCCGATACCCATCGGCCAGCTGCATGCCGATGCCGTCATGGATTTCGAGCAGGAGACGCTGGCGTTCGGTCTGGACGACCTGCGCGCTTTCCACCGCATGTTGCTGGCCCAGAACGGTGCGCAACTCCGCCTCGCTTTGTGCCAAGGCCCCGTAAATGCGGACGGCTTCGGCCTCCTCATATTCACGCGCGGCCTGATAGCGCTGGATCACCACCGCCATCATCGAGAACAGCAACAGCATCAAAGCCGAGGGCGAGAAATAGATCTCCTCCTGCAAAAACGGCGGCACATGCACCCAGCGCTTGAGGCTGTCCAGCATCGCGGCATTGCCCGGAAGCACCAAAAAATCGCGTAAAAACATCGTATCGGTCATCAGGAAGGACACGGAATACAGGATGCCGATTTTGGAGCGGATCAGAGTGCCTTTGACCAGCATCCACAACAGCGAAGTGAAGCAATAGGACAACAACAGCCCGATCCCCAGCATGCTGGCCGTGCTGGCCACAGCATCATTGACGGCAAAGGCCAGAAAGGACAGACAGGCGACATAGGCCAGCACGATCTTTTTCTCGTTGCCCATCACGCGCTGGCCGGAATATTCGCGCAAGAAATCCACCGCACCCGAAACCAGCAAGCCGATCAGCGCAATCACCGCCCCCCGCCACAGCGGATAGAGTTCCGCCGGAATCTGGGTGACCAGTTGCACACTCATCAACGTGGCTGTCAGCAACATGGCGCGTCCGGCCAAACCCAACAACCGTTCATTGGGAAACACCGAATTGAACCAGAACAGAAACAACCCCATGATCACCAGCAGGAAGGTCATGGAATTGATCATGGTATTGCTGAAAAACTCGTAAGAGCGGACATCGGAATCGATCACATCCTGTGACCCGATCGAAATTTGCGACACCGCAATCACCATATCCCGCGTGGCATAACGCACACTCAGGGTATTGGTCCCGCTGTTGAGCAGAGAGTCATAGAGCAGGATCGAATAGGGTTGCAGACGGTTGATCTTGTAGTGCTCGTCGGAGGCCGCATAACGGTCCAGCACATGGCCGTTGAGAGAAATCTCGTAGGCGCGACCCAAAACACCGATCATCAGCTTGATGGCGTGATCAACCGGAATCCGGTTGATGTCCGGCAATTCGGTTTCGAAGCGATAGCATTTCAAACCATCCTCGAACACATCCTGCTTATAGGGCAGGGTCACATGCTTTTTGGGAGCAGGTTTGAAATTGGCCTGACACGGCTCCATGCTCAGCGTGCCGGAGGTGATCTGGAATTGTTTGCCCTGCAAGGTGCTGTCATGCGGATACAGAATGGCGAAAACCAGAAATGGTCCGATGATGCTCGCGCTAAAGGCTAATAATACCCTTTTGATTTGCAACATAAATTGCCTCTGAACGCGAGTTGACGGCAAGCCTGCGATAGATCGAGCGCAAGTGCATGTTGACGGTATGGGTCGAAATATTCAGGGATGTCCCAATGCTGGTGATGGTGGAGCCGCGCGACAGCAATTCCAGAACCTGCCGCTCGCGCTCGCTCAGGGTCGGGACATCATCCTGCATCACATGCTCGATGGCCGGAGCGGGACTGGGTGCGCCCAACAGCTTTTGCAATATATTGCGTGCGACCATCGGATTGATGACGGAGCCGCCATTATTGACCGCGATGATCGAATTGATGATGTAATCCTCGGGGTCATCCTTGAGGACATAGCCGACGGCCCCCGCCTCGATCGCCCGCATCACATGATTGTCATCGCCGAATACCGAGAGGGTCACAAAATTGGTCGACAGGCCCAAAGCCCGCCCCATCGCAATCAGGTCGCAACCATCCCCATCGGGCAGACCGAGATCGACAATGCAGACATGGATGGAGGTTTCCTTGATCAGCCGTGTGCCGCTCTCGAAATCATGGGCCACACCGACCAGCTTGCAATAGCTGGATTGCCCGATCACCGCACTGACGCGCTCGAGAAACACTTTATCGTCTTCAATGATGGCGACGTTGATCACGCAGAACCCGTCTCTCTCGAAATGTTACAAATCAACCACAACGAAACCCCGATCCCGACTGCATCACAGTGCTGGATGCATCGGGACACGGACAATACAGACTGCCTAAACCGACAGGGATCAGTCAAAGACAAGACATCCCATCGCCTGCAAACACCACTCTTGTATAACGGAACGGGACTAGGCTCACAAGTGGTTGGACTGCTGATCTTTTTGACAGTCCCATCGACTGCCAATGAGAATCGTTGGCGCACGACTTCACGGATACAGCCGCCCTTCTCGCGAAGAGCGGCTGTATATGGCTGAATAAAATTAAGACTGAAAAAAGCACAGCTTCAAAATTGTTCCCGATCAGACAGGCAATTGACCGAACGGGAGATGGTTCAAAATGACGCGCAAAAGCTAAAAATCGTTTGGTACTGAAGCAAATCAGAACAGGATGCCTTTAAAACCCTTCATGACTGAAGGCGCATCCCCGGCTTGAAGCGGACATATCCGGCAGGGTCAACCCAACGTCGACAGAACAACCGATCCGCCTCAAGCCTTCAAAGGATGGTCAGGCGGCGCAAAGTGCGCCATTGCCTGCTGTCGGGGCCTCCGAAGCTGGGATTTGAACCCCTGCAACCGGTGCCGTCGGGGTGGCGGTTTCACCGCGCACCTGCGTCAGGCTGTTGAGCAATTCCGCCTCGAGGGCGCATTGTTCGGGTGAGCCCGAATGGATCAGAAAGAACCGCTCGACGCGCAAGCCGCGACCCGGCGCAATCGAGATTTCGAATACCGCACGCTGTCCGGGAATAACCCGTGGAATTCCCATCTTGCGCAGGCTGGCAATGTGGAAAAAGGCATCTCCCAAAGGCTGATCAGGCAAAACAAACCCGTAACCACGTTCTTCGTTAAAAAATTTGACCGAACCACTGACAATCATATCGACCTCCCGATTAATAAACCGGGTTTCACTACGAAACCCCCAGAAACCACCGACGCTCCCGAATTCGATGCTGTTTGAATTCCGCATCGTTTTGCGTCTTGAGGTTGAATATTGATGATTTGATCGCCTTTGAAAATTACTCGGTTTGGTTACCAGAATTAGTGTATGCCCACCCACTAACGCCCCAACACAGGCACTAAGGCTGAAATGGTTTGAAGCCTCGACAGCCATGAACATTCTGTTTTTATTGATTAAATTTACATTTGACCCCGAAGATATCCCACCCCGCACATTTTTGCGAACGTCCCACAATTCAGGATTGCAAGTGATACCAAACGCGCTGATCCCCCACTGAATCGGCCTCGGCGGAATCAAAAAAACGCCAAATATTAGACTAAAGTATAATAAAAAAACGAAATGACCCCGCAAGACGCTCAACAAGCGCTTCAGCCCTGTGCGCCAACAGCTTCGTCACGCATGACAATGCCGGACGCAAGACCGGTTCTGGCGGGATCGGATGTGGTGGAAACCATTGATAGAGGAATGGTCAAGGCTTGAACCGTTGTGGCTGGGGCGGGAGGATTCGAACCTCCGCATGGTGGAATCAAAATCCACTGCCTTACCGCTTGGCGACGCCCCATTAAGCCTTCAAGCGGGCGGACCATAGTCGGGACCGGCCGCGCTTGCAACGGGGAACTTGCAATCTTGGTAAAATCATCCCCAGACAGCGGCTCAAAACCCTATGATTGCGTGACAAAAATTCCCTGTCTGCGTCCCGAAGGGCCATGACAGGACAAAGCCTGCGTCTGTCGGCCCGCTTGGACCAGACAAAGCCCCCATGCTGATTCTGCACAGAGGCGAAGTGGGCCTGCTCACTTGCCGTGCCTTTCGCCTGCCGTTATAAAGAGGTCTGCCAATTCAAGTCGGAGCTTAGCGCAGTCTGGTAGCGCACCTCGTTCGGGACGAGGGGGTCGTAGGTTCAAATCCTATCGCTCCGACCACGGATCGGCGATTGATCCATTTTTTTGATGTTTGAGTTTGTTGCGTTGATTGACCGGGGCCTGTTTCTGGCGGCCGGTGTTTTTGGAATGTAAATCATCCCCATTTTGCATTGATTGTTTTGCCATGGATTTTCCAGCCTGTCTTGACCAGCATCTCTTGCGCCATGCGCGCTTGTACACCCTAGTCCTATGGGTTCTGGCCCTGGCAATCACCTTCGCGCCCATTTTGACGGCCAGTGATTCGCCATTCCTGACTGGCCGGTTTGGTGACAGTGACGATCTGTTGCGGCTCAAACAGGTCAAAGACCTGCTCGGCCTGTCCGGAAGCGAACCCAAAAGCTGGTTCGACCTGCGCGAACCACGCATCGGGCCCTCACCGGGTCTTGATAGCCATTGGTCACGACTGCTTGATGCAATGCTGGCTGTGCTTGTGCTGGGCTTCAAACCTTTGATCGGGCCCGAAAAGGCTGTGTGGCTGATGCAATATGTTTGGCCGCTTGCATTGATTTTGCCGATGCTCTGGCTGGCCTATGCCACAGGCAAGGCCCTGCACAACCGCGCCAGCGGGCTATGCGCCCTGTTCTATCTGGCTTGTGCGGGCAGTCCGGCCTTGATGCATTTCCATCCCGGTCGGATCGACCATCACAATCTCCAGATCCTGTTGGCCTTTGCCGGACTCTATGCCTGTTTGCGGCTGGATGGCACGGTCCGTCCAGCGGTGGTGTCGGGCCTGTTGATGGCCCTTTCTCTGGCCATTGGCTTTGACACCCTGCCCTTGATGCTGTTGATCGGCCTCGTGGTGATCTGGCGCTTTATCGAACACGGATACCGGCAGGAATGGACGGGCTTTGTGCTCTCGGCCAGCCTCGTCGCGCTTGGCCTGCTGGTGGCGCAAACCCATCCCGACCGGGTGTTCTATTCCGCCTGCGATGCGCTTGGCTTCAACCTGATTGTGTTGCTGTTGTCCGGCTCCGCGACGAGCCTTTTTCTCATCGCCAGACAACAGCCGGACACTGTCGAGCACCGCTTTCGCCTGATGTTTTTTCCGGTCATTTTCGCTGCCGTGGTCGGCATCGCCTATGACCCGCTCTGTATCCAGGGTCCCTATGGGGAGCAGACACGGCGCTTATGGCCGCTGTTGTCGGGCCTTGACGTGCAGGCGCAAACACTTCCCCCGGTTTGGGGTGGAAAGACGGGGCTTGTGTTGATCCTTGCCCCCTTGCTGGCGGGTGGCCTCGTGCTTTTAGCCATGCGTGACCGTTTGACCCCGGCGCGGTTTTTCCTGCTGGCAGGCTGGATGCTGACCAGTGGTGTGATGGCCGGATGGATGCCGGACCACGCTGTCTCTCCGGCTCTGTTTGTGGCCCCTCTGATCGGCCTCGGTCTGGTGCTGACATTCGAGAGGGTCAAAAGGCGATGGCCCCGCACCTCTCTTGCTGTAGCCCTCGCCTGCACGGTTCCAGTGGTGTTGGGGCTCCTGATCATGGCACGGGGTCCGGCCGATGCGCCTGCCCGATCCGTGGCTGAAGCAAAAATCCACTGCGATCGGCCTGAGGATTTCGAGTTTTTGAAACGGCAGAACCGGGGCATGGTGGCCGCCTCGCTCGATCTGGCCATTCCCGTCTTGGTCACCACACAGCACAGTGTCACTGCGGCCCCCTATCCCCGGCTGGCCGAGCGGCTCATTGACCATGTGAAAGCCTTCGGGGGCGAGGAGAAAACCTTTCTCGATTATCTGGCCCGGACCAACAGCGAATATGTGGTGCTGTGCAACAGCAATGATCCTGCCGTCCGCAAAGGCTCATCCGTGACGGCGCGTCTGTTGCGCGGCGAAACCATCAATCGGCTCACGCCTGTGCGGGAGCCACCGCTCCAGATCAGCGGACAAGGCGTGGCGCGTGGCCAGCCCGTGCTGATCTGGCAGGTCAGATCGTCGAACCAGCAGGAATAGTTCAATCCTTGGGCACGAATCGCCCGTCAAGATGCAGATCGCCCTCGCTCCGCACCAGACCGCGCTGATGCAAATCCTCGAGATGGGCAAAGACCGACAGGCGTGCCGCCTTGACCAGTCGCTGATCGAGCTTCTGGTAAATGGCGGCAACAATCTCGGCGGTGGTCCGATCACCCTGCTCGACCCGATTGAGAATTGATGCCTCGCGCATCCGGCGGTGGTGGACCAGCGCCCGCACAAAGCGGTGCGGCTCGTTGACCGGCCCGCCATGGCCGGGCCAATAGGTCGTTTCCCCGCGCTGTCCCAATTTATCGAGCGAGGCCATATAATCCCCCATCGAACCATCGGGCGGGGCAACAATGCTGGTGGACCAGGCCATCACATGGTCCCCCGAAAACAACACCCCCTCCTGCTTGAGGGCAAAGGCCAGATGGTTGGCGGTATGGCCGGGGGTAAAAACCGCTTCCAGCTGGTGGTCGGGCGCATCCAGCACATCGGCATCGAACATTTGCTGGTCGGGCCGGTAATCCCGATTGGCGCTGGAATCCATCGGATGGGCTTCCCCTGCCCCCAATTCACGCGCCGCCACATGCGGCCCGCACCCATAAACCCGCGCACCGGTCGCCTGTTTCAGGGCGGCGACGCCATCGGCATGGTCGCGATGGGTATGGGTCAGCACGATGCGGTCGATTCGCTCATCCTTGAGAGCCGCCAGCAACATAGCGGTATGGGCGGCATCATCCGGCCCCGGATCGATCACCGTGACACTGCCATGGCCGACCAGATAGGTGCAGGTGCCTGTCGAGGTAAACGGTCCGCCATTATTGGCCACCAAACGGCGCACCAGCGGCGACACCGCCTCCAGCCGTGCCGGAGCAGGAACGGCATCGCGGTCAAACACAAGATCATCGGCCATTGATCGGGCTCCATTGGTCCAAGGAACAAGCCGCAACACCTTTGCGAAGCGTCACGACTTCGTGTAGAAAAGTGGCTCAAGCATGGTCTTGCCAGTCTATTCTTGAGCCGTCATACTGCATTTGAGTGGCCTGACGCGACAAACAAATTCGGGTTTTTGCAAATCGAGGTTTTTGATGACAACCAAATCTATCCTGTC
>CANGOE010000076.1 GCA_947455455.1 Hyphomicrobiales bacterium
GCAATCACCTGCTTGCCGCCATCGGAGGCCTCGATATTGGCGGTCAGCAGGAAATGGTTCGACAGTCCGCCGGTTTTGGGATCGCGCAACACGAAGCATTTCTGGTTGGCGCGAATGGTCGCCCGCACCACTTCGGGAGGGATAACCAGAAAATCGGGATCGAACGAGCCCATCAGCACCACAGGCCATTCGACCAGCCCTGCCACTTCTTCCAGCAGGCAGTCATCTTCCACCAGTTCCAGCCCGCGTGCAAAAGCCAGATTTTTGGCATCATGCAGAATGATATCCTTGCGGCGGTCACTATCGAGCACCACTTTGGCGCGCTCCAGACTTGCGACATAGTCATCGAAGCGGCGCACCTGAATGGTTTCGGGCGCATGGAAGCGGTGACCACGGGTGGTATCGCCCGACACCAGCCCGTCAAGATCGAAATGGATCACCTCGACCGCTTCGGTTTCAGGCCCGAAGGTGCAGATGATGGATTGCAGAGGACGGACCCAGCGCAACGCACCCGCCTGTTGCGAGGCCTTGCCCCAGCGCATGGATTTGGGCCAGGGAAACTGGCGGATGATGGCAGGCACGATCTCGGCCAGCAGTTCGGGCACGGCGCGGCCGGCGGTTTCCACCACCGCGACATAGAAATCACCCTTTTTCGGATCGGTCTCGATCTTGGCTTGCGACAGATCGGTCAGTCCCGCGCTTTTCAGAAAGCCCTGAATGGCCCCGTCTGGCGCGCCGACGCGCGGACCTTTTTTCTCCTCGCGCTGGTCGGGCTGGCGGACGGGCAGGCCCGCAATATGCAAAGCCAGACGGCGCGGCGTGGCATAGGCCTGCGCCCCTTCATAGACACAGCCGCGCTCCACCAGCGCATTGGTGACCAAAGACTTCAAATCCTCGGCCGCCTTGCGTTGCATACGGGCCGGAATTTCCTCGGAAAAGAGTTCAAGCAGAAGGTCAGGCATGAGGTTCAATTTCCTGAAAGATTTCAATCACATCAACAAGCAGGTCTATCAACGGGTGCTGGCAGTCAGGCCGAAGCCCCGCCTGCTTCGGTTTTCAGCCATGCCTCGCCGCAGGCTTTGGCCAGTTCGCGCACCCGCAGGATATAGCTTTGCCGCTCGGTCACCGAAATCACCCCGCGGGCATCGAGCAGGTTGAACACATGGCTGGCCTTGATGCACTGGTCATAGGCCGGCAACACCATCAGGTGCCGCTCGCCCGCCTCACCCTTGCCCAAGAGCGAGCGGCATTCGCCTTCCGCATCCTTGAAATGGGCAAACAGCATGTCGGTATTGGCGTGTTCGAAATTATGGCGGGAATATTCCTGCTCCGCCTGCTTGAACACATCGCCGTAAGTGACCTTGTCGTCGCCATCCAGACCGTTGAAATTCAGGTCATAGACGTTTTCAACCCCCTGCACATACATGGCCAGACGCTCAAGCCCATAGGTCAGCTCGCCCGAAACCGGCATGCATTCAATGCCTGCGACCTGCTGGAAATAAGTGAATTGCGACACTTCCATGCCGTCGCACCAGCATTCCCAACCCAAGCCCCATGCGCCCAGCGTCGGGCTTTCCCAATCGTCCTCGACAAAGCGGATATCGTGCAGGGCGGAATCAATGCCGATTGCTTTGAGGGATTCCAGATAGAGTTCCTGCAAGTTCGGCGGGTTCGGCTTCAGGATCACCTGATACTGGTAATAATGTTGCAGGCGGTTGGGGTTTTCGCCATAGCGGCCATCTTTGGGGCGGCGCGACGGCTGGACATAGGCCGCACGCCACGGCTTGGTGCCGAGTGAGCGCAAGGTGGTGGCCGGATGGAAAGTGCCCGCCCCGACTTCCATGTCATAGGGTTGCAGGATCACACAGCCCTGTTGCGCCCAAAACTGGTGCAGGGTCAAAATCAGGCCCTGAAAGGACCGATGTGGCGAAACAGCTTGGGTCATAGACAAGATCCGGGTGGCCAAGGGGTCAAAAGATGAGCGCACCCTAGAAGTGTGAGAGGCGAGAATCAAGGCCGACCTTGCGCCTATCGCCCCGCAAACCCGTCGAAAACCGGCTTTTTCAAAGCCCCATATCAATCAGGCTGTGACCACGGGCAATCGCCTCGTCCTCACGGGTGCGGTTGCCCTCGCTGTCATGCAGAACCAGCGGCTCCAGCAAGGACAGCGGCGCACGCGAGCCTTTGACGCCCGACAGCAAAATCCGTGTCGCGGGACGGCCCGCTTTGCCATGCACCGGACGGATATGGATGGCCCCGAACCGTCCCTGCATCGCCTCCAGCAACAAGGGCAACATATCGGGACGATGGATCATCGCAAACCGCCCTTTGGGCTTCAAACTCGTATGCAGGGTTTTCACCCATTGCCGCATGCCGTCATCATCGAGCACATGGGCCTTGGCGCGCGGCTCGACCGGCGAGGTCTGCACCCGTCCGGCAGGGTGGAAAGGCGGATTGGAGAAGATGAAATCAGCCAGATCGGCCCCAAGGCCCTGCGCCTGGCGCTCCGCAAAAGAAGCCAGCACATCGCACTGCACAGCCTGCACGCGCCCGTCAAGACCGTTATGCATGCTGTTAAAACGGGCCAAAGCCACCATCCCGGCATCGACATCGACCAGTTGAACATCCATGCCTTGACAGCGGGCGGCAATCCCCAACCCGACCACGCCCGATCCACACCCCAGATCGAGCAACACACCCTCTGCATCGGCAGGCATACAGGCCGCCAGCAACACCGCATCGGTGCCCGATTGATGGCCCGCTTTGGCTTCAAAGACCGAGATCAGCCCCCCGAAAAACGCATGAGGACCGTTAAATCGTTCATCTTGCATCAATTCCTCACGGTTCCATCTCGCCAAGTCCGCCGGAAAGCTCTATGAAAGCACGTGGAACACGGACAGTTCCGCTTTTATACCGACCTTCAGTTGACCGACCCTCTTTGCCAAGGACATTCTCGCGTGGGCGTTGTTATATCACTCGACGACAAACTGTCATCCACCCCCAGCATCGAGCCGTTGATGCGGCTGGTCGCGTCCGATATGGAGCGGGTCAACCAGTTGATCATTTCCAAGGTTGGCTCGGATGTCGCTCTGATTCCAGAGATTGCCCGTCATCTGATCGATTCCGGTGGCAAGCGCCTGCGGCCGATGCTGACTTTGGCCACCGCCGCCTTGTGCAACTATACCGGCGAAGGCCATATCAAACTGGCCACATCGGTTGAATTCATGCACACCGCCACGCTGTTGCATGATGATGTGGTCGATCAAAGCGAGTTGCGTCGCGGCAAGCTGGCCGCCCGCATGTTGTGGGGCAACGAGGCTTCGGTGCTGGTCGGTGATTTCCTGCTCGGGCAAGCCTTCCGCATGATGGTTGATGTCGGTTCCCTGCAAGCCCTCGATGTCCTGTCCACAGCCGCCACGGTGATTGCCGAAGGCGAAGTGATGCAACTGTCGGCCGCCAAAAACACCGCCACGACCGAGGATGAATATCTGGCCGTGGTGCGCGCCAAAACAGCCGCTTTGTTCGCCGCCGCCTGTGAAGTGGGCCCGATCATCGCCGGACACGGCAAAGCCGAGATTTCGGCCTGCCGCAGTTATGGCACCAATCTCGGCATTGCCTTCCAACTGATCGACGATGCGCTGGATTACGGCGGCACCAGCGCCAAACTGGGCAAGAATGTCGGTGACGATTTCCGCGAGGGCAAGATCACCCTGCCCGTCGTGCTGGCTTTCCGCCGCGGCAACGATGCCGAACGCGCCTTCTGGAAAGAAGCACTGGAAGCAGGCGATGCCTCCGATACGCATCTCGACAAGGCGATGGGCCTGATGACCAAACACCGCTCGATCGAGGACACGATCGAACGCGCCCGCCATTACGGCGCGATGGCCCATGATGCGCTGGAATTGTTCCCGCAAACCCCGATGAAGGCCGCCTTGGTCGAAGCCATCGAATTCTGCATCTCCCGCGCCCATTAAGGGCGGGGGACTATCAGCCGATCACCGTCGGCTTCACCCACCAATCGGGATGCACCCGCGCCAACTCTGTGGCGGCATTTCTGGCATCGGCGGCTGTCTGGAAAAGCCCGAATACCGCCGAACCGGACCCCGACATGCGGGCCAAGACACATCCTTGTTGAAGGCTCAATGCCGAGAGACAACCGGCAATCAGCGGGGCCACAGCAATTGCGGGCTTTTGCAGATCATTGCGCAAACCCGCCAACTGGCCCATCAGGATGGCGGCAGTGTCCGGCTCCGGTTCTGGATGGGCAAGACCCGACAGGCTTGCCCCTTTCTCCAACCCCAACTGCCGGAAAACATCTGGCGTCGCCATGCCGATGGGCGGCTTGACCAGCACGGCATGGAGCTTGGGAAGCGCCAAAGGTTCACCCAACTGATCGCCGATGCCGCGCATCATCACCGGTTTGGAACGAAGACACACCGGCACATCGGCACCGATCAGGCGGGCAGCTTCCAGAAGATCGGGATCGTCGAGAGAAAACCCGTTCAACCGCGCCAGCAGGCGCAAGGTGGCCGCGGCATCCGCAGAGCCGCCGCCCAGACCGGCCTGTGCGGGCAGATATTTTGTCAGGGTCAGATGGCCACTGCGCAAAGCGGGTTTGAACCGGCGCAACTGCCGCACCGCTTTCAAAACCAGATTGTCGTGATCATCACCCGCGGCTTGTGCAAACGGGCCTTGCACCGTCAGCCCTTCGGGCTTTTCGGGATCAAGCGACAGATGATCGGCAACCGAGGCAAAGGCGACCAGACTTTCAAGCGCGTGATAGCCGTCGGGGCGGCGGCCAACAACATGCAGGCTCAAATTGAGCTTGGCGCGGGCACGGGTGCTCAACACAGGCGACACAATCCCGCCTCTGCCGCCCTCAGCCGCCATTGCCGGTTTTGGCGGGGGCTGGCGGGATGATCGGTTTGACCTCGTCGGGCAGGCCGTGTTCGATCTTCTTCAAAATCTCGACCAGATCATCCGGCTCGGGCTTCAGATCACGGGCATGGTTCCATTGAAAGCCTGCCTCGATCTTGCGGCCAACCCGCCAGTAGACATCCCCCAGATGGTCGTTGATGGTGGGATCGGACGCACGCAATTCCAGTGCACGCTCAAGAAAGCGCAGGGCCTCGTCATAGCGGCCCAGCCGGTAAAATGCCCAGCCGAGACTGTCGACGATATAGCCGTCCCGCGGGCGCTGTTCGACTGCCTTGCGCAACATGTCGAAGGCCTCATCAAGGTTCATCCCCTGATCGACCCATGAATAGCCCAGATAATTCAACACCAGCGCCTGATCGGGCTGGAGGGCCAAAGCCTGCCGGAAATCCTTTTCCGCCTTGGGCCATTGCTTGGTGCGCTCATGGGCAATGCCGCGAAAATAATAGAGGCTCCAGGATACCTCGTCGCCATTGGCGGAGGCCGCGGCAAGCGCTTTGTCATAGGCCTCGGCCGCCTTGGCAAAATCCTTGCGCGAGCGGTAGAGCGTGCCAAGCGTCGAAGGCACCTCGTAATCTTTGGGATAGTCGCGTGCGAGGGTTTCGAGCAAAGCAACGGCCTTGTCCCCCTCGCCCATCTGTTCCAGATTCAAGGCCTTCTGCAACTGCGCCGTCCGGTAGAACGGGGTTGATGGCGACAGGGTATCGTAGAGCTTGTTGGCCTCTTGCGGTGATTTCAGCCGCTCGTAAATATCGCACAGCGCAATCACTGCCAGCTCGTGCTCAGGATCAAGCGACAAAGCCAGGCGGAGATAGATCAGCGAGGCGGTTTCATCGCCGTCACGTCCGCCCGCCATGGCCAGACCATACAGGGCTTCGGCCGCGCCGCTTTTGACGCTGGCAATCGAACGGGTGACCGGCAGACCGGACTTCAGAGCCTTGTTGCTGCTCGCCAGCATCGGATTGCGGCGCATGCTCTTGTCGAGCCCGTCATACAGCTCTGCGGCCTCCTGCATCCGTCCGGTACGGGCCAGAAAGCGGCCCAGCGCATCGACAATCCGCATGGTGCGGGAGTCAGCCTGATAGGCCGCGCGATAACGCCGCTCGGCCTCGTCGTTCATCCCGCCCAGATCGGCCAGAAATCCGGCATTGAGATCACGGATGATGGAAAAACTGTCCTCGCCTTTCAGGCGGTCAACCGTTTCGATCGCCTGCTTGAATTGGCCCGAACCGGCTTGCGACCATGCATAGAGCAAGGTGGCTGTCACATCGGCCTGACGACCGCGGCCCCCGCGATTGAGAAGGCTTCTGGCTTTGTCATATTGCTTGCTGCCCAAAGCCCGCACGCCCAGCACCAGTTGCGACAGGCTGTTGCCGGGATCGCGCACCAGCATGCGCTCGGCCAGACCCGCCGCAGAAGCAATGTCGCCATCAGCCAGAAAGGCGATAAAAGCCCGCTCGACCAATTCATTGTTGCGCGGATCATGCATCAGCAACTGGCGGGAATAATAAGCCGCGGCGGCGGTATCATGATCGGCGACCGCAATGGTCGAAGCCAGATAACTGCCCGACAGGGTGGATCTTTCCTGCTGGTTTTTATCCGTCTGCCGCTTGGCCGACCCACTGGCCTGATTGGCCCTTGCCTCGGGAACGCACAGCACAAGCACAGCCGCAACCGCGCAGGCGGCCGAAACAGCCTTCAACACAGCCGCAGAAGTGCGGACCGAACGGATCAAGCCGCGAAGGGCTGGAGATGAGACGGGCAAAAACACGGTCAGGGATGTTCTCTCTCTAAAAGAATACAGTCTTGCATCGGAGCATCAGACAAAGGCAGGTCCGACAACCGGTTGTGGATATGGGGACAGAACAACCATCCAGCCAGATCCACTCTATTTCCGATCCAGCATGGGCTTTTCCGCACCAATCGGCAAGGGGCGAAACGCGCTATGGTTACGCAATTCAAACCGCCGACAGCCCTCACATGTTCGGATAGTTGGGACCGCCGCCCCCTTCCGGTGTGACCCATGTGATATTCTGGGCCGGATCCTTGATATCGCAGGTTTTGCAATGGACGCAATTTTGCGCATTGATCACCAGCTTCGGATCGGCTTTGGCCTCAGCATTACTATACACCACCTCGTAAACCCCCGCAGGGCAATATAGGCGTGCCGGCTCACCATAAAGCAGGTAATTCCGCTCGACCGGCTGGCCTGCATCGGTCAGTTTCAAATGGGCAGGCTGGTCTTCCTCGTGATTGGTGGCCGAGATGAACACCGAGGACAGTTTGTCGAACGACACCACCCCGTCGGGCTTGGGATAGGCAATCGGGGTCACCTCTGCCAAAGGCTTCAGACTGGCATGGTCGGGTCCGCCATGCGACAGCGTGCCGAAGGGGGACCAGTTGAACAGGCTGTTCAGCCACATATCCATGCCGCCCAAGGCCACGCCCAGCACGGTGCCATATTTGCTCCACAGCGGTTTGACATTGCGCACGGGCTTGAGATCGCGGCCGATCTCGCTGTCGCGCCAGCCCTTTTCGTAATCACCCAACACACCGCCGGCACGGCCGCTATGGATGGCAATCACGCAATGTTCGGCCGCCTGCATCCCCGACAGCATGGCATTGTGCGAGCCCTTGATGCGCGGCACATTGACGAAACCCGCCGCACAGCCCAGCAAGGCCCCGCCCGGAAACGCCACACGCGGCACCGATTGCCAGCCGCCTTCGGTGATGGCCCGCGCCCCGTAGGAAATACGCTTGCCGCCTTCAAAGGTCGGGCGCACCAGAGGATGGGTCTTGAAGCGCTGGAACTCGTCAAACGGCGACAGGGTCGGGTTTTTGTAATTCAGATGCACGACAAAGCCGACCGCCACCAGATTGTCTTCCAGATGGTAGAGGAAGGACCCGCCGCCGGTTTCCATGTCCAGCGGCCAGCCGAAGGAATGCTGGACCAGACCGGGCCGGTGTTTGGCCGGATCGATTTCCCACAATTCCTTGAGACCGATACCGAATTTCTGCGGTTCGCGGTCATAGGACAGCCGGTATTTGTCGATCAGCTGTTTGCTCAAATGTCCGCGTGCACCTTCCGAGAACAGGGTAAACTTGCCGAGCAATTCCATGCCGCGGGTAAAACCGTCCTTGGCCTCGCCGTTCTTGCCGATCCCCATATCGCCAGTGGCAATCCCGATCACCTGGTTATGCTCGCCATACAGCACCTCGCTGGCGGCAAAACCGGGATAGATCTCGACACCAAGCGCTTCGGCCTTGGCGGCCAGCCAGCGGCAGACATTGCCGAGCGAGACAATATAATTGCCATGGTTCGACATCAGCTTCGGCATCAACAGATTGGGCAGGCGCACGCCGCCTTGTTCCGACATCCAGATAAACTGGTCATCGGTGACGGGTGTCTTGAACGGATGGTCATCCTCGTTGCGCCATTCGGGAAGCAATTTATCGACAGCCACCGGATCCATCACCGCGCCCGACAGGATATGCGCACCGACCTCGGAGCCCTTTTCGACCACGACCACCGATAGATCGGGATCGATCTGTTTGATCCGGATGGCCGCACTGAGACCGGCTGGTCCCGCGCCGACAATCACAACATCGAATTCCATGCTTTCGCGCGGGGCTGTGCGTGCGTCGTCCTGTTCCATGGTCTCGATCTCCATCCGGCCTCAATCACTGTCTTCTATGTCCTTTCATAGGGCCTTCAGCAAGACTGGCAAGATGGAATTACGGATAATTTGCTGTGTTCAGTCCCGTGCAAGACAGTGGTATTCACCGCCAACGCCCCTTACAATGGTTCGATGGCCGCCGATGATCTGGGCTTCATGCCCTATGGGGAACCTGCCGAAGAGATTTTGCGCTGGTATCGCGATGCCGGTGTGGACTGTGCTTTGGATGAAACCCCGCGTGACCGCTTGGCCGAGGCCCGCGCGGCGCTCGAAGCCCCCCGCCAGCCCGCTTTGGGCGGCCGCACCGCACAGCAGGGGCAAGCCGCAAGCGGACAGCAACCGACAACCGGACTGGACCAGCATATCGCCCTTGCCGCCGCCGAAGCCAAAGCGCTGGCCAGCCAAGCCAATACTTTGGATGAATTGCAGGCCGCTCTGGCGCAATATGACGGTTGCCCGCTCAAACAAACGGCCAAGAGCCTGATTTTTTCTGCAGGTCATCCGCAAAGCCGGATCATGCTGGTCTCGGATGTGCCCGGTCCCGAGGAGGACCGTTTGGGCGAGGCCTTTATCGGCCCCACGGGCCTGTTGCTGGACCGGATGCTGAAAGCTGTCGGACTGGACCGGCAACAGGTGGCGCTTGGTCTCGTCATCCCGTGGCGACCCCCGGGCAACCGCGCCCCGACCCAACAGGAACTGGCGGTGTGCGAGCCATTCATCCGCCGCCATATCGCGCTGGTCAAACCCGATCTGCTGGTGTTTCTAGGGACATTGCCTGCGCATCTTTTGCTTGGCGTTCAGGAAAGCCAGATCAAATTGCGCGGTCGCTGGTTTGATTACCGTGACGGAGACCACTCGATCCCCACTCTGGCGACCTTACCGCCCTCGCATCTGCTCAAGCATCCGGCGCAAAAAGCGCAAGCCTGGCGCGATCTCAAGGCCCTGCGCGAGGCCTATCATGCCTTGTTGCCGCGCGAACATGGCACAGCCGACAGCCCCCATGCCTGAAAATACCGGACAGAGCGCACAAAAAAGCCGCCCGAAGGCGGCTTGATTTGATTGATTATGCCGTTGGTCTCAGCCCAAGCGTGCTTTGACTTCACCGAGGCCTTTTTCAACAAAGGCCGCGCCATTCTTGTCCATCGAACCGCGCAAAATCACTTCGGCGGCTTTGACAGCGGCTTCGGCGGCGGCGGCACGCACATCGGATGCCGCCTGTGCTTCAGCCTGCGCAATGCGCTGTTCGGCAAGTGCAGTGCGGCGACGCACGAACTCTTCCAGCTTTTCCTCGGCCTCGACGCTGATGCGCTTGGCTTCCTGCTTGGCGTTGACCACGATTTCGGTGGCTTCGGCTTCGGCTTCAAGCCGCTTGCGCTGGTAATCGGCCAGAACCTGACGCGCTTCTTCGCGCAAGGTGCGGGCTTCATCCAATTCGCGGGCGATCTGCTCGGACCGGTGATCGAGGGATTGGATCAGGGTGCGGAACGCACCCAATTTCCAGAGGATTGCCACAAAGGTCACGAAAGCGGCGGCGACCCAAAATTCAGCGTCTAAATGCATCAGGGCCTCCTCAGGCTTTCAGAACCTGCGCCACTGCGGCATTTACATCGCCGGCAGCAGGGGCAGTGCCTGTCAGATGGACAACGATATCCGACGTCGCAGTGGCGGCAATGTCAGCGACATGCTCCATCGCTTGCCGGCGCTTGTCGAGAATATCATGCTCGGCCTTGGACAAACGGGCCGTCAGTTCGGCATCGACCGCGCGACGCTTGGTGTCGCTTTCGATCTTGATCGCATCGCTGGTTTCAGCGGCAATCTGCTGGGCGTGGGTTTTGGCTTCGGCCAGGGCCTTGGCATAGGCCGAGATCGAATGATCCGTTTCGAGCTTGAAGGCTTGAGCGGCGGCAATATCGTCATTCAGGATCTTGTGACGATTGGCCAGAATGCCTTCGACACGCGGCAAAGCCACGCGGGCCATCAACAGATACAGCGCGCCAAACACCAAGGCCAACCAGACCAGCTGGTTTGCGAAAGTGGCATTGTCAAAGGGTGGAAACACGCCGCTGTCATGGTTTCCACCATGGGCTTCGGTTCCTGACTGAACGGGCTGAGCCATGATCGCCTCTCGATTGCGACTCTAGAAAGGATCTGCACCCTGAAGAACAACCCCGCCGGTCACCGACCGGCGAAGTCAAAGGATGCAAAGGAGAATTGAACGCAGTGACCTGCGTCCAACAATCTTATTTGATCACGAAGAGCAGCAAGATCGCGACAAGGAACGCGAAAATGCCAAGACCTTCGGCGAGCGCTGCACCGATGAAGGCGCGGCCGAACTGGCC
>CANGOE010000077.1 GCA_947455455.1 Hyphomicrobiales bacterium
CCCTCTCTCCTGCCACTTCCAGAGGAAAAAATGCTGGCGAGGTCGGGTTGTCCAATGAAGGCGCAAGATTTGCGGCAGGCGTGGATCACGCCTTGTCCAGTGAATCTAAAAACAAAAAACCCGCACGAGAGTTTTGGCTCTTGTGCGGGTCGAATGATCGGCCTGTGTCCGCTTAATTCATGCAACGGGCTTCCAGCGCGTCGATGAAGGAGCGGTCCCAGGTGCCGTCGCGCATGGCTTGCATGGTCGCATCTTCCTTGGCGTGCTGGGCCTGGGCCTTTTTGATCACCTCTTCGGCAATCGCAGGCGGAAAGGCCAGCAAGCCATCCTGATCGCCGACGATGATGTCGCCGGGATTGACCACCATGCCGCCGATCGAGACCGGCACATTGATCGCGCCGGGGCCGTCTTTATAGGGGCCGCGATGGTTGACGCCGCGCGCATAGACCGGAAAAGTCCGTGCGGCAATTTCGGCCACGTCACGGATCGAGCCGTCGATCACCATGCCGTTGAGGCCGATGGTGGCCCCGTAAAACGACAGGATCCCGCCAACCACCGCGTTTTTAAGGCCGCCATCGGCATCGATCACCATCACATCGCCCGGACGGCAGAATTCGAAGGCGCGCAAAATCGCCAGGTTGTCATCGCCTCTGGTTTTGACAGTGACCGCGGTGCCGACCATGTGATGCGGCTTGTGATAGGGGGTGAGGCCGACACTGCCGGTGTTGCGGTGCATGTTGTCGCTCAACAAGGCCACAGGCAGATCCATCAGGGCGGCGATGATTTTAGGGTCCACTTGCGGGGCCGAAGGGTGTTTTTGGATGCTTGAGCCGGACATGGGGGTTTCCTCTTTCGTGTTGTTTTTGATGGTTAGCGAAGCTGTTCGATGGCCTGTGCGATCAGCGCGGTGCCCTGGTCGAGCGTCTCGAGCGAGGTGGCAATCGACATTCTGAAATAGGGCGACAGGCCATAGGCTGTGCCAGCGACGACCGCCACACCGACGCTGTCGAGCAGATAGATGACCAGATCGTCATCGGTCGCCAGCACTTTGCCGTCGGGCGTGGTTTTGCCGATCACATCCGCGCAGTTCACATAGAGATAAAACGCGCCCTTGGGGACGCGGCAGGACAAACCCTTGATGGCATTGATGCGGGCGGCTGTCTGGTCGCGGCGCTTTTGGTAGGTGTCCACGCTCTCATGGATAAAGGACTGGTCGCCATTGAGCGCGGCAACAGCCGCCGCCTGACTGACCGAACAGCAATTGCCCGCCGATTGCGACAGGAACGTGTTGATGCCATGGATGAGATCTGTGGGACCAGCCACCCAGCCGATGCGGAAGCCGGTCATCGCATAGGTTTTGGACACGCCGTTGATGGCCAGCGTCCGGTCTTTCAACTCGGGGGCAGAGTTGAGGAAATGCGGATTGGGCGTGTTGTCGAACCGGATATGCTCGTAAATATCGTCGGTCATGATCAGGACATGCGGATGGCGCAAAAGCACATCCGCCAAAGCCCGGTATTCCTCATATGTATAGCTGACACCGGTCGGATTGCTGGGCGCATTCAGTAACAGCCAGCGGGTTTTGGCGGTGATCGCGGCTTCCAGCTGGGCGGGGAGCAATTTGTAATCCTGCGTTTCGGGGCAGGGAATGGTCACAGGCACGCCGTCATTGGCAATCGCCATATCGGTATAGGATACCCAATAAGGGGTCGGCACGATTACCTCGTCGCCCGGCTCCAGCGTCACGGCAAAGGCGGCATAGATGCCGCTTTTGGCGCCATTGGTGGCGATGATCTCGTTCATGGCGTAATCAAGCCGGTTCTCGCGCTTGAGTTTGGCAATGATGGCTTCGCGCAGGGCAATGGTTCCGGCCATCGGCGTATAGCGTGTCTGGCCCTGATCCATCGCCTCGGATGCCGCCTGGCGGATATGGGCGGGCGTGTCGAAATCCGGTTCGCCGACCACAAGGCTGATGATCTTGCGCCCCTGTCGTTTCAGCTCGTTGGCGCGATCGGCGGCAAAGGTGCTGGGTGAAGGCTTGATGCGCTTGATGCGCGAGGCAATACGAGACTGGTCCATGAGGCCCCCACAAGACGGATTGATGCACAACTTTGCATAATTGCCGCATGGGGTGCTGACCAAGACGAATTCATTCTGCCTTTATAGGGATTGCTTATGGGCATGGTTTTTTTCTACAACTGCACAGGCGGTTCAATCCGGAATGGCGGGCTCGTACCGCCTGTCCGGCGGGGTTCGGGAACGGCAAAAGCGGGATTGTGTGATGAATATCAGGCGTTTGCAGTATTTCGTCAAAATTGTTGATATCGGCAGTTTGACCCAAGCCGCCGATGTGTTGCATGTCGCCCAACCCGCACTCAGCCAGCAATTGGCGACATTGGAGGCCGAGGTGCGCCAGCAATTGCTGTTGCGCACCACGCGCGGCGTGACCCCGACCGAGGCGGGCAAGGTGCTGTATCGCCATGCCCAACTGATCCTGCGCCAATGCGAGCAGGCCAAATCCGAAATGAGCGCGTCCAATGCGGGCATCAACGGGGCTGTCTCGGTCGGGCTGGCTCCGGGCACGGCGGCGGCGGGGCTGGCTTTGCCCCTGTTGCGCACCACCAGAGCCCGCCATCCCGGTATTCTGCTCTATCTCAACGAGACCTATGGCAGTACCCTGTCGGAAATGATCATGAATGGCCGCATGGATATGGCTGTGCTTTATGGCGGCAAAGTGCCGGTTCACGGCCTGTCGTTTCTGCCGCTGTTGAACGAGGAACTCTATCTGGTCGGTCCGAACCGCTTGGGCGCCTATCCCGACGAGGTGCCGATTACCCAATGCGCCCATCTCGAACTCTATCTGGCGCGTCCCTATAATGTCGTCCGGCGCATGGTGGACGAAGCCTTTGCGGCGGCCAATCTGAAACCGCATGTGGTGGCCGAAATTGAATCCGCCAGCACGCTGACCTCGGTGATCTCCGATGGATTGGGCATGACGATTTTGCCGGAATCCATGGCCAATCAGGTTCTGGCCTCCTGTGCGGCGTGGAAATCGAAGCTGGTCGAGCCGGCCATTGTCGCCCCGCTGGCTTTGTGCCAGTCCGACTATCTGCCTTTGTCTGAGCCTGCCCAGGCGATCAAGGAAATCCTGCTCGAACTGGTTGCCGAACTGCCCCACCATGTGCTGGCACCGGGCAAAAGCCGCAAGCGCGGCATGGCATAAGCCGCTCTTATTGGGACAAAGATATTCCATCTTAGCCGAGCGGCTGGTGCCCCGATACACTGCAGAAACAGATGGATGCGTGACCAAACTGCGTAGCCATATCAGGTGGATGCGCATGAATCTCGAGACAATCAAAGCACTGATCGACAGCATGGCCGGATCGTCGCATCCGCGTGCCGAATGTCGCGAAGGGGCTTGGACGCTCACACTCACCCGCGCATTGCCGGAGGATTCTGTTTCGCCGGGTTCCGAACCTTTCGCAGTGGCAGGACCAGCACCGGCCAGCGGGGACGATCCCGCCCGTGTCGTGTCGCCGCTTTACGGCATTGTGCATTTGCAACCCTCGCCCGATGCGCCGCCTTTTGTAAGCGTGGGCCAGCAGGTCGCCATCGGTGCGCCGCTTTGTGTCATCGAGGCTATGAAGGTGTTCAACCACGTCACCGCCGAGCGGGCAGGAACCATCGAGGCCATTGTGATCGGCAATGGCGAAGAGGTCGAGGTGGGTCAATGGCTGATGAGCATAGGATGACCCGTCCCGCTTTCACCAAAGTGCTGATTGCCAATCGCGGCGAGATCGCGTTGCGGATCTTGCGCGCCTGCAAAAGCATGGGTCTGCAAACGGTGGTCGTCTATTCGCAAGCCGACCGCCATGCCAGCTATGTGGCGCTTGCCGATCAGGCGGTGTGCATCGGTCCGGCCCCGGCCAGCCGGAGCTATCTTGACCAGACGGCTTTGTTGCTGGCGGCCAAAGCCAGCGGCGCGGAGGCACTTCATCCCGGTTTCGGTTTTTTGTCGGAAAATGCCGATTTTGCCGCCCGTGTCGAACAGGCCGGACTGGTGTTCATCGGCCCGACGGCCGACAATATCCGGGCGATGGGCGACAAGATTTCGGCCAAACGGTTGATGATCGAAGCGGGTGTTCCTTGCGTGCCCGGACCCGATCACGCGCTGGATGCCGATGATCAGAAGAGCCGCGCCGTGGCCCGCCAGATCGGCTATCCCGTCATCATCAAGGCCGCCGGTGGCGGGGGTGGCAAGGGCATGCGGATTGTCACGCAGGAGGCCGACTTGCCGGATGCTTTGTCGCTGACCCGCGAGGAAGCACGCCGCGCCTTCGGGGCCTCCGACATCTATATGGAAAAATATCTGGCCCATCCGCGCCATGTCGAAATTCAGGTGCTGGCCGATGGCAAGGGCAATGCGCTCTGGCTGGGAAGCCGTGATTGTTCGCCGCAACGCCGCCACCAGAAAATGCTGGAAGAAGCCCCCGCAATCGGGATTGCGCCGGATGTGATCGCGGAAATCGGCGCGCGCTGTGTGGCGGCCTGCGAGCGGCTCGGCTATCGCGGCCTGGGGACTTTCGAATTTCTGATGGAGGACGGCGCCTTCTTCTTTATCGAAATGAACACACGGTTGCAGGTCGAACATCCCGTGACGGAAATGATCACGGGTCTCGATATTGTCGAACAGCAAATCCGCGTGGCTTTGGGCGAGGATTTGACCTTGCGCCAAAGCGATATCGCCGAAACCGGCCATGCATTCGAGTGCCGGATCAATGCCGAAGATCCCGAAACATTTGCACCTTCTCCGGGCGTGATTACCGCTTGGCACATGCCCGGCGGGCCGGGGGTGCGCCTCGATAGCCATGCCTTTGCCGGTTATCGGGTGCCGCCGCATTATGACTCGATGATTGCCAAATTGATCGTGCACGGGGCCACCCGCGAGATTGCCTTGCGCCGTTTGACTGCGGCACTGGATGAAATGACCATCGAAGGCATCAAAACCAATCTACCTTTGCATCGTGCCTTTGTGCGTGATCCGCAATTGATCGCGGGGGGTGTCGATATCCACTATCTCGAAAGCTGGCTGAAACAGACAATCTGGACGAAGGATCACTCCGATGGCGCATGATCCTGTCGTCAGCATGCTGGGCACGACAGCCCTGTTGCTCGAAGCCCATGGGGAGACCTCGCTCGGCACGCAACAGAAAATCTGGTCGCTGTCGGGGCAGGTCATGGACTGGCCCGAAGTGCTGGAAGCGGTGCCCGGCATGAACAATCTGATGCTGTGTTTCCGCCAGCCGCCGCTTGATCCCCAGCCGCTCGTCACGCGGTTGCTGGAGGCATGGCACACGGCCCGACCTATGACCATGGAAGGCCGGACGATTGAATTGCCGGTGATTTATGGCGGAGAAGCCGGACCGCATATGGCGGATGTGATGGCCCATACCGGACTGGGCGCGGAGGAGATTGCCGAAATCCACAGCGCACCGCTTTATCCGGTTTATGCTTTGGGGAGCCATCCCGGCTATTGCTATCTGGGCGGTATGGATCACCGGATTGCCACGCCCCGGCGTAAAACGCCAGTGTTGAAAATCCCCGGCGGGGCGGTGTCGATCGGCGGGTTCCAGACCGGCGTTTCGGCATCCGATGGTCCCAGTGGCTGGAACACGATCGGGACAACATCCATGGTGTTTTTCGATGTCAGCAAACAGCCGCCCACTCTGTTGCAACCCGGCGACTCCATCCGTTTCCGTATCCAGCAGGTGGTGAGATGATCGAGATTCTCTCGTCAACGGCTCTGGCGACCGTGCAGGATCTCGGACGGTTCGGCGCTCTGGGTTGGGGGGTCAGCCATTCGGGTGCGATGGATCGGCTTGCTTTGACCGCAGGCAATATTCTGCTCGGCAATGACGAGAATTGCGCGGGCATCGAAATTCCGATTTTTCCGTTCCGGGTCCGGTTCCATCAGGCCTGTGATCTTGTGCTGACGGGAGCCGACCATCTGGCGCGGCTGGATGATGTGCCGGTCTGGCCATGGTTGACCATCCATGCCGGAGCCGGACAGATCTTGACCATCGAGCGCGGCGGGCCAAGCCGCTGGCAGGCCAGCCGTGTTTATCTGTGCGTGGCCGGCGGGATCGATGTGCCTCTGGCGTTGGGGTCGCGCAGTACGCAATTGCGCGGACAATTCGGAGGGCATCAAGGCCGGACCCTGCAACAGGGGGACCGGTTGCCGGTCGGTGTTGCGGCGCAGGCTTTGCGTCCTGTCGGCATGGGCATCGTGCCGCCTGCTTTGACCATGCCGCTGGAGGTGGACGCTACACCCGCCATCCGCGTTTTGCGTGCGGCCGAATATGCGGCATTCACCGATCAGTCCTGTGTGGAGTTCTGGGCCAAGAGCTGGAAGATCACCTCGCAAAGTGACCGCTATGGCTACCGTCTGGCCGGACCGATGATCGAGCCGAAATATCCGCTGGAATTGCGCTCGCACGGGATCGTGCCGGGAGTGATTCAGGTGCCGCATGGCGGCCAGCCGATCATCCAGATGCGCGATGCGCAACCCTCGGGCGGTTATCCGAAAATAGGCACGGTGATTGACGCCGATTTGTGGCGGCTTGGTCAGGCTCCGATCGGCAGTTCCGTGCGCTTTGTCGAGGTGACCTGGGCCGAGGCTGTCCGGGCTTTGCAGGATGTGACCGACTGGCTGGACGAGGTGCGCCGCATGGTCGCCTTGGGCCTGACAGTGCGACAGGAGGCAGGCCATGACCAATGAGCAGATGGAGGTGGTGGCTGGCTGGCTCGTCCAAACCGGTATCGCGATGCTGGAACTGGACGGGCCTGATGGCCAATGGCTGATCCGCAATGACGGCGGCACAACCACGCTCACGCAACAATCGAAGCGCCCCGCCCTTGCAGTCCCGTCGCCCCATGCCGGTGTGTTTCTGACGCGCCATCCCTTGCATGCCGGTGCCTTTGTCCAAGCCGGCAGTGCTGTCTCAAAAGGCCAGATTGTCGGCCTGTTGCAGGTTGGCGTGCTCTTGGTACCGGTTGTTGCACCCCGGGACGGGGTGTTTGTAAACTATGCGAGTGCCGACCGGACGCTGGTCGGCTATGCAACGCCATTGTTCGAAATGCGTCCGCTGTAGCGGCAAAGGGTGTGCCATGGACATTGATCTGAACGCCGATCTCGGCGAAGGGTTCGGCCCCTGGCCCATGGGTCAGGATGAAGCCCTGATGCCGCTGATTTCCTCGGCCAATATTGCCTGCGGCTATCATGCCGGTGATCCGCTGATCATGCGCGAGCGGGTGCGGCAGGCTTTGACGCTCGGTGTCGATGTCGGTGCGCATGTCGGCTTTCCGGATCGGCAGGGTTTTGGCCGCCGTGTCATGCAGATCGATCCGGGTGAGCTGGCGGCGATGGTCATCTACCAATTGGGGGCGCTGGACGGGATTGCCCGTTCGGTCGGCCATAGCATGACCCATATGAGTTTCCATGGTGCGCTCGGCAATATGGCGGCGGCTGATCCCGTGCTGGCCAAGCCCTTGTTGAAAGCTGTGGCCGAGTTCGACAAAAATCTGCTGGTGGTTTCGTCCAGCAGTCGCGCCATCGAGGAAGCCGCTCAAGAGCAGGGCCTGCGGGTGGCAACGACTTTTCTGGCGGATCGTGCCTATGATGATGGCGGTCTGCTGGTCTCGCGCGCATTGAATGGCGCGGTGATCCATGACGCGACCGTGATTGCCGAGCGCGTCAAACGGATACTGGATGACGGCCATGTCATCACCATCACGGGGAAACGTCTGGCCATGCCCTCGCGCTCCATCCTGTTGCACGGCGATACCGAAGGCGCATTGGATTTGGCCAGAACCATCCGCACGGTCATCGAAGCGGCCGGTAACCGGATTGTGCCTCTGTCGCGCCAAAACTGATCCATAAAAAAAGCTGCCCTTTTGCAAGGGCAGCTCCTGTATTGGCGAGTGCATCCGCTTATGGGAGCGGAGTGAATTTCAGCTCGGTCAACGGCACAACCTTGTCTGTGCGCACCATTTTGAATTCGGTATTGGGGCCAAGCCACTTGTCCCACAGCGTGTTGATTTCGCCGGCCTTGTCCATTGCCACCAGTGTCTCGTTGATCTTGGCGAGCAAAGCAGGCTCGTCCTTTTTCATGCCGACGCCGATCGGCTGGAACGCCATCGGCTCCTGGATCATCTTCAACTCGGTGCCCGATGTCTTGGATTCATTGACCAGTTTTGTGATGGTCATGGTGTTGGCGACCATGCCGACAGCCTTGTTCTGTTGCACAGCCATATAGACCGAACCGGTATCCTGGAAGGTCAGAGGCTCGGAATCATTCATCTTGATCGAGAGTTCGGAGGTCGAACCCTTGGTCGAGGCGATGCGCTTGCCTTTGAAGTCGGCCTTTGTCGAACCCGGATCGCTCGCCTTCACAGCCAGCATTTCCTTGGCCAGATAGTAGGGGTCGCTGAACTGGATCTGTTCGGCGCGGCCCAGCGTGTAGGCCAGATTGGCAATGGTCACATCGACGCGGCCGAGCTTGACTTCCGGCACGCGGGCTTCGACCGACAATGGGGTGATCTTGGCTGTGACGCCCAGACGCTTGGCAATGGCGTTGCACATGTCGACATCGAAGCCGACCATTTCACGGGTCTTGGCATCGGGGGCGGCAAAGGGTGGCACATCAGAGAAGGTGCCGCAACGCAGTTCCTTGCGGCCCATGATATCCTGCAACTGGTCAGCTTGCGCCGCACCCATGCCGAGCAGGCCGAGGCCGATCAGCAATCCGATTTTTGACAGATGGTTCTTAACAGTCATTGCATCCTCCTGAGGTTGAATTGAACGAGGTGTCACCGCACATGCAGATCCGATAGAAAGCGTTGCGCACGCGGATGTTGGGGGTTGGAGAAGAAATCAGCCGGAGCCCCGATTTCGAGGATTTTGCCCGCATCCATAAACCAGACGCAGTCGGCCACATCACGGGCAAAATTCATTTCATGGGTGACACACATCATGGTCATGCCATCGGCCGCCAGCGAGCGGATCACGGCCAGCACTTCGCCGACCATTTCGGGGTCAAGCGAGCTGGTGGGTTCATCAAACAGCATCACCGGCGGCTCCATCGCCAGTGCGCGGGCAATCGCCACACGTTGTTGCTGGCCACCCGACAATTGCGCCGGATAGGCTTTGGCCTTGTGGGCCAGCCCGACACGATCAAGCAGGCGCATGGCGGTCTGGCTGGCCTCACCGCGTTTGACAGCATTGACGCGGACCGGCGACAGCATGATGTTTTCGAGCACCGACAGGTGCGGAAACAGATTGAAGCTCTGGAAGACAAAGCCGATGCGGGCGCGCAAGCGGTTGAGTTCGGCGCTTTTGAGGTCTGCGTGTACATTCTGTCCGTCGAACAGAACCTGCCCCGACTGGATCGGCTCCAGCCGGTTGACGGTCCGGATCAGTGTGGACTTGCCCGAACCCGAAGGACCGCACACCACAACAACCTCGCCTTTGTTGACCGTGGCATTCACATCAACAAGCGCTTGGTAACTGCCGTAGAATTTGTTCACATGGGAAAATTGGATCATGTGCAAGTTCCGATCATATGCAGGTCGCGAGGGGCATCAGCCGATTTCCGCAGGGTCGTGGCTTCTGGGTCATGTCGCCCCCCTTGTCTGCGGGGAGGCATGTTCCAGCGGGCCTGCCGCCGGTTGGTCATCGCCCTGACGCTGTTTGTCGATGCGCTTTTCAAGCCGGTTGGCCAGTTCCGACAGGCTCCAGCACACGACGAAATAGACGATGGCCAGAATGGCAAAAATTTCGAAGGGTTTGGTTAGCAAGCGGTTGTTGAGCTGGCTTGCGGCAAAGGTCAGCTCCGGCACATTGATGACATAGC
This sequence comes from Hyphomicrobiales bacterium, assembly GCA_947455455.1. Taxonomy (GTDB): domain Bacteria; phylum Pseudomonadota; class Alphaproteobacteria; order Rhizobiales; family Beijerinckiaceae; genus CAIYZJ01. Next base: position 9,912 of record CANGOE010000077.1, read on the forward strand.
CGAGCGTGGTTTCCTTGATGGTCGAGACAAACTGGCTCAAGATGCTGGGCATCATATTGTAGAGAGCCTGCGGCAGGATCACATAACGCATGGCCCCGAAATGGCTGTGTCCCAGCGCGCGCGCCGCATCCATCTGCCCCGCAGGCAAGGCGACAATGCCGCCTCTGACGATCTCGCTCAAAAATGCGCCTTCATAGATCACCAGCGTGCACAGCATGGTGACAAAGCCCGGCACGCTGTCGCCGATCAGCAGGGGGACAAGAAAATACACCCACAGGATCAGCATCAGCAACGGCACGCCGCGCACGATATAGACAAGGGCGGTGGCAGGCCAGTTGAGCACTTTCCAGTGCGACAGCCGCGCCAGTGCAATCAGCACGCTGAGCGGGAAGGCCAGCACAATGCCAAGGACCGACAGGATCAAGGTCGAGCTGATGCCGCCCAGCGGTCCATTCGGATATTGGCCGATCAGCAGAAGCAGCCAGTTGTCCTCGATGATGGTGATCATATTGGAGAGCATGCTGTTACGATGCCTCCGCGCTGGCCGGATCGCGGCTCAGCCACGCGCCCAACCCCATCAACAGCAGGGAACAAGCCAGATAGATCACCGTGGCAATCAGATAGGCCTCGAACACGCGGAAGCTGAGATTCTCGACTTCTTTGACCGCATGGGTCAATTCGGCCACCCCGATCGCCATCGCCAGCGAACTGTTCTTGAACAGGGATACGGTGTGGTTGATCAGTGCAGGCAGG
>CANGOE010000078.1 GCA_947455455.1 Hyphomicrobiales bacterium
ATATGAGGTTCGTTCATGAGTGATCAAGGCGTAGACGGCGGCGATGCTCCATTCGCTTCAGCACAAAATCTGAAACTGCTTGAAAGCGTTGAAGTCAAACTGATCGTCGAAGTGGGCGGCACCAAGATTTCAATCCGCGATCTGCTGAAACTGAGCGAAGGCTCGGTGGTGGAGCTGGAACGGCTGGCGGGCGAACTGCTCGACATTTCGGTCAATGGCACCCTGATCGCCCGGGGCGAAATCGTATTGGTCGGGGAACGGCTCGGGATCCGTGTCAGCGAGATCATCTCGCCGGAACAAAGGCTCAGGAACCTCTGAATAATGAACTGGCAGGATGCAGCCCTTGTTGTGTTGATGGTCGGTGTGTGTGTGCCTCTTCTGGTGGCACTCACACGCTATCGCGACCGGCTGACCAAACGCTTCGGTCAGGACATGATGACGGTGCACGGCCTGCGCCATATCGGTGACGGCATCAAATTATGTGTTGTGGATGTCGAGGGCATGCGCGTCTTGTGCGCCTATGGCCGCAACGGCCAGCCTGTCTTGCAGGTGATCGGCCTGTCGCCTGTGCCTGAAGCAGAAACCGAAGTGGCGACCACCATGGCAACCGCCACTCCCGCTGTCGGGGGTGCGGTATGACCCGTGTGCTATCGCTGATTGTGGCGGCTTTGGTGCTGGCAGGCTTGGTCGAGCCTGCTCTGGCGCAAAGCTCGCAATTCGACATGCCGGTTCTGAAGCTCGAAAATATGCCGGGCGGCGGGCAAAACCTGTCCTTGTCCCTGCAAGCCCTGATTTTGATGACCCTCCTGACGGTTCTGCCGTCTTTGCTCTTGGTCACCACCAGTTTTACCCGCATCATCATCACACTGTCGATTTTGCGTCAGGCTCTTGGCACGCAACAGACCCCGCCCAACCAGGTGCTGGTGGGTCTTGCGCTGTTTCTGACCCTGTTCATCATGACCCCGACCTTCAATCTGATCAACGACACGGCTTTCACGCCCTATTCGCAAGGGCAGATCAATGTGCAGGAAGCCGGATTGCGGGCCGCCAACCATCTCAAAACCTTCATGCTCCGCCAGACGCGACAATCCGACATTCTGACCATGGCGGAATTGCGTGGTGATAGCGGCTATGACGGCACCGATGCGGTGCCTTTTGCCGTTGCTGTGCCTGCCTTCATCATTTCCGAATTGCGCACCGCCTTCACCATTGGCTTTTTGCTGTTTTTGCCGTTTCTGGTGATCGATATCGTGGTGTCCAGCGTGCTGATGGCTTTGGGCATGATGATGTTGTCGCCGATGCTGATTTCACTGCCCTTCAAGCTGATGCTGTTTGTGCTGGTGAATGGCTGGGCGCTGACGGTGACATCGCTTGTCGAGAGTTTTGTGAGGATTCCCTGATGGGTCTGGATCAATTCATCATCGTCGGGCGTGAAACGGTTCTGGTCATCGTGATGGCGACCGGACCCGTGCTGGTGGCCGCTTTGGCTGTCGGTGTGTTTATGGGCATCATTCAGGCCGCCACATCGATCAACGAGCAGACTTTGGCCTTCGTGCCGAAATTGCTGGTGGTGATCGGCGTGTTCGTGATTGCCGGCCCGTTCATGCTGTCGACCGTCACCGGCTTCTTCCAGACCGTGTTCACCGAAATCGGGAGAGTGACCCGATGATCGTTCTGGACGCACCAACCCTGTTTGACTGGATGGTCGCCTTTCTGGTGATTTCGATCCGGATGGGCGCCATGTTTCTGGCGGCTCCCCTGTTTTCGGCCGCCGCTGTCAATCTGCCGCAACGCACGGCCCTGACTATGGGCATGACGGTTGCGGTGTTCGGTTCCGTCAAAACACCGCAAATCGACTTTTTCTCGGCCCAGGGCTTTGTTGTGCTGGCGCAGGAAGTGATCATCGGGACCATGATCGGCTTTTTCATGCAGTTCGCTTTTGCGACCGTGACCTTTGCCGGTGAACAGATTTCTTCGGCGATGGGTTTGAGCTATGCCGCGATGGTCGATCCGCAGACGGGCGCCTCCTCGCCGGTGATCGCGCAGTTTCTGTCGATCCTGCTGATTTTGATCTTCCTGTCGCTCGATGGCCACCATTTGCTGATCCGCGCCGTTGCCGACAGCTATAAAATTGTGCCGATCGGCCAGATGATGCTGAAACCGAAAATGTTTCTGTCGATTTTCCAGTCCGGCAGTCTGATTTTCTCGATGGCTTTGCTGATCAGCCTGCCGATTGTGGTGGCGATGTTGCTGATCAACATTGTGACCGGCGTGGTCACGCGCGTCGCTCCCCAGTTGAACATCTTTTCGGTCGGTTTTCCGATCACCATTCTCGCGGGCCTTGTCTTGATGATGGTCCTGATCCCGTCGATTGCGCATGCGATTGCCGCCTATATCAATGATATCGGCCTCAAAATGCGCGATTTCATGCTTATCAGCCAAGAGGGATAAACCATGGCTGAAGAGGATGGCGGGCAGGAAAAAACAGAAGACCCCAGTGCCAGACGGCAGGAAGAGGCCATCGAGGAGGGCCAGGTTCTTGCGTCGAAGGATTTGATGATTTTGGTGGTGTTGCTGACAGGCGGCATGCAGTTGATGATGAACGGCAATTACTATTTCAACGAGCTGGTTGCGATCTTTCGTCATGACTTGGTGTTTTCCGAGCCGATGATGCGCGGCATGCCGTTGCCGGATGCCATGGTCGAAGCCTTTTCAGGTGTTTTGGTGCCGTTTCTGATGTTCGCCGTGCCCATTTCCATCATGCTGATTGCCACGCAGGCGGCCTATGGCGGTATTCACTTCGTGATGGGCAATGCCTCGCTGAAACTGAACAAGATCAATCCGGGCGCGGGATTGGCCCGCATGTTGGGCACGCAAGCCCTGATGGAAGCCTTCAAATCCATTCTCAAGATCGCGCTGGTGGGCGGGGTCGGCGTGTTCTACATCGTCGATCAACTGCCTTTGATCGTCAACATCACGCAGGTCTCCTTCGAAGCGGCCTTGGTCGCCACCGGTTCGCTGATCGTCAAAACCTTTATTGTGCTGGTGGCAGGGGCGGGGGTCGTGGCCTTTGTCGATGCCTTCTATCAATGGCGCCGTCACAAAAACCAGATGATGATGACCAAGCAGGAAGCCAAGGACGAGCACAAGCAATCGGAAGGTTCGCCGGAAGTCCGCGCCAAGATCCGCCAGATGCAGCGCGAGTCAGCCGAGCGCGGCTCGGTCGTCAATCTCGACGAGGCGCAGGTGGTGCTGACAAACCCGACGCATTTTGCCGTGGCCCTGCGCTATGATTTCGAAGACGGCACCGCCCCGCGTGTGGTTGCCAAAGGCTCGGACATGGTTGCCGAACAGATCCGCCAACGCGCCACCGAACTCGGCTTGCCGATGCTGTCCTATCCGCTGTTGACGCGTGCTATTTACTATACCAGTGCCATCGGGCAGGAAATCCATACCGAATTGTACCGGGCGGTTGCCACCGTGCTGAGCTTCGTGTTCCAGGCCGGTCCCGATGCCCTGCAACCCGAAATCGAAGTGCCCGAAGAACTGCATTTCGATACAGCGGGCAAGAAATTGGGAGGGGCTAAATGATATCGCCCTCCCGCACTGTTTCATGCTTTGGTTGCCGCTATTTTGTGATCAACCACGATATTCGACACCCTTACAGCTGTCAGGCGTTCGGTTTCAGAACCAAGCGCCTGCCGGCACTCGAAGTTGTTGCGAGTTCAGGTCAGGCCTGTACGCGACGTGAGGGACAACAGACCCGGCGGCAAGATGCCCAAGGAGGGACAAAATGAGCGGACACGATACCCCAAAGGCCCATGAAGATGTCGCCAAAAGCCTTGCAGCGGTGGATGAATCCATCCAGATCGCTCTGTCGGCGGCGGGCACGGCCACCGATGCCGCACAGGAATTGCAACGCTTGCGGTTGCAGGTCACCAGCCTGATCGAGGGTTCCAAGCGCTCCGGCATGGTCTTGCTGTATAGCGGCATTATCGTTCTGGTGATTGCGGGCATTATTCTTGTCGGTTCGATCCTGTTCTACCAGCGCTCGCTGTCGCGCTTCGAGGCGATTACCAGCGTCAACCGCGATGCCTTGCTGGCGATTGCCGGCCAGATCAAGACCATGGGTGAAGTGGCCCATAATCTGGAGGAGGCCACTGCCGCCACCGGACAAAGCCTGATTGCCGTGACCGGCCGCGAGGAAGAATTGCGCAAGGCCGTCAAAACCGTCTCGGAGGCACAAACCGTGCTGACGGCCAAAATCGACGGGTTGACAATGTCGAATGAAAAGATCCCCGGTCAGGTCAAGCAGGCGCTTGACGAGGCGGCCAAACAATCAAGCGCCGCCAATGCCCAGATCGTCGACTCCGTCAAAACCCAGATGAACGCTTTCAGCGCCGCCGAAGTCACCCGCAAGCTCGACAATCTGATTGATGCCCAGAAGGCCATCAACAACAAGATGCCGAAGCCGGAAGCACCCGCCGCCGCGGCACGCAATCGGGCCAAGGCGCGCGACAATATGGACAGCGGGATCCGTTATCCGTAACGGGTTCTTGAGGATAACAGGTCAGTTTTTCACGCCAGACAAGGGGGCAGGATATGGCTATTTTTGATCCTGCATCGGGGCAGGCCGCCGAAGTGGCTTATACGGATCGCGGCACACCCGCCGGAAAAATCGGGTTGATGCCGGGCGATCTGATTTTCCAGTTCGGCAAATATTCGGCCGCAGAAGTGTTGGCGGCACCCTATCTGTTGCGCGAAGTCGGCCGTGAGGACTGGTTGCTGGTCTATCGCAAGGGCCTGCTGATGAAATTGATCACCGGCGGCAATATGGAAGGTTGCCACTGCACCCCTGCGCCCGTGCCTGCCGAAATCAAAAGCCTGCCGGATGACAAGGCGTGGATTCAATACGAATACAATCTGGCCGCCGACAGCGGCATTTTCATTGTCCCCAACGACATCAACGCCGCCTGGTCGGTGTTTCCCCTGCTGGTCTTTGCCCGTTACCGGCTCTGGAACCTGTTTGTGGCGGTGGTGATGCTCTACGCCATCGGTTTCGTTCTCGGCCCGTTGATCCTGGCTTTGACCTATCTGACCACCGTGATCCTCTCGGCCTTCGGCGGCGTCGCCTTGTTGCGCGACGCGGCCTTCAAGCAGGGCTACATCTACATGGGCAAAATCGGTCTGCTCAGCGAAGGCGATGTTGACCGGCTGGAGCTGATGACCAAGAAAATGTACGAAGAAGCAGAAGAGAACAAGCTGGCTGAGGAGTGAGGCCCGCTTTTTCTCGAACAGCCTTTGCCGGTCCCTATGCTGATCACCCATGAATTCAGAATAGACAAGCAAGACGTGGATGACCGCCACAAGGGCGGTCATGACGGGGGGGTGGGCACAATTCTCCCCAGCCTGTCATGGCCGGGCCTGTCCCGGCCATCCACGACTTATGAGTGGCCGAGCAAGACATGGATAACCGCCACAAGGGTGCTCATGACAGGTGGATTGGGCTCACACTCCCCCAGACTGTCATGGCCGGGATTGTCCCGGCCATCCACGACTTATGAGTAGCCAAGTAAGGCGTGGATGACCGCCACAAGGGCGGTCATGACAGGGGAGGGTGTCTGGGCTCTATCTCCCAAAACTGTCATGGTCGGGCTTGTCCCGGCCATCCACGGCTTATGAATAGACAAGCAAGACGTGGATGACCGCCACAAGGGCGGTCATGACGGGGGAGGGTGTATGGGCTCACACTCCCCCAGACTGTCATGGCCGGGCTTGTCCCGGCCATCCACGACTTTCCCTCTCAAGCAAGCAAGCTGTATAAATCATCCCAATCAGGATTGGCTTGATGAATGAGCCGAACCTTCCAGGCGCGTGGCCACCGTTTCATGCTGGTTTCTCGCTGGATGGCATCGGTTATATCCTCGTAATAATCCATCCAGACCAGTCGATGCAGGCTATAGCGCTTGGTAAAACCCTCAACACATCCTGAGCGGTGCTCATAAACGCGCTGATTGATGTCACTCGTCACGCCACAATAAAGCGTGCCATTCTTGCGATTGGTCATCAAATAGACCCAACCACCCCGCATTTTCATCTCCCAGCCTGTTGCAACGCAATGATGCGCATGGAAGACCGGAAAATCACTGTCACAATGGGCAGGTTGATTGGAATTTTAATCATTCAAAGCAAGACGTGGATGACCGCCACAAGGGCGGTCATGACAGGAAATGGGAATAATTCACCCTTAGCCTGTCATGGCCGGGCCTGTCCCGGCCATCCACGACTTATGAGTGGCCGAGCAAGACGTGGATGACCGCCACAAGGGCGGTCATGACATGGGAGTGTGTCTGGGCTCTATCTACCAAAACTGTCATGGCTGGGCTTGTCCCGGCCATCCACGGATTCAATCACCGGATAAAGAGAGAGCCTCACCGCGTCCCGTGGAACAGCATGATCGACTCCACCACTTCGGGGGGCAGGCCGGTGCGGGCGACGATCTGGTCCGAGGGCATGCCCTTGTGGACCAGACGGATGGCGGCTTCGACGGTTTCGGGGTTTTCGCGGTTGGTCATCCCGTGGTCGCGCAATTGCATTTCCAGGGATTTGACCTCGGCCTGCATCATCCGCAACGTATCGGCCATCGAGGCTTCCTGTGCCACGCGGGCGTGCAGGAATTTGCGGTCGAGATCGACAAAGCGGTCGGTCAGTGTTTTCAGATTGTCCTCGATGCGCCGGCTGGCGCGGACAAGTTGCATGACCTGCCACACCATGAACAACAAAGCCCCGCCGACCAAGGCGACAATCAGGCTGGGAACGAGGACATCAACACTCATCACGCGCAATTCCTTAACGGGCTGGCTCAATCAGGCGTTCAAGACGGCATAAACCAGCCCCGACACACCTGATCCTTCAGCGACACAGCATACTCTAAAACCGCAGGGAATGATAAAGCAAAATTCTTAAGCAATTCCTCAATCGCACCTTTGCGGGGTGCGCCCGTCCCACCGGTTGGAGGCGGCCAGAGCCAGAGGGCGGCGACCGATAACGTCGGGATGGAAATTCAGCCACAACCAGCCATGTGAGGAGGCAAAAACAAAAAAAGCGCCCGAAGCGCTTTTCTCAACTCCATGTCAGGCTATCGTCAGTGGGCGACAGCCTGAAAATCCACTTCGATCATCCGGTCAGCGAGCTTCTGGAAATCGATCGGATAGGTGTTGTTGCGGATCGCATCACGGATGCTGTCAACCTTGGAGCGGTCGAACGGCACATCGGATTGCTTGCCGCTGTAGCGCGGTGTGGACACCTGAACAGGCGCTGGATCAATGCTCAATTGTTCCAAGATCCCTCCAGCGGAGGGTGACGTCGCAGTTGGAGAAGCCTTCGCATTGCGTTGCGAAGTTGGCTCCAGCAGGGTCATTTTAGGACGCAGACCATCAATCATTTTATACCTCACCTACGATGAATAACGGCCATTGAGAGAAAATCTTTAGCAATTTCTTGCTTTTTTTTCGCTTAACAAACCCGCTTATTCGACTCGCTTCCCTTACTTTAGCTGAACAATTCCTCCAGGTCCAAGCTTTCCGACAAGTTTGGCCCCGGTTTTGATGTTTTTCACAGAAATAAGATCCCCCTCATAGCCGTCCGTTTCGGCGCGACCAGGCATGAAGATCTCGAAATTCGCCCCGCCAGCCTTCAAAGTCACCGTTTCGCCCTTCAAAACGGACGGTGCCTTGGCCACATTGCGGGTATTGAGGATGCTCGTAGGACCTACAGACGTGGTTAATCTGAGGCCGACGGCTTCCTGAACGGTTTTGAAGGCTGTTGCCCCCGGAGATTGCGGCATTTGCCGTTCTTCCAGCATATCGGCCGTCAAAATCGTCCCAGCGGTCAGGTCGACACGCGGGACAATGGCGGTAAACATGTCGCGGGCGATCATGCTGTTGTTGTTGAGCCCCGCCGTCTGCATCACGGCCGCAGGAGAGGGGGCGGCATTGGATTGCGATTGCGGAGCGGAAACGGTCATGGCACGGGCAGGGCCGGCGGTGTCGTTTTCAATGCTGACCGTATAGGTCCAGGCGGTCGGCCCCTTGCACCGGATCGTATAGCTTGAGGAACGGGCACTGCGCGGGGCGATTTCAGGATTTTCGGCGCAGGCGGCCAGTCTCAACCGGTCATCGAGCGGCCAGATGTCCTTGTCCTTGGGCGCCGGCCTGCCGTTGGCCTGCATATAATCGCGCATCAGCTTGCGGATGTCGGAGGCGTTCCATTCGGTTGGGCCGCGCTCTTGTTGGGCTTGCACGGTCCCCACCATGACCGAGACGCAAACCAGCGACAGCACCAGTCGGCTGACTGGACCTGAAAGGCGGTTGCGATGTGCGGTCAAAGCGGGGTGTGCGGTCATTGCATCAGCACCGCTGTGGCATTGAGGGGCACATTCGGGGTCTTTTTCATCATCCGGGCCACGGAGGTGCTGTTGCCGGTCGATTCAATCACCATCAACTGCCAGCCCTGGCCCTTCTGGCCGGGAAACTCGACCAGAAAATAATCGCCGGCCTTGATGCCGTTGCGGTTGCCGACTGACAGACGCACATTCTGGGCGGAGACTTCCATCACACGGGCCCGCAAGGGCTGGCAACCGAGCATCTCCTCCAGACCATCGATGACCTGGTCCCACAAAGGCGTGAAACTGACGCTATCCAGTTCGATAATGTCGTTATCTGTGCCCCAAATCCGGCGCTTGACCGGAATTTCAACGGTTTTCTGCACGGTTGGCGCGCTTTGACCGGTCAGGACATCCTGCAGACGCAGTGTGACGCTGGCTTTGATCGATACCGAATTCAGCGCGATATTGTCGCGGCGGGTGCGTTCAACCACCATATCGCCGGTCATGGTATAGCCGCCGATCATGCCTGCGGGGGCCACCCCTTGCACAATGCTCATATAGCTGTTGGGCGCGGTTTGGTCGGGACGGGAATACAGGGTGCGGCGGTCCTCGATGCGGAAGGTGGTGTTGTCGACCATGGTATCGAGGGCGCGGGCCACGGAATCTTCAGCAAGGCGCTGGGTATGCCCCGAAAGGCCCGGCGCGACCCTGACGCGCATGTGGCGCAATTCAAGATCAAAGCGGCGGCCTGTCTTGCAACTTTCTTCCGCGCTGTCGATCAGGGCTTCGATCACCACAACATAGCGGTTGCCCTCGCGGCGCTCATCCACCACCTGATAGTCTTTGATCTTGCCCTGCACCAGAATGGTGCTTTCCTCGGTGGCGACGCCCTGCGTCGAAAGATGGCTTGCTCCGCGCACCGACATATTGGCGCGGCCGGCGGCATCATACAGCGCTTCGGCCAATGCGCCCTTGCGGGCGGCTGTTGTATCATTGCCGACCATCGCGGCGGCCCCTTGCGCCTTGACCACGCGGGTGGCGGCCTGTGAGGCGTGCGGCACAGCACCCGCCACAAGGGCGAGGGCCAGCAACAAAACCGGAAAAATGGAGGGCAAGCGAAGCATGATCACCGTGGTGTTCCTTAATCAGCGATAAGCCGGAGCCCGGGGCAGACTGCGTGTGGCACTGACCTCGCTGGCATCGACTTCCAGAATGGTCTCGTAGACATTGGAGCGGGTCGGGGTGATGCTGACCACGCGGGCGCCGCGCACCAGTCCCATGACACTGCCGCGCAGGGAGTCATTGAGCATGGTGCCCTCGGCCACCGAGGTGTAGGCATCGACATTGAGGCCGTGGATCTTTTCGGCCAGATCACGCATCGCCATCAGCCGCGAGGCGCGGATCGCCATCAGCTGCTTCTGTGCCAGGGTCTTGCCGGGCTGGTTCGATACGGTGGCATAACCAATGCCCCTATATGGCGCATCGGAGGTCGACGAGCCTCCTATGGTAGAGACGCATCCGCCCAACAGGGACGACAGGACAGCAAGAACAAGCACTCTTTTCACGGGTAAAAATCCCTTACACAACTCTGCACGCGGCAACTGTGGGGAGGTAAAGCAAATATCGTGCCGAGAGTGGAAAGATGGTTAAAAATTCGTTGGCATGGCCCTTGCTTTAATGGAACCGAGCCTGCCGGACATGTCGGTAGGCCCGTGTTTTGTCGGTTTCTCGCCATAAGGTGACGGAAATCCGACGTGTGGAGTAAGTAGTGTGGCGGATGCAGTGTCAAATAACCAACAGCTAGGCCTCGGGCAGATTGCCCGTTCGTCTGTGCTGCCTCTGGCGCTGATCACCTTCATTCTGAT
>CANGOE010000079.1 GCA_947455455.1 Hyphomicrobiales bacterium
ACCGAGCCGCCCAATGTGGTGATCCAGGACATCAAGGGCCCGCATAACGCCTTGCTGGACGTGTTTCCCGGCCTGCCGGAATTCAGAAAAGGCTTTGTCTATCCCAATGAAAAGCCGGGTCTGGGTGTCGATCTCGATGAAACACTTGCCGCCAAATTTCCCTGCCAGCATGGCATCACGACGTGGACGCAAACCCGCCTGCGTGATGGCAGTCTGCACACGCCTTAAGGGACCGTCACCTGCGCCATTGCCCTGCGCCGGAAATTGGCGTTGACTGGCGTGATCTTGAAGCGGGGGATGGGATATGGCGGGCACTGAAAGCGCGGATTGGCAAGGCCATAGCCTGATCCGGGGCAATGCGGCGGGAAAGGTTTTGTTTTCCGATGTCGGTTTGAGCTTTTGGGGCGGGGTTGATCCGCTGACCGGCCTTGTCATTGACCACCATCACCCTTTGTTCGGACAGTCCATCAGCGGCACGATGCTGACGATCCCCAGCGGACGCGGATCCTGCACCGGCAGTTGCGTGATGCTGGAACTGATTTTGAACGGTGTGGCTCCCGCCGCGCTGATCTTTGAACAGGAAGAAACCATTCTGCCGCTTGGCGTGATCATCGCCGAGGAGATGTTTGGCCGTTCACTGCCGGTGTTGCATCTGGAAAAGCAGTGCTTTGCAGCCTTGGCGGATGTGGAGCATGCGAGCCTGACTGAAGGACGGTTAACCGCGCGGTTAACCGCCTCCTCGCCGGATCGTGACGGGAGGGAAAGGCTGATCGCCACCGTGCCACCCATGGCGATGACCAGCGTTCAACTCAACGCAGATGATCGTAAAACCCTGCAAGGCGAGCGTGGCGAGGGTGCAAAACTGGCAATGGGCATTGTGGTGCGCATGGCAGGACTGATGGGGGCTGACCGGCTGATCGATGTCACCAAGGCCCATATCGATGGATGCATCTATATCGGACCGGGCGGGCTGGATTTTGCCCAGCGCCTGTGCGGCATGGGGGCCAAGGTGGCTATTCCGACCACGCTCAATGCCATTTCGATTGATCGGCGGCATTGGCGCGAACAAGGCATCGGGCCTGAATTGGGTGAACCGGCAGAGCTTCTGGCGGCCGCCTATGTGGGGATGGGAGCAACACCATCCTTTACCTGCGCGCCTTACCTGTTGCAAAACCCGCCTTGTTTTGGCGAAGCCATTGTCTGGGCGGAATCCAATGCTGTTGTCTATGCCAATGCGGTGATCGGGGCGCACACCCTGAAATATCCCGACTATCTGGACATATGCGTGGCCATTACTGGCCGCGCTCCGTTCACCGGATGCTATCGCGATGACGAGCGCAAACCGCAACTGGTCATCGAGGTCGCGCCTCTGTCGCGCCCCGACGATTCATTTTATCCCTTGCTGGGACACCATATCGGCATGATGGCTCCCAGCACCATTCCGCTGATCACGGGACTGGAGCATCTCTCGCCCGACAAGGATGATCTGAAATCTTTTGGAGCGGCTTTTGCCACCACCTCCGCCGCACCGATGTTCCACATCGCCGGCATCACACCCGAAGCCGGCCAGCATCGTCAATTGGCAACAGAACTGCCGCATGACACCGTCACCGTTGCAGATTTGCGCCGCAGTTGGCACGAGCTTAACAGCGCCACCACGGACAGGATTGACCTGATCGCCATCGGCAATCCCCATGCCTCCTGCGAAGAGCTCGGCACCATTGCGCAATTATGTGCGCGTCATGGCCAGCACAACGCCATTCCCATGGTAGTCACCTGCGGGCGGGACGAATATGCCAAGGCACAGGCGGAGGGATATATCAGTGTGCTTGAAACCTTCGGCGTTCAATTTGTCACCGACACCTGCTGGTGCATGTTGACCGAGCCGGTCATCCCGCCTGCCGCCCGTGTGATCATGACCAATTCCGGCAAATATGCCCATTATGCCCCCGGCCTAGTCGGGCGGCATATGCGGTTCGGCAGTCTTGATGATTGTGTCAAAGCGGCATGCGGTTTGGCGGTCGGGCAATCCCCGCCGCTCTGGCTGGGGGCCTGAAAGCCGGATTTCGCCTGCTGTTTTCTGCCTGTGAAATTGTCTGGCGAAGCCAAAATTTATCTGGTTTACTGACCCGGAATGAACACGGGCGGACATGCTGTGCTGGCAGGTCAAAAGCCCAATTGCGCGAGGGGAAACGATGGCGGTCTATCAATGCTCCATCAATGGCCGCATCAGGCCGATCGAGGCGGCTGATCCGGATCAGCCATTGCTCTATGCCCTGCGCAATGATCTGTTGCTGACGGGAGCAAAATTCGGGTGCGGGCTTGGACAATGCGGCGCCTGCAGTGTGCTGGTTGATGGCGAGGCCTTGCGGTCTTGCCAGATCAGCGTCAGCCAGGCCGTCGGCAAAACAATCACAACGCTGGAGGGCTTGGGCACAATCGACAATCCCCATCCGGTACAGGCGGCCTTTATCACCGAGCAAGCCGCACAATGCGGTTATTGCGCCAATGGCATGGTCATCAATGCCACCGCTTTGTTGGCCCGCAATCCCAAACCCAATCTCGACGAGGTCAAACAGGCTCTTGTCAACAATCTGTGCCGGTGCGGCACACATGACCGGATTATCCGCGCTGTCATGCGCGCCAGCGGACAGGTGATGCCATGACCGGAACAGTGACCGACCACAACCCGTTCCGGCTTGATCAAACCCACCCCGCAGGAGCGGCCATGAACCGCCGCGATCTGTTGCGGGCCGGCAGTGCCTTGCTCGTGGCCTTTGCCAGCGGTGCGGCCCAGGGACAACAGCGCAACACGCCAGAGGTCAAACCCGGCAAGACGCTGAAAACCGACGAGGTTGACGGCTTTATCGCGCTTGCGCCCGATGGTACGGCCACCATCTATTGCGGCAAGGTCGATCTCGGCACGGGCCTGCGCATTGCCATTCCGCAAATGGCGGCAGAAGAGTTGGGCCTGCCGCTCACAGCCATCACCCTGATCGAAGGCGATACCGCGCTGACACCCGATCAGGGACCGACGGCAGGCAGTTCGGGCATCATGCGCGGCGGGGTCCAGATCCGGCAGGCGGCGGCTACCGCTCGCGAAGCGCTGATCGGCATGGCCGCCCGACAGTGGAACAAGCCACGCACCATGCTGGACGTGGCCAACGGCCATGTGGTGGCCACCGACACAACCGAGCGCTTGGCTTTTTCGGCTTTGCTCGACGGCAAACCGTTTGCTTTGAAGGTCGACGAAAAGGCCCCGTTGAAAAATCCGGCCAGCTACACGCTGGTTGGCAAGCCCTTGCCGCGCCCTGATATTGCCGCCAAGGTCACGGGGCAACATCCCTATATGCATGATGTCACCGTCAACGGCATGGTGCACGCACGGGTTATCAGGCCACAGGCCGTCGGGGCCAGCATCACCGCCATTGACGAGAGCGCGATCAAATCCTTGCCGGATGTCAGGATCGTACGCATCAACAATTTTCTGGCTGTGGTCTCGCGCAATGAATGGACAGCCATTCGCGCCGCCAAAGACCTGAAAGTGACTTGGACCAATCCGGCCACTCTGGTCGGTCATGACAAGGTCAAAGGCTGGATGATCGCGGCAGGCAATGATGCCGCCCAATCGGCAGGCAAAGAGGTGCTGACCCAAAAGGGCGACAGCGCCAAAGCGCTGGCCGAGAGCAAGCAGGTGCTGACGGCCCAATATTACTGGCCGTTGCAAAGTCATGCCTCGATGGGGCCTTCATGCGGCATTGCCGATGTGCGGGCCGATGGTGCGACGATCTGGAGCGCCTCGCAGGCCACCCACCGATTGCGCGGCATTTGCGCGCGGATTTTGGAACTTCCTCTGGATCAGGTCCGCGTGATCTATCGCGACGGTTCGGGCTGTTACGGCACCAACGGACATGATGATGTCTGTGCCGATGCGGCGCTGATTTCCAAGGCGATCGGGCAACCGGTTCGGGTGCAGTGGTCACGCGAGGATGAGTTGGGCTGGGATCCGAAAGGCCCGCCGCAACTGCTGGCCATGCGTGGCGCAGTCAATGGCGAGGGCAAGCTCGCGGCTTGGGAAACCGACATGTGGTTGCCCAAGGCCACCGCCAGCCTGCCCAATATTACGATGTTGGGACCCGATGCGGCAGGCATCAAACAGCCGCAAGGCCTGTCGACCGGACTGATCTCACAAAACGCACACCCTCCCTATGCCCATCCGCATATGTCTGTCAGGGTCAACTGGCTGAAGGATTCACCGCTGAGGCCCAGCAATATCAGAGCGCCGGGCAAGATCGCCAACAGCTTTGCCGTCGAAAGTTTCATCGATGAACTGGCCGCCAGCGCCCAGCGCGATTCGCTGGACTTCCGCCTTGAGGGGCTGACCGATCCACGCGGGCTGGCCGTCTGCAAAAAGGTGGCTGAATTGATGCGCTGGCAGACACGACCGTCTCCCGTCAAATCCGGCAATCAGGGGCGTGGCTTTTCCTATGTCCATTACAAGTTCAATGAAACCTATGTGGCCATCGGCATGGAGGTCGAGATCAAACGCCGGACGGGAACCATTGCGGTCAAGCGCATTGTCTGCGCCCATGATTGCGGCCTGATCATCAATCCCGATGCCACCCGCCAGCAGGTCGAAGGCAATATTCTGCAAACCCTCAGCCGGACCCTGTTTGAAGAAACCCAATTCGACACGGCGAAGGTCACAAGCGTGGACTGGCAAAGCTATCCACTCCTGACCTTTCCGGATGTGCCCGAACTGGTCATCGCTTTGATCGACCAACCGCATCTGCCCCCCTTGGGGGCCGGCGAAGCGGCCTGCGCCGCCGTGCCTGCGGCTTTGGCCAATGCGGTTTTTGATGCCTGCGGGGCGCGTTTGCGCAATGTGCCGTTTACGCCGGACCGCGTCAAAGTGGCACTGGCGCGGGGTTATGCCTGACCCTGCGCTTCCTGCTGGCGCGCCTGAGCCAGTTGATGGCGCTTCTCTGAAAACAGGTTCCAGAGAATACCGGTAACGATAAAGGCCGAACCGACAAACACATAAGGATCCAGCGGCTCGCCATACAGCACATATCCGACAAAGGCGATCAGCGGGATCCTCAGAAAATCGAGCGGCACCACAACAATCGCGTCACCGGCCCGAAAGGCATTGGTCAGACAGAGATGGCCGGTGATGCCGATAAAGCAGATCCCCAAGACCGGCAACAGATCCTGCATGCCCAACTTATGGAAAAACCCGAAACTGCCGGTCAGATAAACACCGATCAGCGCCATCGGCAATTGGGATGCATTCATGATGAAGAGAATGCCATAGGTGCTGTCGCTCTTGGTCAGCAATTTTTGCGTGACAATCGAAACACTGAAACACACAGCGGCTGACAGGACCACCAGCGTACTGGCCTGAAAGGTTTCAATACCGGGCCGGATAATGATCAAAACACCGGCAAAGCCCAGCACCACCGCCAGAACGCGTGCCGTGGTCAGTCGCTCGCCCAAAAACAGCACGGCCATCACGCTGACCCAGGCCGGCGCGGTAAATTCCAGCGCGAACACGGTTGCGAGTGGCAACAGGGTCAGGGACAAGGCCCATAAATAGGTCGCCAGAAAATGCACCCCGTTGCGCAGGGCATGCAGGCTCAACCGGTCGGATCTGATCTGCCGCCGCAAAGGCGGATGCACCAGTGCCAAGGCCGAGAGGATAACAACCCCGGCAAAATTGCGCAGGGCCATAATCTCCATCAAGACCAATTGATTGGCCAACTGCCGGACAGAAATCGCCATGATGGAGAATGACACAAGCGCGCCGGTCATCCATAAAATCACGGGTAAAAGCGGTTGCGAAGGGCGCAGGAGAGGCATGGGACGTCCTCAGCCCCGACAATCAGGCACGAGACGGATCATCTCCAAACGACCAGACATATCCATCCCTATCCTGTTCTGCTCGGCCCGTTCGGGCTCGATCCATTGCTTGCAACAATAGTGACCCAGCACAAGGCACAAAGATAGTCGACCGCCGCTGGTCTGCTATGCCATAGACGGATGGAACCGCAGACATCACCCGTTCGGACGATCCTGAACGCTCAGGATTTTTTGGCACCCCATGCATTCCATTTCACCATGGTCGGGAACGGATCATCGGGCGCAGACAGCATCGGCGGCATCAACATCGGGGCTGTCCGCTCCAGCAATTTGCCTGTGACGGCTCCGGCATTCCATGAGGAGGTCGCGAGGTTGTAAGTCTCCGGGATGCCTTTGGGCTCATCCAGAATCACGAAATACAGGTAGCGCGGTTTATGGGCAGGCGTAATGGCCATGAACGTCGTCAGCATTTTATCTTTGCTGTACGAGCGACGAATGACCTTCTCAGCCGTACCGGTTTTGCCTCCGATAAAATAACCCGGTGTCTGCGCGCCTCTCGCTGTACCCTGCTCGGCATTGAGCCGCATGACAAAACGCAAGGCTTCGCTGGTTTCCGGTTTGACAACAAGGGGAGCTTTGTCCTGCGCGTCCTGTGCGGTGCGCTTCAAAAAGGTCGGCTCGATCAAGCGTCCGCCATTGACCAGCGCGCCCACCGCTTTGACGCAGGACAGGGCCGAAACCGAAAGGCCGTGACCGTAAGAGATGGTCACCGTCTCGATATCTCCCCAATGTCTGGGAGTGATCGGAGCTTGGGTCTCCGGCAATTCGGTTTGCACCTTGTCCAGAATGCCCATCTTGCGCAGAAAATCCTGTTGGGCCTTGGTGCCTGCCAACAAAGCCATTTTCGCCGAACCGATATTGGAGGAATGGAGAAAAATCTCAGGGACGGTCAACCGGCGGCCCGTGCCGTGATATTCATGGATCGTGTGCCTGCCAATGGTCATCTGGCGCTCTTTGGTCTCGAAGGCCGAATTGATCGTCATCTTGCCCGATTCCAGTGCAAGAGCGGTATTGAGCGCTTTGAACGTGGAGCCCATCTCATACACACCAACCATGGCGCGATTGATATGTTCACCCTTTTGCGCCTCGCCGGTGATGTTGGGATCAAAATCAGGGTAGGAGGCCAAGGCGATAATCTCGCCGGTCGTCACATCATAGATGATGCCCGATCCGGCGATGGCTTTGTATTTGATGATACCCTTGACCAGCTCGTCCCGCAGGGCATGTTGCACCCGCATATCGATCGAGAGCTGGAACGGTGTCAGGCTGCCGGCATCCACCGGCAAACCGAATTGCTCGACATCCCTGATGCCGGTGCTATCGATATATTTCTCGAAACCGGCAGTGCCGCGATTGTCGATATCGGTACTGCCGAGAATATGGGCGGCCAGATTGCCATTGGGGTAAAAGCGCCGGTTTTCTTTCTCCAGCACCACTCCGGGCAGACCGAGCCGGAAGACACGCTCGCGTTCTTGCTCACTGATATTGCGTGCCACCCAGAAAAAATGACGTCCGCTTTCAAATTCAACCAATAGTTTCATCTGGTTGGTATGGTCGGGCAAAGCCTGCGCCAAAAGCCGCGCCGCCCTGTCGCGTTCGATCAGCTTGTTGACTTCGACATAGACCGAGTATTTTTTGATATCGGTGGCCAGCACCTCGCCATGGCGATCGACAATATCCGGCCTGCCCTTTGTCGGCTTGAGCAATTGAATTTTGACTCTGGCTTCTGATCGGAAAACGCCGGTGCCGTAAAGCACGAGCTTGCCGGCAATCGTGCCAAAGGCAAGAATAAATGCCAGGATCACCCAGGTGAAATGCCGATTGGTCCGCGCAGGACTGATTTCATACAGGCTGGGCTTGGACTGGCGATGCAGAAAATAGTCGTCCACGGTCACTCGTTGGCTAGGAATTGGGCAGGACCGTCAATCTAGGTCGAAGAGGGACGAGGACGAAGCGGATTCCAATTTCGAGATGAATCAATCCTTTCACCGCGCGCAATCGCACTGGCCAAAGGCGACTGGCCACACGAAGAGTCCTCCCACGCCTTACGCCTATCGATCTTGCTACATGGCTTGGCCCACCCAGTGTCTTGGCTCACCCAGTGACTTGGCCTGTCCCGAGTCTTGGCCTGCCCCGGGTCTTGGACAATCCAATCATTGGATCATTCTAAACTTGGCACTTTTGCGCCGCGCCCTTTTTAGCGGCCTGACTTGTCTCTTGATTTGGCGTGCCTCTTGATTTGGGTCGCCTCACCACCATCCTTCCAGCGCTTGGCGCTTAACAACTCCTGGTGCTAGTCAAATCTTGATGCTCGTCAAATCTTGGCTTGGGACCGAGAAGATAGTGATACAAAACGAGACGGGCCCGTATCGCGTGGATACGGGCCCGTCTCTTTGATACGCTTCAAAAAACTCACGTCGTCATTACTGGCAGGACTTGAGAGCCACCAAATTGACATAGGTCCCGTTTGATGGTTCGCAGATCGTTTGAACCTTCAATTCACTAATCACCGTCTTGTTGGTGGTTTTGAACACAATATCCTTCACCACTGCGCCATTGTCAGAAGATTGGCTGATCTTCAACTGGCCATCGACAAAGGCCAGATTGTAATTTTGATCAACACCGCTGGCCTTGGTGGCATAGATACCGGGCGACATGCCCGACCCCGAAGCCGTCACGCCCGTCAGCACGCTGGCGGTTTCTCCGCCCACCAATCCGCTGGCGGTAAAGCCCGACACCGTCTGGATCAGGCCGTTATAGGTCACGGTGCCCGAATTGGCGGTGACCGTCGCATTGGCCTTGTTGACGGTGCCGATGGTGTTGCTCAGTGATGTGCGGTTGTTCAGCACATAACCGTATACCGCCTTGCTTCCCGTTGCGGCACTGCTGCGCGCACCGGTGAGCGAGCCATTGATGCTGACACCGATCGCACTGCCCGCATTCTTGTCCGCATAGGCGCGCAGACTGCCGGAGCCGCCCAGCATCATCTTCTCGTAGGAGGAGAGATTTTTGCCCGCCAGTTGCGCGCTCACGCTGGTCAGCACCGACCATTCCGGTGTCAGGGTCTGCAAGCGCGACAGGTTCAGCGCCAGCTTGGAATAATTGCCCTGCGTGTTGGCCGTCTTCGCATCATCGGCTTTGTTGACCGAGCCATCGAGGTTGAGATAGCCGACAGTCGCCATCAGCGAGGCGACGGTTTTGCCGCCGCCCAGAATATTGTCATAGAGATTGCCGGTCAGCCCGGCATTGACCGCATCCGAACGGTAATTGCTGTTGGTGGTCGCGGCGGTTCTGTTGTCGAACATGCGCGCGTCATAGGAGGTGACGGCGAACAGATTGAACGAGCGGTTGCGCATCAAGGGTTGCGACAGTTCCGCATTCATGCTGGTGGTGAGGCCGTGGATATCCTGCGAGCGCAACGACGGCGTGACCACCTGATAGGCCATATAACTGCCCGAAACAGCCAGTCTGGTCCCCGACGGATGCACCGGCACCGCCGCCCCCAGACGGGCATAGTCACTGCCGCTGGTATGCATGCCCAAAGCGGTGAACTGTTCGCCATAGCCCAACGCACTGCTGAGTGCGGTATCGGCGGTCAACCGGATCGGACCGGTGGGCCGCGAGCCGAAATTGTCGATGCCGGCATTGCTGGCAAACAGCGGCTTGGCCTCGGACAACAGCACCATCCGGCTTTCGCCGTCCTTGCCGCCCTTGGCCAGCCCGCCCGACACCGCCGCACCCGCCAGATCATTGGAAATCAACAGCGCGCGATCGAGGTCGAACATGTTGACCGGCTCGCCTTTGGCCAGCGCATTGTCGAAGCGCTCGACCAGCAGCTCGGGCTTGATGCGGCCGTTCGATTTGTCATCGACCACCGCTCCGCCGAATTTGGCCTCCGTCACATGCAGGCGGACGACCCCGCCGGCCACCTCCTGTTTGGGAATGGCGCAACTGGCCATCAGGCCGCGCTTGCGATAGGCCAGCGCAATGGCGGCCGAGGCGCTTTGCAGATCGGACAAGGCCAGCGACCGCCCCTGATAGGGAGCCAAAGCCTCCTGCAACACAGCGGTTTCGACCAGCATGTTGCCGGACACCACGAATGTGCGGACAAACAGTTTTTCGCCCTTGCCCTGCAACAGGGCGATGGCCGGAAGCTCTTCGGCAGGGCCGATAGACGGCAGAGAGGGCACAGGCAGTGCGCGCTCGATCTGGCGCAGGACCGAACCGGAATCAAAACTCTGAGCCAAAGCCCCCGAGGCCGCGAACAACGCGCCAAGAAGCAAGGCACT
>CANGOE010000080.1 GCA_947455455.1 Hyphomicrobiales bacterium
GCGCGAAAATCAGATAGAGCGTGCCAATGTCTTTGTGGTTGGTGGAGAGCATCCAGCGGCGCCATCCGGTTGGATGGGCGTGGTGATCAGCGTGAGCATCGGTTGCATGTGCCATGGTCATATGTCCCGGGGTCGTCTCTTTACTCAGTTTTCCCGATCAGATCGGGCTTTTTCTCAACACAAGTATCGAGCGCGGATACTACAGATAAGGATGATGTCGAACTGTTACTGGCTCAAAGCAGGCAGAGATGCCACCTGCTTCAAACCGTCCTCGTTGGAGGCGAATTTCTTTTTCGCGTCCACCAACCAGGCGGCGTATTTTTCCTGGCTGAGAATACGGATGGCGATTGGCATGAACGCATGGTTCTGGCCGCACAGGCGCGAGCACTGGCCATAAAACACGCCTTCTTTCTCGGCCTTGAACCAGGTCTGGTTCATGCGGCCCGGCACGGCATCCATACGGATCCCGAAGGAGGAGACCGCGAAATTGTGGATCACGTCGGCGCCAAGCACCTGCACCACAATGGTTTTGCCGACAGGAAGCACCAGTTCGTTGTCCACGGCCAGCAAAGCAGGTTGCTGGGCCTTCACAGCATCCTCGCGTGACAGCATGTAGCTGTCGAAAGCAAAGCCGCCATTCTGGTCCTGACCGTATTCATAGGACCAGTACCACTGGTGGCCGATGGCCTTCACGGTGATATCGGGCTTGGGCAATTCAATCTGCAAGCGCAGGAGCTTGAAGGACGGGATCGCGATGTAGACGAGAATCAAGCAGGGGATCAGGATCCAGGCGATTTCCAGCATCGTGTTGTGGGTGAGCTTTGAAGGAACCGGATTGGCCTTCTCGTTGAATTTCACCATCACATAGATCAACAAACCCAGCACGAACAGCGAGATGGCCGTGATCACCCAGATCAGGATGTCGTGCAGATCGTTGATGTCGCGTGCAACGTCTGTCACAGGCGGCTGCATGTTCATTTGCCACAGGCTTGGCTCGCCAATGCCGGCCATTGCAGGCTCAAAAGTGGCAGAGACTGCCAGAGCGAGACCGAGCGCCACAAGCGCCAAACGGTTCCAGAAACGGGTCATGATACTTTATTCTCCCAAGCTCATCGGATTTGCACCCGCCACACACTTGTTTCATTCCAGTCTGTCAAAACCACAAAGAAACCGCGAGCGCAACGCAGATGCGATAGAAAATGCACATTTATGTTACAAAATGTGCCGATTATCTGTTTCGTCAAGTCAGACTTAGGGTCAGGCCACCATTTCTTTCAGCAGAGAAAGGATCGCCTGTCTCGTCTTGACAACTTGATTGTAGCGTGTTCCCACCTTCTTCCATGGAGCGAGGTTCCCAACGGAACGAGGTTCCCATTGAATAACAGCGCGGATCATCGGACATGGCATTTTATAAGCCAATCATTCGGCAATGTATATTGGTGATCGCTCTTGTGGCGGTTTCGGCCCTTGTCGGGGTCCATTCTGCCCGGGCGCAGACGGCGACGGCCGTGAGTTCCCGTGGGAATTTCGGGGATTGGAGCCTGCGGTGCGAGCCTTATTCGGCCTCCTCCAGCCTGTCCTCCTCTTCGCTGAACGTGCCGCCGCCCAAAGAAAACTGTGCATTGTTGCAGACATTTGCCGATGACAAGCGGCCCGATCTGACCCTGACAGTGATGATTCTGCGGCATCTGGACACCGGAAAGTTCATTTTGCGGGTTCTGGCGCCTCTCAATGTCAATCTGATCCGCCGTCTTGGGCTCAAAATCGACAAGGTCGATCTGGGTCGTGCCGATTTTACCCGTTGCGACCGGATGGGCTGTCTGGCCGATGTGCCGTTTGACGAGATGCTGTTTACCCAGTTCAAATCCGGCCAGATCGGTATTTTCACCTATTTCATGGCAGGCAGGGACATGTTGCCCAATGGCGAAGGTGTCGGTTTTCCGTTGAATTTGAGCGGGTTTGATGCTGGCATGCAGGCTATTCCAGAAGCGAAATGATCGGCATGGCTTTTAGGGCCGGAAGTGGTGTAAAATCGGTCCCGGACCGCAATGGATCAACCGGTTGGCCCTCTCATGGCCAATCAGGCAAGGACGAGCAAAGGGAATGCCCTCGATGAAGGCTTTGAAACAGCAAATGTTGCATGGATTGTCGATGTCCGGCCGCCAACTGTCCAATCTGGTGCTGGTTGCGGGTCTCGGCTTGGGGTTGTCGGCCTGTAACAGCCTCGGTCTGGGGGATTCTTCCTCGAAACCGGCCACAGCCGAAACGGGCAGTGGCAGTTCAGGCTTTTCGTTCAGCAACATCCTGTATGGCGGTTCTGTGCCGCCTTCGCGTCCTCCCGAGGAGGAGGATCCGGAATGTCCGGCCCCGATCTATACCGCCGAAGACAGCGTGATTCGGGTTGGCACCGACAGTGTGCGTCACCAGATCTCGATTGTGAATGTGGCGCGTGAATGCCGGATCGTCCAGGGCAAATTGGTGATTTCAGTGGGCGTTGAAGCCCGTGTCCTGCTGGGGCCTGCAGGCAGTGCCGGCACCTATTCGACACCGGTGCAGATTGTGATGAAACGCGGCACCAAGGTTGTGGCCTCGCGTACAACCCGTGGTTCAGCCACCATTCCCGCCGGTGGTTCGATGGGCCAGATTGTGGTGGTCGAAAAAGACTTTTCGGTTCCCAAAGACGGTGATGAATTGATCATCAGCGTCAATCTCAAAGGCGGCGAGCCTACAGCCACGCCCGCACCGAAAAAGAAAGCCCATTAACACTCTGCAGGCAATCAGCCTGCTTTGCGGCGGTCATGCCATTGGGTGGGCAGTGTG
Organism: Hyphomicrobiales bacterium; assembly: GCA_947455455.1. Lineage (GTDB taxonomy): Bacteria > Pseudomonadota > Alphaproteobacteria > Rhizobiales > Beijerinckiaceae > CAIYZJ01. The sequence goes on from CANGOE010000080.1 coordinate 2,821, forward strand.
ACCCAATGGCAGTTTGATTTGGGCGCGTGATTGTCCGCCCACATCGAACGATGGACGAGCAGGCCCAAACGCTCGTCAGGCCGGCCTGTCAGTCGGGCGAGGGCAGGCAGTGCGGCCGCTTTGAGGGATTGCAACAGCGAACCACGGACCGCAAGGCGTGTCAGGCCGATGTCGCTGGGCTCGGCAAGCGCCAGATGGCTGGTCAGATCATTGAGCCACGGACCGCTCGGGATGATGCCGGGCGTCAATACCAGCCACCAATCGGAACGGGCCACCTGTCCTCCCGCCGAAATCAGCGCATTGCGGGTTCCCCCGGCCACCACCACCTTGCATCCGGCGGCATCGCTCATCCGTTCCATCGCCTCCGACAGATGCGGGGTAACCAGAACGGCATCACGGATCACGCCTTCGGCCACGCCCGAAACACAGGCGCTCAAAGTCTCCAGCAAAGCCGGTTCATCATGGGTCAAAGGCAGGATCAGGCTGATCATGCCTTCTCCTAGCCGATTTCGGGCCGTTTGGCATGCCTAAATAATGGCTTGAAATTGGCCGCGACTCCCTGCATGTTCACTTTATGTTCTAGTCGTCTGCCTGCATAAAGGTGATCCATGCCGCCCATCAAATTGTCGGCGAGACCGCGTCCTGCCTTGCCCCCTCTGCCGCCGCAGGGTTTTTCGAGCTTTGACCATGACAGCGGGAGTGAACAGCCGGCAAAGGCGCTGGTTGCGTCCGACCGGCGGCGCGGGCGCGGTGCGGTGTCCAATGCCAGCGGTCGGTTCGAGCCTGTTTCGCGGGTGGCCGAGGATGACGGATGGGACAGCCTGTCCGATCTGGCCCTCTTCAAAACGGTTGTGACGGTTGAAAAGCCGAAAATGATCATTACCCGCAACCAGTCGCCCGATATTTCCTTTGACCGCTCCATCAATCCCTATCGCGGGTGCGAACATGGCTGTGTCTATTGTTTCGCGCGGCCCACCCATGCCTATATGGGCCTGTCGGCAGGCTTGGATTTTGAAACACGGCTGTTTGCCAAGCATGGCGCCGCCGCCTTGCTCGAGCGCGAATTATCGGTATCGGGCTATCAGCCGCGCATGATTGCAATCGGCACCAATACCGACCCCTATCAACCGATCGAGCGCGACCACAGGATCATGCGCGAGGTGCTGGAAGTGCTGGCAAAGGCCAATCATCCGGTGGGGATTGTCACCAAATCGGCCATGGTGTTGCGGGATCTGGATCTGCTGGCCCCGATGGCCGCCAAGGGATTGGTCAAAGTGGCGCTGTCGGTAACCACACTGGATGCGCAACTGGCCCGCCAGATGGAACCGCGCGCCGCAACACCTGCCAAGCGGCTGGATGCCTTGCGCCAATTGTCGCAGGCAGGCGTGCCGACCATGGTGATGGTGGCCCCGATCATCCCCGCGCTCAATGATGCCGAGATCGAGGATATTCTTGATTGCGCCCACACAGCGGGCGCGCAGGAGGCCGGTTACGTCCTGCTCCGTTTGCCGCACGAGTTGCGCGATCTGTTCCGCGAATGGCTTTTGGAACATCATCCGGGCAAATTGCGCCATATCCTGTCGCTGGTTCAATCGGCGCGCGGCGGCAAGGATTACGATGCCCGCTGGGGCACACGCCAGACGGGGGAGGGAGCCTATGCCGGATTGATCGGCAAACGGTTCCAACTTGCCTGCCAGCGGTTGGGGCTGAACAAAAACCGCTCGAAATTGCGCAATGACCTGTTTGTGCCACCTGTGCCGCAAGGCGGGCAATTATCGTTGTTCTAGGGTGGTCATGCTGTTTGTGGCGGTTGGGATGCCTATGCTAGCATGACATCCATGAAAAAGACGGTGGCCAAATCCAAATCTGTCAAAACGACACCCGATTTCACGCGCGAGCAGGCCTTGCTTTCTGCCGGATTGCGATCGATTGCGGGTGTGGACGAGGTGGGACGCGGTCCCTTGGCCGGGCCAGTGGTGGCGGCCGCCGTGATTCTCGATCCCGACCATCTGCCCTCCGGCCTCAATGATTCCAAAACACTGTCTGCCGCCCGCCGCGATGCGCTTTATCTCGAGATCATGCGCCATGCTCATGTGGCGGTGGCCAGCGTGCCTGCGCCGATCATTGACCGCATCAATATCCGGCAGGCAACCTTGCTGGCGATGACGCGGGCGGTCAACGCCCTGTCCGTGCCGCCCGATCATGTGCTGGTGGATGGCCGCGACGTGCCGCCTTTGCCCTGTTCCGGCGAGGCGTTGATTGGCGGGGATGGCAAAAGCCTGTCGATTGCCGCGGCGTCCATCATTGCCAAAGTCACCCGTGACCGGTTGATGGAGCGCTTGTCCGCGCATGATCCGCGTTACGGCTTTGCCGCGCATGCGGGCTATGGCACGGCCATGCATCTGGCGGCTTTGGAACTGCACGGGCCAAGCCCGTATCACCGCATGAGTTTCGCGCCTCTCAAACATCGAGAGCCGCAAGATCAACTGCAAGACGAACAGCAAGACTAACAGATTGTTAACCATAACGAAATTGCGTTGCCAATTTGCCGGCCCACAGAGCCGTCGAGCCCTCAATCTTTAGCTCCTCTTTACCTTGTCTTGCCATTGTGGGGTCATCAATTCCAGATGGTGACCTTTTATGACCCAATCACAGCGCGCGCAGGCCAAATCCAATGTCAGGGCGTTCAAGACCAGCCTGAAAACCCGACCTGCGTTTGAAAAGCCCGCGCTCGAGCTGGATACAATCCGTCTGGGGGATTGCCTGAAAGAATTGGCGATGTTGCCCGATGCCAGCGTGGATCTGGTTTTTGCCGATCCGCCCTATAATCTCCAGCTTGAAGGTGCCTTGTCGCGCCCCGATCACAGCCTTGTCGATGCGGTTGATGACGACTGGGACAAATTCGCCAGCTTTGCCGATTATGATGCCTTTACCCGTGCCTGGTTGACGGAATGTCGGCGGGTGATGAAGCCGGAAGCGACCTTGTGGGTGATCGGCTCCTATCACAATATTTTCCGTGTCGGCGTTGCGATGCAGGACCTCGGCTTCTGGGTGCTCAACGATATTGTCTGGCGCAAGGTCAATCCGATGCCGAATTTTCGGGGCCGCCGCTTCACCAATGCGCATGAGACCCTGATCTGGGCCTCGCGCTCGCAACAGGTCAAAAATTACACCTTTCATTACGAGGCCCTGAAGGCTGGCAATGAAGATGTGCAGATGCGCTCGGACTGGTTCATTCCCTTATGCACCGGGGGCGAACGTCTGAAAGACGGGGCAGGGCGCAAGGCCCATCCGACCCAGAAACCCGAAGGCCTGCTGGCGCGGGTCATGCTGGCTTCGTCCAATTCGGGGGATGTCGTGCTTGATCCGTTTTTCGGCACCGGCACCACCGGTGCGGTTGCCAAACGGTTGGGCCGCCATTTTATCGGGATCGAGCGTGATCCCGATTATGCCAAAATCGCCGCCGAGCGCATTGCCCAGATCGAGCCCTTGGCCGATCCGGTTCTCGCTTTGGGGCCGACCCGCCGGTCCGAGCCGCGCGTGCCGTTTGCCAGTCTGATCGAGGCCGGATTGATCACGCCCGGCGATATTTTGTGGGATTCCAAACGCCGCTATCAGGCCATGGTCAGGCCCGACGGTGCTTTGGCCTATGAGCAGATTATCGGCTCCATCCACAAAATCGGCGCTTTGGCGCAAGGTCTCCCTGCTTGCAATGGCTGGACATTCTGGCATGTCGAGCGCAATGGCCAGATGCAGTTGATCGACGAATTGCGCCGCGATATGCGCCAAATTATGGCAGCCGCCTGATCAAATCACCATCATTGCGCCCTGAACCGGCCGCAATGCTTTGGCAACCTTCTCCTGTCTCGGGTCTTTGGACATCTGTCAGCCGCATGGCTGGCGGATCAACCGTTTACCGGTTGGCAATGGCCCGACATGACCCAGTCAGCAGGAGGTACTTCCCTATGTCGCGTCTTCCCCAATCCCGTGCGAGTGCGTATCACCCTACTTATTCTGCCACTGTTCCTTTGCGAGCGGGGCTCGCCGCACTCCTGGTCGTCGGCTCGATCGGTTTGGCGCAGGCGCAAACACCCCCACCCGCCATGCCGGTACAACCAGCGCCCGTGCAGGGACAGGTCAATGTCCCGGAGGAGACCAGAGGACCGAAAGCGGACCGCATGGGCGAGCGTGGCCCATCGGGCATGATGGCGCAGGCGATGCCGCTGATGATGTTCTGTCAGGACAAAAGCGAATTATCGCCCCGCTTCCTCAAACGGTTTGAACGGGCGGTCCAGCTCAAAGCGGATCAGCGCGCCGATTTCGAGGCTTTGAAAACGGCTGTGACCAAAGCGGACCAGATTTTCAAAACAGCCTGCCCGAGCACAAACGAATTAGGGGACCACACCCCGGTGGCGCATCTGGCCCGTGTCGAAAAAACGGCACAAGCCACAGTGGATGCCATGAAACTGGTGCGTCCGCCATTCGAGGCTCTCTATGCCAAACTCGACGACAAACAGCGCGACCGCTTGCGCTGGATGCCGCATGAGGGGGGTGCTTCGCCATTGGGCTGGATGCAGCGGATGCGCGAAGGCGTGCATCACCTGTTCGATCAGGACCGCTGAGCCCTTTGGCCACTGTGACACTGGACCCGTCCGGACCCTCGCGTCCGGACGGGCCGAAGCGGAGGGTTACAGGATGATGCCGCCTTATCGCCTGTCTTGGGAGCGGTTCTGTCTCGTCACAGTTGATCCAACCCAAGCGCAATCGCTTTGACCATGACATTGGGCAGGGCTTCACTCGACAGGGCATGACGGGGCGTAAACCGCATCCCGTCAGGGGCTTTAGTATCGGGTGGCGCAACCGCGATATAGACCCGTAAAACCAACGGAAAATGGGTGAACACATGCTGGACAGGTGGCACGACCTGTTTCCATGCCAGTGCCAGCGGGGCTTGAAGCAAATCCTGTGTGGGGTCGGTTGCGTCGGCGTGCCATTCGGTTGTCGGAATTTCGCTCATACCGCCGAGCAGGCCCTTGTCGGGACGGGTACGCAGTAATATCGCCCCGTCGCTCCTCTGGCACAAAAAGGCGGCTCCGTAACGGGTCTGGCGGCTTTTTTTAGGCATTTTTCTTGGAAACGTTGCCTCGTCGCCGGCTTTGTGGCCTGCACAATGGGTGCGGACCGGACATAAAAAACAACTCGGCGAGCGCGGCGTGCACAGCGTCGCACCGAGGTCCATCATCGCTTGCGCATAATCACCGGACCGCGTGTGCGGGGTGAGCCGATCAGCATATTGCTTGATGGTTGGCTTGGAGAGCGGCAACGGTTCCTCGATGCGGAACAGTCTGGCAATCACGCGTTCGACATTGCCATCCACCACCACGGCGCGCTGGTCGAAGGCGATGGCCATGATCGCGCTGGCGGTATAGTCGCCGATGCCGGGCAGGGCTTTCAAACTGTTGTAATCTCGCGGGAATTGACCCTGATAAAGCGTGCAGACCTGTTTGGCGCAGGCATGCAGATTGCGCGCGCGCGAATAGTAACCCAAGCCCGCCCAGGCGCTCATCACCTGTTCGGTCGGTGCGGTGGCAAGGCTTTCAACCGTCGGGAACAACCGCAAAAAGGTTTCGAAATAGGGTTTGACGGCCTGCACCGTGGTTTGTTGCAACATTACTTCCGACAACCAGACCCGATAGGGATCAGCCTGTTCATGCGGCAAGGCACGCCAGGGCAAGACCCGTCTGGCCTGATCGTACCAGTCCAGCAACAGGCTGGCATGACCGGCGGGGACGGGATTGGACTTTGAGTCTGGGGCAGAAGGCTTTACCATGCCCGTATAGATAGCGTTGGGGGTTGGTTTCGCCAACCATCTGGTAAAAGATTGGTGTGTCCTTGGCCCTGAAACCTTCCGAGAGCAAAACTGGCGGCAAAGTGGGCGGCAAAGCGGGTGGAAAATCCGGTCCCAAACCTTTGGCCGAATTGCTCGAGACCTGTTTGCAACCCATCATGGCGGCGCAAGGCTTTGCCTCGACCGATATCATTACCGGCTGGCCAGAGATTATCGGCGACAAGCTGGCGGAATTCTCGCGTCCGGTCAAAATCGAATGGCCCAGACGCCGGACCTATGCCGATGATGGACAGGGTGGGGAGGCCGCCACACTGGTTTTGAAGGTTGAAAGCGCTTTTGCGCTCGATATCCAGCACATGGTGCCGGTGCTGATCGAACGGGTCAATGCCCGTTATGGCTGGCGGTGCATCGGCAAGATTGTCATCAAGCAGGGTCCTGTTCCTAAACAGGCCCACAAGCCCCAGCGCCGGACACTTGATCCCGCCATGATCGAACAGGCCAGCCAGCGGATCGGTGCGATCGAGGATGCGGGCTTGCGTGAGGCGCTTGTCCGCTTAGGGGCGGGGATTTTGTCCGATGGCCACAAAAAAGACAAAACCGCCTGAAAAGAGCAGGGGGAAAGCCCGATCCTGTCGATCCGGCGGCTTGAGCCTTGTGCCCCCTTGGTCAATGATTAACCCTGTTCTTTATCAAAAATCCCTCTAAAAGGGGATCATCCTGTGCTCATCCCGCTTGCCCCGGGGCATTCTCTCGTTCATGAGATGGGCCAGAATGATAGGAGAAGCCCATGTTTAGCCGTCGCGACCTTTCAAAATCCGCTCTGGCCTATAGCCTGATCGGCCTGTCCCCTGTGGTGCTTGGCACAGAGGCCAAAGCCGAACCCAAATTCAGCGCCGAGGCGCTGGCCGTGCCCGGTCCTCTTGGCGATGTCGTGATGGGCAAAGACGATGCCAAGGTCACGATTTACGAATATGCCTCGCTGACCTGCTCGCATTGTGCGGCTTTCCATGCCGATGTCTGGCCCACTTTGAAGGCCAAATATATCGAGACCGGCAAGGTCCGCTTTATTCTGCGCGAATTCCCGCTGGACCCGCTGGCCGTTGCCGGTTTCATGCTGTCGCGTTGCAATGGCAATGAGCGGTTCTATCCGATCACCGATTTGCTGTTCAGCACCCAAAAGACCTGGGCCTATGCCGACAAACCCGCCGAAGCCCTGCAAACTTTGATGCGTCAGGCCGGTTTCACACAGGAAAGTTTTGAAGCCTGCTTGAAAAACC